>JBPCKO010000104.1:0-2551 GCA_051004215.1 Streptosporangiaceae bacterium | reverse complement strand
GGGTTTGCGTTCGTGTTTTTCCTCCCGCGTGGTTCGGTGCCCCCCCCGCGGCCGGACTCCACCTGACCTGGCCGGACCCGGCCAAGCCGGCTCTGGCCGAGCTGGTGGTCACGGCGGCCACGTCGTCGGCGGCGCTGGCCCACGCACAGGCGCTCACCGCCCGGCTCGGGCTGCCCGTCGTCAGGACCGCCGACCGCCCCGGCTTGCTGGTCGGGGCGCTGCTGTTCGCGCACCTGCGGGACTGCGTGGCCATGGTGGCCGACGGCTACGCCAGCGCGGCCGACGTGGACGCGGCGATGACGCTGGGCTGCGGGTACCCGGCCGGGCCGATGCGGATGCTGGCGGACGCGGGCACGGACCAGGCGGTCGCCGTCCTCGATGCGATGCAGGCGGGTTACGGCGATCCCGCGTTCGCCCCCCCGCCGCTGCTGCGCGAGCGCACCCTGGCCGGCCTGGCCGGGGAGGGCTGACCCGTGCCGCCGGAGCCGCGACTGGCCCGCCGCTCCGGTCCATGAGCCCGCGCAAGGCCCGCCGGCTGCCGGGGGATGTGCCGCGCCGCCCGCGCCGGGGCGGCCGTACGCCGGGCGGCCAGAAGGCGGCAGGCGGCGACGGCGACGGTGCCGAGCCACGGCTGGGGCCGCCCCAGGTGCAGGAATGGCCGGATGGTGACTGGGTGGTGCGGCAGGTGCCGGGCCCGGCCGCGGTTAAGACCTACCGGTGTCCCGGCTGCGATCAGGAAATCAGGCCCGGCACGCCGCACCTGGTGGTGTGGCCTGAGCAGACGCCAGGACTGGCCGAGCGCAGGCACTGGCACAATGCATGCTGGCAGCGCCGGCCGAAGCGGCCTGGCCCGGCCAGGTACCGGTAGGCGAGTGATTCAAGCCCTTCGAGAGGATGCCGGTGGGCGAGGGCGAGGCGGTTGAGATCAAGCCGGGGACCGTGCTGCCCGCTCGCCGGCAGGACATCGTGCTGCGCACATCGGACGGGCTCGGCCTGGTCGGCGAGCTGGCGTTGCCGGCCGGCCGGGACCCGGCCGGGACGCTGGTCTGCCTGCACCCGCTGCCCACCGCGGGCGGCATGATGGACAGTCACGTGCTGCGCAAGGCAGCCTTCCGGCTGCCGGCCATGGCCGGCCTGGCGGTGCTGCGGTTCAACACCAGGGGCACGCGCTCCGAGCGTGGCCGCAGCGATGGCCACTTCGGCGACGGCGGCCCGGAACAGGCCGACGTTGGGGCGGCACTCGACTACTGCACGGCCGCCGGGCTCCCCGGAGTCTGGCTGCTCGGCTGGTCGTTCGGCACCGAGCTGGCCCTGATGTGGGGGAACGTGCCGCCGGTGCAGGGGGCCATCTTGCTGTCTCCCGCGCTGCGCCGGGCCGTGGACGCGGACCTGGACGGCTGGGCCGCCAGCGGCCGGCCGCTCGTGGCGCTGGTACCGGAGCTGGACGACTACCTGCGCCCGGCCGAAGCGGCGCGGCGGTTCGCCCTGGTCCCGCAGGCCCAGGTGATCGCCGTGGACGGGGCCAAGCACCTGTGGGTGGGCGAGAAGTACGTCAGGATCGCGCTGAACGAGATCGTGCGGCTAGTGAACCCGGCCGCCGCGCCGCTGCCCGGGCAATGGCCAGCGGCCTAGCCGCAGTACGCCGCGCGGCCCGGCACCCGGCCGCGTCAGCCGAAGGAGAAGGGAACCGACCGGTGAGCCTGTTCGACCTGAATGGCAGGTCCGCTTTCGTGACCGGCGCATCGCGCGGGATCGGCCGCGCGATCGCGGTCGCGCTGGCGCAGGCCGGCGCCGACGTGGCGCTGGTGGCCAGGACAGCCGAGGGGCTGGCCGACACCGCGGACGACGTCACCGCGGCCGGGCGCCGGGCGGTCGTGATCCCGGCCGACGTCACCGACCAGGGTGGCGTGGCCAGGGCAGCGCAACTGGCCATCGACCAGCTCGGCCACGTCGACATCGTGGTCAACAACGCGGGCGGGTCGAATTTCATGGTCAGCTTCCGCGATCTGCGGCTGTCCGGCTGGGACAAGCTGATCAGGCTAAACCTGAACTCGGCGGTCTACGTCTGCCACGCCTTCGCTCCGCACCTGCTTGACCGGGGCAGCGGCTCGGTGATCAACGTGGCCTCGGTGGCCGGCGTCGCCGCGTCCCCGCTGATCAGCCCGTACGGCGCGGCCAAGGCCGGGCTGATCTCGCTGACCAGGACGCTCGCCGTCGAATGGGCCCCCAGCGGGGTGCGGGTGAACGCGCTGTGCCCGGGCTGGACGGCCACCGACCTGAACCGCAGCCTGTGGGAGGACCCGCAGGCCGGCCCGGCCACGGTCGCCGGGGTTCCGATGGGCCGGTGGGCCAGGGCCGACGAGATGTCGGGGACCGCGGTGTTCCTGGCCAGCGATGCCTCGTCCTACATGACCGGCCAGGCCCTCGTGGTCGACGGCGGCCAGACGATCAACGCCTAACGGCGAGGGGGAGTCCCCCACCCGCCGGAGGACCCCCTCCCCAACCCGAACCCCTCGTTCCCCCCCCCCTCTCCTTTTCCCCCCCCCCACCC
>JBPCKO010000103.1:0-6314 GCA_051004215.1 Streptosporangiaceae bacterium | reverse complement strand
GGCAGACCTGAGCGACCCCGAACCGGTCCCGGCAGGCGTCGATGAACTCGCAGATCACCGGCACTGCGGGTCGTTCTCCCGGGCGAAAAAACGGGTCGCCGCCTTGAGCACCTCAATGGTCTGCTCCAGCTCCCGGTTACGGCGCTTCAGCTCCCGGATCTCCTGCGCGGACTCGCTGCTGGTGCCCGGCGCCGTGCCTGCGTCGATCTCGGCCTGGCGGACCCACTTGCGCAGCGTCTCCGCGCTCATCCCCAGCCGGCCCGCGATCGCGCACATCGCCGCCCACGGCGAGTCATAGTCCCCGGCATGATCCCGGAACAGCCGGATCGCCTTCGCCTTCGTCTCCTGGTCGTACTTGGCTGGCATCGTGACATCTTCCTTCCCAAAGAAGGAAGTGCGCACGAAACTCGGGGTGGTTCAAACGAATATGTGCCTGCCAGGTTGGCAGTGGTCGTGGCCAGCAGGGTTGTGGGGACGGTCTGGCCAGCGACCATGACGTTCAGCACGGCATCCGATGGCCACGCATACAACTGCACTTGAGCGCCAGCAATGGGCGAACCGAGGTTGTCGGTCACGGTCCCGGTGGCCACCGTGACGAGCGTATCCGCCTGCGCAGCGGGTATTGCGGCTGCGGGGCCAGTGCGCAGGGTGCCGTCGGCTTCGGGCGTGTCGGTGGGGATCGTGCAGGCCGAGACGTCCAGCGACGTCACGGAATGTCAGACATGACTCAGCTGTCCTTGTGGGGCAGGAACTCCTGGATCTTGGTCTTGAATCCTTCCTTCACAATGCCCCACCGGTCCTCGTCGCCCTTGAGCAGTGCCTCGGCGGCGTCTTTCATCTGCTCGTAGGTGGCGTGCGGCGGGATCGGCGGCACGTTCGGGTCGGTGTGGACGTCGAGCAGGGTGGGCCGGTCTGCAGCGAGGGCCCGCTCCCAGGCCGCGCCGACCTCGTCGGGGCTGGTGACGCTGATTGCCTGCAGGCCGAGGCTTGCGGCGAAACTGGCGAAGTCGACGTCGGGCAGTGTCTGGGATTTGGTGAACTTCGGGGAGCCTTCCATGGCACGCATTTCCCATGTGACCTGGTTGAGGTCGTTGTTGTGCAGCACGGCGACGATCAGGCGCGGGTCGGTCCACTGCTGCCAGTAGTGCTTAATGGTGATCAACTCGGCCATGCCGTTCATCTGCATCGCCCCATCCCCGGCGAATACGATCACGGGACGGCCTGGGTTGCCGAATTTCGCGCCGATGCCATAGGGCACACCTGGACCCATGGTGGCCAGGTTGCCCGAGAGTGAGCCGCGCATGTCGCCGCGGAACTTCAATTGCCGCGCGTACCAGTTCGCTGACGAGCCGGAGTCGGCGGTGATGATCGCGTTCTCGGGCAGCCGTGACGACAGCTCGTGGAACAGCCGCATCGGGTTGATCGGGTCGGCCTCGACCATTGCCTCGGCGTCCATCACCTCCCACCATCGCTTGACGTTGGCCTCGATCGTTTCGCGCCAGGCCCGGTCGTCCTTGCGGTCGAGGTGCGGGATGAGGGCGCGCAGTGTCGCGGCGGCGTCGCCGACCAGGTTCACCTCGTATGGGTAGCGCATGCCGATGTACTTGCCATCGATGTCGATCTGAACTGCCCGCGCCTGGTCAAAGGCCGGCAGGAACTGGGTGTAAGGGAAGCTGGAGCCGACGGTAAGGAGCGTGTCGCAGTCCGTCATCATTTCGTAGCTGGGCCGGGTGCCCAGAAGCCCGATCGAGCCCGTGACGTACGGCAGTTCGTCGGACAGGACATCCTTGCCTAGCAACGGCTTCGCGACTCCGGCGCCGAGCAGGTCGGCGACCTGCATGACCTGCTCCCGGGCGCCCCGGGCGCCGGAGCCGGCCAGGATGGCGACCTTGCTGCCGGCGTTGAGGACCTCTGCGGCGCGCGCGACCGCGTCCTCGCTGGGGGACGTGGTTGCCCAGTCCACGCCGAGGCTGGAGGGCACCATCTTGAACTCGTGCGTGGGCGGGGAGTACTCAAGTTCCTGGACGTCGGAAGGGATGATGAGCGCGGTCGGGGCGCGTTCGGCCAACGCGACGCGGATGGCGCGGTCCAGCACGTTGGGGAGCTGCTCGGGGACGGTGACCATCTGCACGTACTCGCTGGCCACGTCCTT
Source organism: Streptosporangiaceae bacterium (assembly GCA_051004215.1). Lineage (GTDB taxonomy): Bacteria > Actinomycetota > Actinomycetes > Streptosporangiales > Streptosporangiaceae > Chersky-822. Next base: position 4,162 of record JBPCKO010000103.1, on the reverse strand, counting down.
GAACAAGCTCAGCAGGTCGACCTCCTGCTGGTAGGAGCCGCCCATGGCCGAGCGATTGGTCTGCCCGACGATCGCGACGACCGGCACGTGGTCCAGTTTGGCGTCGTACAGGCCGTTGAGCAGGTGGACAGCGCCGGGGCCTGAGGTGGCCATGCAGACGCCGAAGCGACCGGTGAACTTCGCGTAGCCGACCGCTTCGAAAGCGCTCATCTCCTCGTGCCTGGATTGGATGAACATCGGATTGTCCTCGGCGCGGCCCCAGGCGGCCAGGATGGCGTTGATGCCGTCGCCGGGAAAGGCGAAGACCTTGTCTACGCCCCAGTCGCGTAGTCGCTCGAGCAGGTAGTCGGCGACATTCGGTTTAGCCATGGTGGTGCCTCCTTGGGTTGCGCCGCTGGGTCAGGTTCGCGCGGGTCTGCCAACGGCGGTGCCGGTCAGCCGATCGGCGGCCCGGGCGGCGACCGCCATGATCGTCAGGGCTGGGTTGGCGCTGCCCTGCGTGGGCAGGACGCTGCCGTCGGTGATGTAGAGATTGGGCACGGCGAAGGTGCGGCAGTCAGCGTCGACGACGCCATGTCGCCGGTCCGCCGCCATCCGGGCTCCGCCGACGAGATGCGCATACCGGCCGATGGTGATCACCTCGTCGGCTCCGGCTGCGCTCAGGATGTCTTCCATGACGGATTGGGCCGCCTTCATCAGCGTGGTGTCGTTCTCGCACTGGGAGTAGGAGAAGCTGGCGACGGGCAGTCCGTGCCGGTCCTTTTCCTCGGCCAGGGTCACCCGGTTGTCGGGCTGGGGGAGGAACTCGCATAGCCCCCCGAGGGTGGACCAGTGCACGTAGTCGGTCATGTACCCGCGCAGCGCAGAGCCCCAGTGACCCTGGGCCGCCACGTGCTCGGCCCAGGTGATCGGCAGCGGGGAGACGGTCTGGATGGAGAACCCGCGTTGGTACGGCTTGCTCGGATTGGTTTCGTAGAATTCCTCGCTGCTGACTTCGGGCGGAGGCGATTTGTACATCCGTACCTCGGCGTCGACCGTCCGGCGGTCTGCGGAGCCCCCTGCACCATCAGGTAGCGGCCGACCTGGTCGAAGTCGTTGCACAACCCTTCTGGGAACCGTTTCGAGGCGGAGTTGAGCAGCAGCCGGGGTGTCTCGATTGAGTAGCCGGCGATCGCGACCATGCGGGATTTCTGGAATCGCGGCACGCCTTCGCGGATGTAGTGCACGCCGGTGGGGTAGCCGGTGCGCTGGTCGATTTCAATGCGGGTGACCATGCAGTCCTGGCGGACCTCAGCGCCGTGGGCGAGTGCGTCGGGGATGTGGGTGATCAGCGGCGAGGCTTTGGCGTTGACCTTGCAGCCCTGCAGGCAGAAGCCGCGGTAGATGCAGTGCGGCCGGTTGCCGAAACGGCCGTTAACGATCGCGACCGGACCTACCTTCGCGGTGATGCCGAGCTTGTAGGCGCCGCGCAGGAACATCTCGCCGTTGCCGCCGACTGGGTGAGGCCGGTAGGGGTAGGAGTGCGGGTCGCCCCACGGCCACTTCTCGCCGGCGACTGGGAGCTCCTCCTCGATCGCCTGGTAGTAGCTGCGGAGGTCGGCGTAGTCGATGGGCCAGTCTGCGCCTACCCCGTCCTGGGCGAAGGTGCGGAAGTCGCTGGGGTGAAAACGGGGCGTGTAGCCGGCGTAGTGGACCATCGATCCGCCGACGCCGCGGCCGGAATTGTTCGAGCCGAGCGGCACTGGATCTGACCCGGAGATAACACGCGGCTCGGTCCAGTACAGGTGATGCGAGCCGGCCTCGTCGCTGACCCAGTCGGTATCCGGGTCCCAGAATGGTCCGGCGTCGAGGGCCGCGACCTTCCAACCCGCGCGGGCCACGCGCTGCAGCAGCGTCGAACCGCCGGCCCCGCCTCCGACGACGAGCAGGTCGAGGTCGTCGCTGTCGGCGAAGCGGCGCATGTCCTTGCGCAGCGCGTGGTTGGTGCGGGTGCCGTCGTTAGGCAGCAGCCACGCCGATTCATTCCGGTCGCGGACACTGCTCATCGCTGACCCCGCGCGGGGTCAGCGCCCGGTTGGGCGTCACGGACCTCGAACGGCTCACGGGCGTTGACGCCGGAGTTCTTATAGCCGCGCGGATAGGCCGGCCCGGGAAAGCCGATCTCGTTCCAGGCCAGCGGATGGGAGTAGAACGCGGTACAGGCGTAGCGGGTCCACAGACTCCACACGTGCTGGGCGGGAAGGCCATGCCACGCGTCCGCACCAAGGTCCTGGACGGACTGGATCAGAGTCCTCTGCTGCTGGTGCGTGCAAGCGGCGAACCCGCTGCCGTAACATTCCCGGGCGTCGGATTCGAGCGCTGCCAGCGTGCTCCGCCAGGCCTGGCCGTCCTCGGGCATGTCCTCGTAGCGCCAGCCGTCGGTCTGCTTCTCGGCCAGCCGCGCGTCGATCATGTTGACCACGGGGACCTTCGCCTCGCCCTGCTGGTCGAGCAGCTGGTCGCCCAGCGCGGAGGCGACGGCCAGCTCGGCGGGGGTGAAGAATCGGATGTCGGGTGCCAACCCGGTCCTGGCCAGCACCACGCCGGCGGTCACCGGATCCCAGTGCCCGCTTTGGGCGAGGACATCGAAGCCGGGGAACCGGGGGTGAGGGGGCCGTGGCGCCGTAGCGGTCACTTTTCCCGCCGGAGCACCGACGCGAGCAGGCCCATCCCGCCGACGAACGTGACCAGCAGCGGCGCCAGCAGCGGCGGGCCCATCTCCATGTTGTAGCGGGCGTTGCGCCAGCCCCCTGGCTTCTGCCCGATCCCCCGGGCATGCAGGTAGGTGCCCTGCAAGCCGTTGGCCACGATCGCCGCCGACGCGATCGGCAGCGCGGTCTTGGCCATCCGGCGGCTGAAGAAACCGGCCACTCCGGCTGCCGCCCCGACGGGGCCCAGCACGACCGGCAGCCACATCATCTTGTTCCCGAAGCTGGCCGAGTCGTGCTCGAAGTAGATCTCGGCCGCGGTCACCAGCGCGCCGACCGCGGTCAGCGCGGCAAGGCTGCGTTCGAAACGGCCAGTCTCGATGTTGCGCACCATCCGGTCGATGCCCTGTACCACCGGTTCCGCTTTGGCGGAGTCCGTGACGGCTGGCATGTGCAGTCCTTCCATCCGGGTGCGCTGCAGTCGCGGGTGCGCTCGGTGTACCGCGAAACAGCCGGGAGCCACAGTCTCGGCGACCCGTTCGCCCTGCTACCCGAGCACGACAAGGTCATGCAGGGTCGTGTCGTCGGCTCATCGGACCAAGTCGCCCCGGCGTAGGCGCAACCCGGCGGTGGCGGCACAGGGTGTAGCGCTGGGGGTTGTCGAGCAGGTCGGCGACGAGGCGTTCGAGCAGCACTCCGTCGCCTGTCGCCGGGCTTCGCCGCCGCCCGGTGCCGATGTCGTCGGCCGGCCAGCAGCTCGCGGGCCTGGCTGAGGTGAGCGTCGAAGATTTCCTCGACGGCCTGCTCGCGATCCCGCGGGTACCGCAACTCCCCGTCCTAACCGAAGTGCAGGTCCCCGAGCGTTATCGGCGGCCGCGGCGGCCCGGCCGGCCGGGCCGGACGCGAAGCGACAGGGGCGAGAGTCACGAAGGCTCAGCGTAGTTCGCCGCGCCGCCCGCTACGCTGCTAGTGGCGCGCCGGGAAGTCTGGTCGGCAATCTGCGGTCAATCGAGTGAGGTCAGCGGCGTGCGTGGTGTCGAGACGGTCCTGTTCCTCGTGCTGCTGGGCACGGTGGTCGCCGTTTTCGCCCGGCGGCTGCGGATTCCCGCACCTTCGCTGCTGGTCATCGCCGGAATCGCCGTGGGTTCGCTGCCCGGCATTCCGCCGGTCCGGGTGCCGCCGGACGCCGTCAGCCTGATCGTTCTGCCGCCGTTGCTCTACGCCGCGACCGACGAACTGCCGATCCGGGATCTCCGCGCCGTCTGGCGGCCGGTGACCGTGCTCGCGGTCGGCCTGGTGCTGGCGTCGGCCGCAGCCGTGGCGGCGGTCGCGGGCGCGCTGGCGGCCATTCCGGCCAGCCTGGCTTTCGTGCTCGGCGCGGGGGGGGGCAGCACCCAGCCGGTCGCGGGCGGAGCACCTGGTCCGCGGCCGTCGCTGCCCCCCCAGACCCCCGTCTCTTCTCCACCCCTCACCCT
>JBPCKO010000102.1:0-18109 GCA_051004215.1 Streptosporangiaceae bacterium | reverse complement strand
CCGTTGGTTCCCCCCTCCTCTGGACCCCCTGCGGACCCGCCCGGGCCGCCCGTGCCGCCGTCCGGGTCTGCCTCGTCGTCCTCGGCCAGGCGGCCGAACTCCACCTGCACGCGGCCTGGCCCGAGATCGCCGTACGACACGGTCCTGGTCGCGCCGTCGGTCTCCAGCGTGACGCCCTGCTGATCGGCATCGACCACCCGCGCGGGCGGCCCGTCGCCGGGCTCGCCCGCCTCGTCGCCCGCCACCGCCACGATGACCAGCCGCCCGATCGCCCGGCGCCAGTGCCGGGGCTGGGTGAGCGGCCGGTCCACGCCAGGCGAGGACACCTCCAGCGTGTAGGGCGCGTCGCCCATCGCGTTCGCGGCGTCGAGCTTCGCCGAGACCTCGCGGCTCACCTCGGCGATGTCATCCAGGCTCACGCCGCCGTCGGTGTCGATAATGATCCGCAGCACCCGGCGGCGCCCGGCCGCGGCGACCTTGAGCGTCTCCAGGTCCATGTCCAGCGCGTGCAGCACCGGCTCGATCAGCGCCCTGAGCATGGCGGTATCGGAGCTTCCTGGCGCGCTGCCCCGGTTCCCCGGGCCCGGCCTTCCGCCGTCGTAGGCGGCCCGGCCGGATCCTGGCCCGCTGCCCCGGCCCGCCGATGCCCGGCCGCGGGCGTCCCGCCCGGCTCCGGCCCGGGCTCCCGGGCGGCCCTGCCGGGGCGTGCCGCGACGCGAATTCTCACGCATCACGCCTCCTCGCCGGCGACCTGGACCTGTTACCCGGGCTCTAGCCTAGCCGTGAGGATAGCTCGGCGTTCTGACCTGTTGCTCTTCTCCGCCACGGGCTAACCCCCGGAGCACGTGGCGGCCGGGCCACGGAGCGTGATCGGCCGCCCCGGCACCGCCGGCGTGGCATGCTGGGTGCCGCGACAGCGGTCAGCGGACCAGCGGCCGGCAGACAGGAGCAGGATCAGGTGGGGCCCGAACCGACCAGGCGCCTCGTGCTGAGCGCGGCGGCCGCCGCCGGCGCGCTGGGACTGGCCGGCTGCAAGGGCCTGGAGGTGCTCGGTCACCGGCCCGCGCCGGGTGCCGACGTGATCACGCTCGAGCACGCCATCGCGGCCGAGGAGCTGCTGCTGGCCCGGTACCACGCGGCCCTGACGACCCTGACGGCCGGCCACGCCAGCCGCGTCGTCGCGGCCGTGGCGGCCCAGCATCAGGCTCACCTGGACCGGCTGCGGGCCCGGCTCGAGCTGCCGCCGCGGCTGCGTACCGCACGGCCGAAGCCCAGTCCCAGGGTCGCGCCGCCGGCCGGCGGCCGGCCCGCCATCCTGGCCGGGCTGGCTCGGGCCGAGGCTCAGGCGTCGGCCAGGCTGGCCACCGAGCTCACCACGGTGGCGGCCGCGCTCGCGCAGCTGATGGCCAGCATCGGCGCGGCCGAGGCCGCCCACCTGGTGCTGCTGGGACACGGCAAGGACGTCCCGCCGCCGGCCGCCTTGACGCCGGCCAGCGCGGTGCACGGCGCCCGCGCGCAGACCGGCCGCGACATCGCGGCGATGCAAACGGCGCTCGCCGCCGAGCAGGCGGCTAGCTACGGCTACGGCGTGGCCGGGGCGCACCTGACCGGCGCGAAGTACCTCGCCGCGGCCGCCGACTGCGTCGCCCACGAGCGGGCTCGGGACAACCTGACCGCGATGATCACGGCGCTCGGCGGCCGGCCCCGCCCGGCCGCCATCGCGTACCGGCTGCCGGACCGGGTCCGCACGGCCCGCCAGGCGGCCGCCCTCGCGGTCACCCTGGAGCACGACGTCACGGCCGCCTACCTTGGACTGGTCGCGGCGGCGGCGCCCGGGTTGCGGACGGTCGCCGCGGACGGCATGCGGTCCTGCGCGGTCCGGGCGACCCGGTGGAGCAGCCGCTCCCCCGCCTTCCCCGGCCTGCCCCGCGGGCGCTAGCCGGCCATCCGGCCGGCCAGCGGAACCAGGCCAGGCGGCCGGTCAGGGAACGGCGCTCAGCACGCGCGCGATCAGTGCCGCGGCGCTGCCCAGCTCGTTCCCCGGAGCGATCCGCTCGGCCCAGGGCCACCAGAACCACCACCGGCCATCCTGGCTGCGGCCGACGTAGACATCCTCGGCCAGCCGGGACATCGCCGGGTTCACCACGTGCAGGCTGGGCACCCGACCGGTCGGCGCGGTCAGCCTTGTCATCAGCCCGTACTTGCCCAGCTCTTCGGCCAGGCTCTCCAGCCGGTCGAGGAAGTACTCAACGTACGGCTCGGTACCGGGATCGCCGCTGGCCTGACCAGCTACCAGGGCCACCATGTCACCTAACGTACTCATCGAATCGCGGAAAGTAATGCACCCTTCACAGAATGCACCGATCGATGGTTGACCTGCAAGTTCCGTTGACAAAATCGCAGTCATCACCCGAACCCGCTGGGCCGGTTCCGGCCGTTTCATGACCAAAATTGGCCGGCCTTTCCTACCCGGCGGCCCGCAGCGCCTCGGGTAGCGGCCTGGCGTGCAGCACGGTCAGCCGGGACACGGCGCGGGTCAGGGCCACGTACAGGCGCTGCAGCCCGCGCGCCTCGGCGGCCGCGATCTCGGCCGGCTCGACCACGATCACGTGATCGAACTCCAGGCCCTTGACCAGCCCGACCGGGACCACCACGAGCCCGGCTTCCTCGGCCGCGCCATCGAGCACCGCGTGCGGCAGGCCGGCTGCCCGCAGGGCCGCGGTCACCGCCGGCACGCCGTCGTCGGAGCTGATCACGGCGGTCGAACCGGGGCTGGCCAGCGCGTCGGCGCAGGCCGAGGCCAGGGCCGCGCCAAGCTCAGCCGCCGCGACCCGCGTGATGGCGAGCGCGCCAGGGTCCTGCCGCACCGACACCGGCGGCGCCAGCTCGGGCGCGATGTGATCGAGCAGCTGGCTCGCGAAATCGAGAATCTGGCGCGGCACCCGGTAGCCCAGGGTGAGGATCTCCAGCGAGGCGTCCGGCTTGCCCAGGTGGCCCAGCATCTGCTCCCAGCTCGGCGTCGCCCAGGCCGTCGTGCCCTGGGCGATGTCGCCGAGCACGGTCACCGAACCGGTCGAGGCGCGGCGGCCGATCGCCCGGCAGGCCATCGCCGACAGGTCCTGGGCCTCGTCGACGACCACGTGGGCCAGGCTCGGGGTGCGCTCGATCAGGTCGGCGACCTCGTCGATGAGCACCACGTCGGCCGGCGACCAGCGGGCCGAGGCCGGCGAGCGCGGCGGCATGGGCCAGGCGAGAAGTTCCTGCTCGGCCGGGCCGAGCACGCCGTCGGCCGCGGCCGCGATGGCGGCCGGGTCGGACAGCAGCGCGAACACCACCTTCTCCGGGTCGGTCACCGGCCAGATCGCCTTGATCGCCGCCTTGACCGGCCCGGACCGCCGCACCGCCTCGTGGGTGCGGTCGTCGCAGGCCTCCCCGGCCGCCTCCATCTGGCTCAGGATGACGTGGGCGATGCGGTGCGACAGCATCTCCCGGCCGGTGCCGTACCTGACCCCGCGCTCGCGCAGCTCCTCCACCAGCTCGGCGATCCGCCCGGCCGCGACCCGCCACCGCCGCGAGCCCCTGATCAGCAGCACCGATTCGGCCGGCGCGCCGATCCGGTCCCACAGCGCCGCGGCCAGCACCGTGGCCATCCGGGGGTCGCCCTTCAGCCGGGCCGCCTCCTCGGAGTCGGTGCCGCGGACCGGTACCGAGGCGATCAGCTCGGTCACCGACAGCTGGACGGCGTCGAACTCGCCGAGGGCGGGCAGCACGTTGCGGATGTAGGTGAGGAAGGCCCGGTTCGGCCCCAGGATCAGCACCCCTCCCCTGGTCATCCGCTCCCGGTGGGCGTACAGCAGGTACGCGACCCGGTGCAGGCCGACGGCCGTCTTGCCGGTGCCTGGCGCCCCCTGCACGCACACCGACTCGGTCGCGTCGGCCCGGACGATGTCGTCCTGCTCGGGCTGGATGGTGGCGACGATGTCGCGCATCGAGCCGGACCTCGGCCGTTCGATCTCCTCGATGACCAGCCGGCTGAGCGCCGCGTCGGGGCCGGCCGGGGCCGGCCGCGGGGCCGGCCCGAAGCTCTCGTCCTCGAACGCGGTGAGCTGGCCGCCGCTGAACCCGAACCGGCGGCGCCGGGCCAGCCCCATCGGCTCGGCCTGGCTGGCCCGGTAGAACGGCCGCGACACCGGCGCGCGCCAGTCGATGACCGCCGGATGGCCGGCCGGGTCATGGACGTGCCTGCGGCCAATATGGAACTCCTCGCCGTCCAGCGGCCGGCTGGAATCGCCCGGCGGGGCCGGGGCGGCGTAATCAAGGCGGCCGAAGAACAGCGGCGCGCCTGGCAGGTCGCGCAGCGACTCCGCCCGCCGGTACAGATCGGCCTTGAGGTACTGCTCGGAGACCGGATCGCCGGCCAGCGCGGGCAGGGCGAGGACGTCCTCGCGCATCAGCCGCAGGAATTCCCGCGAGCTGACCAGGTGCTCCCGCTCGGCCGCCAGTACCTGGTCCGTTCCCGAGTTGTCGGTGGCGCCGGGCATGACGCGACTCCTCCGGGCATGGGGATCGGCACAAGGGCACCGGAGCCTAGCACCGGGCCGGCCCGGCCGTCGACGCGATATCGGCCGGCCGACGCCGGGCCGCCCGGCTAGAACATCACCGACATGAAGGTGCCGACCTCGCTGAAGCCGACCCGGCGGTAGGCCGCCCTGGCGGGCGCGTTGAAGTCGTTCACGTACAGGGTGACGACCGGGGCCATCGTCGCCCTGGCGTACTCGACCACCGCGGCCATGCCGCGGCTGGCGTGCCCGCGCCCGCGCAGCGCGGGCGGCACCCAGACGCCCTGCACCTGGCAGGCGTGCCCGGTAACCGCGCCCACCTCGGCCTTGAACACCACGACGCCGTCCTCGATCCTGGCCAGCGACCGGCCGGCCGCGATCAGCTCGCTGACCCTGGCCCGGTAGGCGAAGCCGCCATCCGGGCCGATCGGCGAGACGCCGACCTCTTCGGTGAACATCGCCACGCTGGCCGGGAGCAGAATGCTCAGCTCGTCCGGGCGGACCAGCCGGACCGCCGGATCGGGCTCGGCCAGCGGCCGGCCCGCGATCGCCATCAGCGGCTGATGGTGCCTGATCTCCCGCGGCCGGTCCCAGAACGGGGCGATCTGCCGCCACAGCTCTCCGACCGCGTCGGCGGGCCCGGCGATCGACGAGCAGCGGCGGCCCTGCCGCCGGGCCCGGTCGGCGAACGCGGCAATGGCCGCGGGCCCGGCCTGCACCGGCATCATGTTGGGACCCACGTAACAGAGCGAGATCAGCTGGCCGGATTCGTAATAGCCCCAGGCCTGCGCGCCCAGGCGCATCGGGTCAAGCCCGCAGACCGCGATCCTGGCCGTGACGAACACGTTCGCCACCGGATCGCGATCGCAAAGGGCCAGCGCCTCGGCGCGATCACGGTCCGTCAGCAGCCGGAGCGAAGTCTGCCCGGCCCTCGTGCGCAGCACCCTTTCAGGGTAACGGCACCCGGGCCGCCACGGGCTAGCCGGGAGCGGGCCGGGTCAGCCCGGATAAGGCCCGGGTAGCCCGGGCCAGGCCGGTCAGCCAGCAGAAGGCGGGGGCAGAGCCGGGCAGACCGCATTGACCAGGCCAGGCTTGCCGGGCAGGGCGCCGGTCGCCAGGTAGCGGTTCAGGTACCCGTTGACGCAGGTGTTGGGCGGGTAGGCGAGCGACTGACCGTGGTTGCCGCCACCGGAGACCACGACCATCTTCGCGGTCGGCAGCGCCCGGTGCGCGTTCTGGGCGCCCGCGTACGGCGTGGCCGGGTCGAGCGTGCCCTGCAGCATGAGGATGCCCGGCAGCCCGGGCGCGCCGATCCGCAGCGGCCTGGCCGGCCCGTGCACCGGCCAGAACGCGCAGGCCGCGTTGAACCACACGTTGTCCCAGGTCTCCAGCGGCGCGGAGCGGTACACCCGGCGGTTGACCGAGTTCCAGTACGACCACGACCTGGGCCACGCCGCGTCAGCGCACTCGACCGCGTTGTAGACCGCGAACTCGTTCTCCGGGGTCTTGGCGATCTGGCCGTACAGCGTGGTCAGCTGGCTGTCCGAGCCGCGCTGATAACCGGCCAGGGCCGCCGCGAGGGACGGCCAGTAGCCATTGTCGTACCCGGCGGCGACGAAGGTGTCGGTGAACTCGGCCGGGCCGATGGCCGGACCTGCCTGCTGGGCCACCGGGTGCGCGGCCAGGCGGGCCAGGGTCCGGTTCCAGGTGCCGTTGACCTGGGCGGCCGTGCGGCCCAGGTGATAGACGCGGTCGGCCTTGGCCGCCCAGGCCTCGAACGCGTTCATCCGGCCCTGGAACGCGTAGTCCTGCTCGATGTTGTCCTTCCACCACACGCCGGTCGGGTCGACCGTGCTGTCCAGCACCATCCGGTACACCCGGTGCGGGAACAGCGTCGCGTAGACCTGCCCCAGGTAGGTACCGAAGGAGTAGCCGAAGTAGCTCAGCCTGGACTGCCCCGCCGCCGCGCGGATCTGGTCCATGTCGCGGGCGATGTTCGCGGTGGTCAGGTAGGGCAGCAGCCAGCCGTATTTCTTCCCGCAGTCGGCCGCGTAGGTCCTGGCCCGGCCGATCAGCACCTTCTCGGCGGCGGCGCTGCGCGGCACGTAGGCCGGCCGCTCGCGGGCGAAGAACGCCGGGTCGCAGTGCAGCGCCGGCACCGAGGCGCCGACGCCCCTGGTGTCGAACCCGATGATGTCGTAGCGGGCCGCGACCGACGGGGCCAGTCCCTGGGCCACGAAGCCGGCCAGGCTCAGGCCGCTGGCCCCCGGGCCGCCCGGGTTGACCAGCAAGATGCCCTGCCGCTGGGACGCCGGAGCGGTAGCGGGCACCTCGGACAGCGCGAGGGTGATCTTCCGCCCTGACGGCTTGGCGTAGTTCAGCGGCACGGTCAGGCTGGTGCAGAGCGTTGTCTGGCCGCCGGAACAGTGGTGCCAGGTCATGGTGCCAGCCGGAACTGCGGTCGGCCGGCCCGCGGACGGGCCCGCGGACTTGGCCGAGGACGGCGCCGAGCCCGACGTGCAGCCAGCGGCGGCCAGCGCCGCCAGCAGTACCGTGCCCGCCGCCGCGAGCGGCCTGGTTCGCATGCCGGCCCGTCCCGTCAGGCCGACGCGGCGGGCTCCTGGGCCGCCGCCAGCTTCATGGCCTCCTCGATCAGCCGCTCGACGATCTGCGACTCGGGCACGGTCGCGATCACCTCGCCGCGCACGAAGATCTGGCCCTTGCCGTTACCCGAGGCGACGCCGAGGTCGGCCTCCCTGGCCTCGCCCGGCCCGTTCACCACGCAGCCCATCACCGCGACCCGCAGCGGCACGTCCATGCCCTCCAGCGCCGCCGTCACCTCGTCGGCCAGCTTGTACACGTCGACCTGGGCCCGGCCGCAGGACGGGCAGGAGACGATCTCCAGGCCGCGCTCGCGCAGGCCGAGCGATTCCAGGATCGCGGTGCCGACCTTGACTTCCTCGACCGGCGGGGCGGACAGCGACACCCTGATCGTGTCCCCGATGCCCTCGGCGAGCAGGGCGCCGAAGGCCGCGGCCGACTTGATCGTGCCCTGAAAGGCCGGCCCGGCCTCGGTGACCCCCAGGTGCAGCGGGTAGTCGCATTTGCTGGCCAGCAGCCGGTAGGCCTGGATCATCACGACCGGGTCGTGGTGCTTGACCGAGATCTTGATGTCACCGAAGCCGTGCTCCTCGAACAGCGAGCACTCCCACAGGGCCGACTCGGTCAGCGCCTCGGGCGTCGCCTTGCCGTACTTGGCCAGCAGCCGCTTGTCCAGCGAGCCGGCGTTGACCCCGATCCTGATCGGCACCTGCGCGTCGGCGGCCGCCCTGGCGATCTCGCCGACCTTGTCGTCGAACGCCTTGATGTTGCCCGGGTTCACCCGGACGGCGGCGCAGCCCGCGTCGATCGCGGCGAACACGTACTTGGGCTGGAAGTGAATGTCCGCGATGACCGGGATCTGGGACTTCTGCGCGATCGCGGGCAGCGCGTCGGCGTCGTCCTGGGACGGCACCGCGACCCTGACGATCTGGCAGCCCGCCGCGGTCAGTTCCGCGATCTGCTGCAGCGTGGCGTTGACGTCGGCGGTCAGCGTGGTCGTCATGGACTGCACGGACACCGGCGCCCCGCCGCCCACGGGCACGGCGTGCTTGCCCTTGCCCACCATGATCTGGCGGGACGGCCGGCGGGGAGCCAGCGCGGCGGGCGGCGTCTGGGGCATGCCCAGGTTGACGGTCATCGGACTCCTCGCCTCATCCTCTGGTGCGAATCGTGTGTTCCGGACAGTGACCTTGCTAGTGGGTCAGCGACAGGGGGTTGATGATGTCGGCGGCGATCAGCAGCAGGCCGAATGCGACGATCAGCGCGAACACCCCGACGCTGACCGGGATGAGCTTCTTGATGTCGACCAGGCCGGGGTCCGGCCGGCGCAGCAGCCGGCAGATCCCGGCCCTGGCCCGCTCGTACAGCACCACGGCCAGGTGCCCGCCGTCCAGCGGCAGCAGCGGCAGCAAGTTGAAGATCCCGACGAAGATGTTCACCTCGATGATGATCAGCAGCACCACCGAGGCCTTCTGCTGCCAGCCGATGTTCGCCGCGACCACCTCGCCGGTGACGTTGGCCGCGCCGACCACGCTGCTGACGTTGGCGCCCGGCGTGCTCGCCCGGTTCTTGGAGAAAAGGTAGGGAATCGCCTTGGGAATCTTGCCCAGCGCGGTCACCGACTGGGCGGCGATGGTGCCGAACTCCTTCCCGGCGTACGACCCGCCGGAGAACACGCCCGAGCGGTTGTAGACCACCACCGGCGAGACACCGAGGAACGAGCCGGAACGCCCGCTCACCGTGGTCAGGTCGACGGTCTTGACGAGATCGCGGCCATTCCGCTGCACGGTGACGGTCACCGGGCGGCCCGCCTGGTGCGCCTTGATCGCGGTGCCGATCTGGCTCCAGTTGCGCACCCGCTGGCCGCCCACGGCGATGATCTGATCGCCCGAGTGCAGGCCGCCCTTGGAGGCCGGCGACTGCGGGTCGCCCGCCGCGCACGTCGCCTGGACCTTGGCCGGGACGCACGGCAGCACGCTGACCGTGGTGCCCGACTGGTCGGCCACGCCCACGCCGACGGCGAGGATCCACAGCAGCACGAGCGCGATCACGAAGTGCATGAACGAGCCTGCCGAGAGCACGATCGCGCGCTGCCAGCCTGGCTTGGCCCGGAATGACCGCGGCTCGTCGGCCGGGTCGACGTCGTCGATCGTGGTCATGCCGGTGATCTTCACGAATCCGCCCAGCGGGAGGGCCTTGACGCCGTACTCGGTCTCGCCGCGCACCCGCGACCACAGGGTCGTGCCGAAGCCGACGAAGAACTGGGTGGCCTTCATGCCGAAGATCTTGGCCGTCACGAAGTGACCGGCCTCGTGCAGCATCACCGAGACCAGCAAGGCGACGATGAAGATGAGCACGCCGATCAGGAAGCTCACCGTGCTGGCCCTCCCTCCGGGCTCCGTCCGCGTGCCGCGCCGCGCCCCGCGGCGGCTCCGCTCATCCCGCGCCCGCCTGGGTCAGCTCGCGGGCCCGCAGCCGGGCCCACCGGTCGGCCGCGAGCACATCGTCGAGGCCGGGGACACCGGGACCGGAACCGCCGTGATCGAAGACTACCCGCGCGAGCGTGTCGACGATCCCGGCGAAACCGATGCGCCCGGCGGTGAACGCGGCCACGCACTCCTCGTTGGCCGCGTTGTAGACCGCCGGCATGGTGCCGGCCGCCTGGGCCGCGGACCTGGCCAGCGGGACCGCCGGGAACGCGTCGCCGTCCAGCGGCTCGAAGGTCCAGGTGTGCGGCTGGGTCCAGTCGACCGGGCCGGCCGCGCCGGCCACCCGCCGCGGCCAGGCCAGCGCGAGCGCGATCGGGATCCGCATGTCCGGCGGGCTGGCCTGGGCGATGGTCGCGCCGTCGGTGAACTCGACCATGGAGTGGACCACCGACTGGCGGTGCACCACGACCTCGATATCGGCCAGGTCCACGTCGAAGAGCAGGTGCGCCTCGATCACCTCCAGGCCCTTGTTCACCAGCGTCGCCGAGTTGATCGTGACCAGCGGGCCCATGTTCCAGGTCGGGTGGGCCAGGGCCTGCTCGGGGGTCGCGGCCGCCATCTGCTCGCGGGTCCAGTGCAGGAACGGGCCGCCGCTCGCGGTCAGGATCAGCTTGCTGACCTCGCCGCGCTCGCCGCCGCGCAGGCACTGGGCGATCGCCGAGTGCTCGGAGTCGACCGGGACGATCTGGCCGGGCCCGGCCCGGCCGGTGACCAGGCGGCCGCCCATGATCAGCGACTCCTTGTTGGCCAGGGCGAGTATGCGGCCCGCGTCCAGCGCCGCGAGCGTCGCGGCCAGCCCGACCGAGCCGGTCACGGCGTTCAGCACCACATCGGACGGCCAGGCCGCGATCTCGGCCACCGCCTCGGGGCCGGCCAGCAGCTGGGGCACCGGATGGCCGCGGTCCCTGGCCGCGTCCTGCAGCGCCTCCCGCGCGGCCGGCCGCGCGTCCTCGCGGGCGACGGCCACGGCCTCGGCTCCGAACTCGATCGCCTGGCTGGCCCGCAGGCCCGGGTTGCCGCCCCCGGCGGCCAGCGCGGCGATCCGGAACGAATCAGGGTTGCGCCGGACGATGTCGGCCGCCTGGGTGCCGATCGAACCGGTACTGCCGAGCACGACCAGATCCCGCCGGCCCGCCGGCCAGGCCGGCTCCGCGAGGTCGCCGGTGTCCGCGCGCGCGCCTGCATGCATGCTGCCATTCTCACTGCCCGCCGCCTGAACCGCTAACGCGCCCTGGCCGGGACGTGACCGCCGCGTCACGCCGGCGGCCAGGTCCCGGCGGCGGGCCCCGGCGGGCCGGCCCCGGTACCGAGCACCCGCCCGGCTGCGCTTAGCTAGTGTCGTGATCCTGGACTTTCCCAGGCTAGGCCTGCCCGCGGCCCGGCGGCCGGCCCCGCGGCGATGACGGCGACCGTGCCTTCTGACGGCTGGCTGGACCTCGCGCCCGAGCCGGCCGTCCGGGCGGGCGGCCAGGCCGGCCTGGCCGGCTGGCGGTCCCGTCCGGCTGCCCAGCAGCCCGACTGGCCGGACCCCGGGCACCTGGCCGCGATCACCGCCCAGCTCGCCGCGCTCCCCCCGCTGGTCTTCGCGGGTGAGTGCGACCAGCTCACCGCGCGGCTGGCGGCGGTCGCGACGGGCGAGGCGTTCCTGCTCCAGGGCGGTGACTGCGCCGAAACCTTCGCCGGCTCGACGGCGGCGGCCGTCCGGGCCAAGCTGCGGACGCTGCTGCAGATGGCGGTGGTGCTCACCTACGGAGCCAGCGTTCCGGTGGTCAAGATCGGCCGGATGGCGGGCCAGTTCGCCAAGCCGCGGTCACGTGACACCGAGACGCGCGAGGGGACGGAACTGCCCGCCTACCGCGGTGACGCGGTCAACGGGCTGGAGTTCACGGCGGAAGCCAGGACGCCCGACCCGGACCGGCTGCTGCGCGCGTACCACAGCTCGGCGGTCACGCTGAACCTGTGCCGGGCGTTCACCACCGGCGGTTACGCCGACCTGCACCAGGTGCACGCATGGAACCAGGACTTCGTGGCCGACAGCCCGGCCGGCCGCCGGTACGAGCGGCTGGCGGGCGAGATCGACCGCGCGCTGGCGTTCATGCGGGCCTGCGGGGCGGAGCCCGCCGAGCTGCGCACGGTCGAGCTGTACTCGTCCCACGAGGCGCTGCTGCTGGACTACGAGCAAGCCCTGACCAGGCAGGACTCGCGGACCGGGACGCTGTACGACACGTCGGCGCACTTCTTGTGGATCGGCGAGCGGACCAGGGACCTCGGCGGCGCCCACGTCGAGTTCGCCCGGTCGGTGGCCAACCCGATCGGCCTGGAGGTCGGCCCGGGTGCGACCCCGGCCGGGCTGCTGGCCCTGATCGAGGCGCTGAACCCGGACCGGCGGCCGGGCCGGCTGACCCTGATCACCCGGATGGGGGCCGGCCGCATCCGCGACGCCCTGCCCGGGCTGGTCGAGGCGGTCGCCGCCGAAGAGCTGCCGGTGGCCTGGGTCTGCGACCCGATGCACGGCAACACGTTCGAGGCGCCGAGCGGGCACAAGACCAGGAACTTCGATGATGTGCTGGCCGAGGTGCACGCGTTCTTCGAGGTGCACCGGGCCATCGGCACGCACCCGGGCGGCATCCACATCGAGTTCACCGGGGACAACGTGACCGAGTGCGTCGGCGGCAGCCACCAGATCGTCGCCGGCGACCTGTACCAGCGCTACGAGACCGCGTGCGACCCGCGGCTGAACCGCAGTCAGGCGCTGGACCTGGCGTTCACCGTGGCCGAGAGTTACCGGCGCTGAGGGTTCGCCGTAGTGGCGTTCCGGCTGATGAAGTCTTTAGGCGGTCTGACCGGGCTCCCAGTCCGGGCGCAGCGGCAGGCCGGACTCGCCGCGAGGGCCGAGCTTGACGCCCAGCATCTGGTGCAGCTGAATCTGGTTCCGCTCGAACCCCAGTCGCGAGCCGGCCATGTACAGCCGCCAGACCCGGGCGATCGGGTCGCTGACCTCGGCCACGGCCTCGTCCCAGTGGGCGTCCAGGTTCGCGCACCAGGCCGCGAGCGTGAGCGCGTAGTGCTCGCGCAGGTTCTCCTCGTGCCGCACCTCGAAGCCGGCGTCGTGCATCCGCGACATCAGGTAGCCAGGACCCTCGAGCTCGCCGTCGGGGAACACGTACCGGTAGATGAAGCCCTCGGTGACCCGGGCCCGGCCGAGGTTATCCGGCCTGGTGATGCAGTGATTCAGCAGCCGGCCGCCCGGCCTGAGCTTGCCGTAAAGGAACGCGAAGTAACCCGGCAGCTGGGCCTTCCCGATGTGCTCGGTCAGCCCGATCGAGCTGACCGCGTCGAAGTCGGTCTCGCGCACCTCGCGGTAGTCCAGGTGCCTGACCTCAGCCAGGTCCTCCAGGCCGGCCTCCTTGATCGCGCGCTGCGCCCACGCGGCCTGCTGCTCGGACAGGGTCACGCCGAGCGCGCGCACGCCGAAGTTCTTGGCCGCGTGCATGACCATGCCGCCCCAGCCGCAGCCGACGTCGAGCAGCCGCATCCCCGGCCGCAACCCGATCTTCCTGGCCACCAGGTCGAACTTGTACGCCTGGGCCTGCTCAAGGCTGGCCATCTCGCCCGGGTAGCACGCGCAGGTGTAGGCCATCGACGGGCCGAGCACCCACTCGTAGAAGGTGTTGGAGACGTCGTAGTGGTGCGAGATCGCGCTCGCGTCGCGGTCCTGTGAATGCCGCCGGCCGGTCAGCCAGCGGCGGTTCACCCGGACCTCCTGCGACGGCGGCGGGACCCGGTTGAGCAGCAGCTTCGGACCGCCGAGCTGGTTCAGCAGATTCAGCCGCTCGGCCAGCGACAGGTCGATCCGCTGGGCGCTGGCCAGGCGGGACAGCACGGTGTACATGTCACCGTCGACGTCCAGGTGGCCGGCAACGTAGGCCCTGGCCAGGCCGAGCGCTCCTGGCGCCTGGGCCAGGTAGGACACCGCGGCCGGGCTGCGCACGGTGACCGTGACCGCGGGCGAGCCTGGCTTGCCCGCCACGCTGCCGTCGAAGGCCTTGAATCTCACATCGGCGTCGTGGCCCGTGAATTCCTCGAACACCTGAGCTAGCGGCATGCGCCGTCTCCTTTCCTGCTAGTTCTCGCCGACGCACTTGTCATACAGACCGGCCAGCCGGTTATCGGGGTCATAGCTGTGCTTCAGCTCGTCGTAGGCGGCCCCGTTGTACAGCCGGGCGAACTCCTCCGGCGTGTAATACGAGGTCGAATACAGGCCCTTGTGCCCGCCGAGCCCGGTGACCTTGTCCTCGATCTGCCGGTTGTAGAAGCCGTCGCGGGCCCCCGGCGGCAGTGCCACCATGCCCCAGAACCCGAAGTTGACGTAGACCTCGCCCGGCTTGAGCGGGTACAGCGGCCAGGACTGGCCCGCCCGCAGCCGCAGCGGGCACAGCCAGACCGGGCTCATGCCGACGCCGCTGGCGAAGAACTCGTAGAACGCGGCGCTGTTGCCGACCGGGATCTCGACGTCCTGGATGACCGACTCCTGGTCCGGGGCGCCCCGCCTGGCATCGAACTGGCGGATCAGCCCGTGCCGCCGGTCGAAGGCGACCAGCTTGCGGTAGATGTCCGAGCGGCGGTACCTGCGGGGCCAGAGCCGGCGGATGGCCGGGCGCTGCACGCCGAACGGCCGTGAGCACCAGAACCAGTCGGTGTCCCACCGCCACAGGTAGTCCCTGATGGTCAGGAAGTCCTCGCGGGGGCCGCGGATCGACTGGTAGTAGATGTTCTGGCCGGTGTAGTCGCTGCGCCAGGGGGCGTGCTCGCTGCCGGCCCCGACGGTCAGGTAGACCTCCTGCGGCCCGAACGCGGTCCCGTCCACGAAATCCGCCCGGTGCCCGGCATAGCTGCCGTCCCGGGCGATCTCGCCGATCGCGGTCATCGCCTCGTCCGCGCTGGCGAACCGGAAGTGGCGCAGGTGCACGTAAGGCGCGACCGGTTCCAGCTCGATGGTGAGCCAGAGCGCGTAGCCGAGCGTCCCGTAGGAGTTCGGGAAGCCCCGGTACAGGTCGGCGTGCTCGCCAGCCGGTGCCGCGGTGACCAGGCGGCCGTCGCCGGTCAGGATCTCCATCTCCAGCACGGATTCGTGCGGCAGGCCGTTGCGCAACGAGGTGGATTCGATCCCCAGGCCGGACACCGCCCCGCCGAGGGTGATGGTCTTGAGCTGCGGAACGACCAGGGGCATCAGGCCGTACGGCAGCGTCGCGTCCACCAGGTCCTCGTACGTGGTCATGCCGCCGACGACCGCAGTGCGCCGTTCCTGGTCCACGTGCAGCACCCGGTCGAACGCGGAGACGTCCAGGGTGACCAGCCCGGGCCGGCCGGATTCGCGGAACCTGAACAGGTTCGAGGTGGACTTGGCCAGCCGGACCGGGGTGCCCGGCGGGATGGCGGCGTAGTCATGGCGAAGGCGGGCCGCGGCCGCCTTCCAGCCCGTGGCGGGCAGCGAGGTGTGCGGCACGTGCTCGGTGGTCCCGGTCAACGAAGCCCTCCGCGATAACTGGCCGGCCGCGAGCCGGCCGAGTGCTGGCCGAGACCGGGCGGTCCGCCACCGGCGGGCCGCATCAGGCAGCCCGCGTTCCGCGCCGCCGCGGTCAGAACGACGAATAACTACCCAATCCTACCGCCGGGTAGCCCCCAAAGCTCGGGCCGGCGTACCGAGGTCGGCCGGCCGCGGTCTCATCCCTCTCGCTCCGGGAGCCCGCCTCGCCGCTCGCGGCCGACTGACCCGGGGCCGCTGCCGGCGGCCTTGGCCGGGCGGACGACGATGGAGCGGCGAATGCGGCGAACCGCGGCCAGGAGGTCAAAGGTGGGCCAGATCTATTCCGAACTCGACGACCGGCTGATGCGCTTCATCGGCGAGCAGCCGATGTTCTTCGTCGCGACGGCGCCAAGCCTGACGGCGGACGGCGCGGGCGGCCACGTGAACGTCTCGCCCAAGGGCTACCGTGACACGCTGGCGATCATCGATCCGCTGACCGTGGCCTACCTCGACCTCACCGGCAGCGGCGCGGAGACCATCGCCCACGTCCGCCAGAACGGCCGGATCACGCTGATGTTCTGCTCCTTCGGGCGGACACCGAAGATCCTGCGGATCTACGGCACCGGCCAGGTCGTCCTGCCCGGCGACCCCGGCTGGCCAGAACTAGCGATCCGCTTCCCCGCCGCCGACAACTACGGCACCGACCACCACGGCACCGACCCCGGCGGCACCGACCCCGGCACCGACCCCGTCGACGCAGACCGCACCGCCCCGCAAGGCACCGCCCCGCAAGGCACCGCTCGCGGCAACCAGCGCGCGATCGTGGTCGTGCACGCGGAACGCATCGCGGACTCGTGCGGCTACGCGGTGCCTGAGATGGAGCTGAAGCGGGAAAGGGATCTGCTGACCAAGTGGTCAGAGCGGCGCTCGGCCGACGATCTCGCCGCCTACCGGGTCAAGTACAACACCGCCAGCATCGACGGCCTCCCCGCCCTCGACTAGCTCCGGCCCGCCACACCACACCCGCCCGGCCGCCGACCCCACGCACCCCACCCGCCCCGCCGACCCCGCACACCCCATCTGCCCGGCCGCCGACCCCCTCTGAAGCGGCTCCGCCCGTCGGCCGGCCATAGCGGCGCCGATAAATTGGAAACTAATTTTGATAGGAATCCTGTCAGTCGTATTGACTGAGAGAGGGCTCCATCTTGTTCGTCGCCGCAGGCGATGGCCAGCCGGGAGCCGCGATGACAGGGCGCACGGCGCCTTCTCGAGCCTGAAACGTAGCTTGACGGTGCTCGGACGCTCTTGTTACCGGCGGTTAACCATGCGCTGCCTCGCGATCTCTTAAAGTGGGGCGCATGCGATTCGCGCTCATCAACTCTGGGCTCGGGCTGCTGGTCGCCGCCAGCGAACTGCGCCAGCTGCGCCCCGACGCCGATCTGGTGATCGCGATGGACCCGGACGGGATGCCGTGGGGGCCCCGGACGCCGCTGGACATCGCCGAGCGCTCGCTCAAGCTGGCCAGGGTCGCGGCCAGCTTCGACCCGGACGTCATCGTGATGGCCTGCAACACCGGCAGCGTGCATGCGCTCGAGGCGCTCAGGGCCGAGTTCGAGCCACACATTCCGGTGGTCGGCACCGTTCCGGCGATAAAGCCGGCTGCCGCCGTGGCCAGCTCGGTTGCGATCTGGGCCACGGTCGCCACCACCGCGAGCGAGTACCAGAGCAGGCTGATCGGCGAGTTTGGCGGGGAATCGGCGGTGACGCCGGTGGCCTGCCCAGGCCTGGCGACCGCAGTCGACGCCGGCGACAGCGCGGCGATCGATGCCGCGATCGCGGACGCGGCCCGCCGTACCCCGTCCGGCTGCGGCGCGGTGGTCATGGGCTGCACCGAGTATGAACTCGCGGCCGACCAGATCAGCGTCGCGGTTCCCGGCGCCGCCCTCTTCGGGTCGGCCGGCGCGGTCGCGGCCCAGGCGCTGCGCCGGGCCGTACGGACCGGGGTCGCCGTCGATCCGGCACCCGGCGCACCGGCCGGAACCCTCTCCGTCGTGCTGAGCGGCCGCCTAGCCGACCTGCCGCTCGCCGCCCTGCAGTACCGGCAGGGCCGCGAGCTGGCAGGCCTGACTGCCCGCCGTGATCCGGCCGCCAACCTGACGGTCTGACCCGGCCCGTCGGCGTTAGCTGGCCCGGCGCTGATCCGGCTCCCAGCGGCGCAGTGCCCTGCCGCCCGGCCCCCCGCTGCCCAGCGCTCCCCCGCCCGGCCCCCTGCGACCCGGCTCCTTGGCTCCCGGCCCTCCGCGGCCCAGCGCTGCCACGCCCGGCTTCCTGCGATCCGGCTCCCCGCCGCCCGCCTCCCGACTGCCCTGCTTCTGGCCGGCCGTCCGCTGGAGCTGCTCGGCTCTGGCCTGGCGCCGCCGGGAATAGCTCGCCGCCACCTGCTTGGGCGTCATCGGCAGGCGCGCGGCCGACGGCGGCAGCCCGGCGTGCAGGGCGTCTGCGATCAACAGCGCCATCGAGTACTCGGGATCGGCGGCCAGCGCTCGCTCGATCGCGATGCTCGCCAGCGCACCGTCTCCTGCCTGCCAGGCGGTGAACGCGAGCAACGCCGCCGGCGGCGCGGCCAGGTCGGCCGGCAACCGCCACACCAGATCGGTCCAGAGCCGGCGGTGTTCGTCGTTGTATGCGGGATCCATCCTCGCCCAGGCGTCGTCCCTGACCCGCAAGTCGCCGAGCACTACGCCCAGCCACGCGATCTCATCGTCATCGGCCAGCCTGCCGTCCTGCCGGTACCTGGCCACCACTTGCTTGACTGACCTGCGGCCAGCGTCGGCGACCGGCTGGAACGGGTCACCGCCCGCGGCCACCGACATGAGGTCGATGAGCTGCCCGGCCCTGGCCCTGGCCCGGGCGACGGCCGCGCGCATCGGCTG
>JBPCKO010000101.1:0-2621 GCA_051004215.1 Streptosporangiaceae bacterium | reverse complement strand
CACCGCGAGCGGCCCCGGGCCGCCACCCCCGGTCGGCGCGCAGGTGCCGGTCACCGCGGCCGCGTGCGCGGCGAACCGCGGCAGCGTGACCAGCTGGGTCTGCAGCCGGCCGCGCGAGCGGGCCGGTCCCGGCCGGCCAGGCAGGTTCAGCGGATCGGACTGAGCGCTGACCTCGGTCCGCGGGCGCAGCCCGGCCAGCAGCCGCCCGACCAGGCCGGTGATCTCGCGGCTTACCCGGCTCAGGTCCGGCCGGCTGACCGGCGCTGTGACCGTGATCACCGAGCCAGGCCTGCCACCCAGCTCGCGCGCCGCCGCGCTGGCCGTGATCTCGCCCAGGAACGACAGCGCCGCGGCGGCGAGCGCGGCCGTGAGCAGCGCGGTGAGCGCGGCAATCAGCGTCACCGTGCGGTGGGCGAGAAGGTGGCGGACCGGCGGCGGAGCCTTCCGCGCCATCCTCTGCACCTCCCTGCCGTCAAGCAGTCATGCTGACATGGGCAGAAGTGCTGCTGAAGGGGCAGGAATCGAACGATGCCCGATCGTGACGCCCCGGTAACCACCGCCCAGCCCGGCACCGAATGGAGCGAGCTCAGCCGCCATCCGCGATCTGGCCGTCCCACAGGCCGGCCAGCGCCCGGCGCCGCTCGGGCCTGGACCGGCCACGCAGGTCAGCCAGGACACGCTCGGTGACGACCACGTCGACGTCGTGGGCCGGGGTCGACACTGGCCTGGACAGCCTGGTCACCAGCGTCGGCCGCCCCCGGTGGGCCGACGTCACCGCGACGATCGAAAGGCCGCCCGCCGACCGGGCCGCGGCCGCCGCGAAGTCTGGGTGGCCGCCGATGCCGCCCAGCACCGAGGCCGCCGTTCCTTCCACGTTGACCTGGCCGTCGAGGTCGATCTCGACGGCCGTGTTCACCGCGAACAGCGGTTCCGCCGACAGCCGGCCGAGGTCGTGGGTGTACTCGATCGGATGCAGCAGCGGCCGGCCGTCGGCCCAGGCGTACAGGCCGGGACCGCCCGCCAGGTAGGCGGCGACCGGCTCGGCGGCGAGCAGGCCGCGGGCATCGAGCTCGGTGACCGCGCCGGGCAGCAGGCCGGAGTCGATCCGCACCGGCACCGCCAGCGCACGCAGCAGCGCGGTCGCGATCGGGCTCGGCCCCACCTGCAGCCGGGCGCCGGCCGGGATCAGCGGCGCGATCAGCGCCGCGATCGCGCCGTGGGCCGGACCCGGCGCGGGCTCGGGCATCGCGGGCGGCGCCACGCTCGTGGTCCCGATCGTGATGACCTGGTCGCCGGACAGCGGCTCGCCCGCGTCCGCGCACGGCGCGGCGTCGGAGATCACCGCGGCGACCCTGGCGCCGGCCGCGATCGCGGCTCGCTGCCAGGACACCTCGGTGCTGGACCGGGACCCGCGGCCCGACCGGACAACGGTGGCGACCAGCAGGTCGGGCCGCCACGGCCCGTGCAGCAGCGCCGGCGCGGCCGACATCCTGGCCGGGGCGAAGGCGACCAGGCCGGCATCCACGGCCCGGCGCAGCCCCCAGCCGGGCATGAACGTACGGACGTCGGCGAACGCGCCGAAGTCCAGCTCGGGGTCGGCCACCGGGACCCAGCCCAGGATCAGCCGCATCCCGGCCAGCCGCGCGGCCGCCGCGCTCAGCGCGCGCGAGACGCTCCGCGGCGCGCCGAACCCGTCGCCGATAGCGACCGTCATCTGCTCCCGCAGCAGCGCGGAGAGCGTGGAGTTCTCGCTCATCGCCGGTATCCTCCGCCTCCGCCCGTCGCGGCTGGCTCCTGTTATACAAAGGGAACTGCTGTCGTTCCCGGCCCGGATTCCCGGGCTCCCCCAGCCGGAGAGTGATGCCGTGGCCGCCACCGACCTGCTGGTCCTGGCCGAGCTGAACCCGGATGTGCTGGTCTCGGCCGGGGACGTGGAGATCCGGTTCGGCCAGGTCGAGCAGCTCGTCGAGAACGCGGCCGTCACGCTCGGCAGTTCCGGCGCGATCACGGCGTGCGCCGCCGCCGCCCAGGGTCTCACGGTCGCGGTCTGCGCCCTAGTCGGCGATGACCCGATCGGGGAGTGGACCAGGGAGCAGCTGCGTGCGCACGGGGTGGATGTGTCTAGCGTCATCACCCGCCCTGGCCGGCCGACCGGCCTCAGCGTCGTGCTGACCAGGGCCGGCGGCGATCGCGCGATCCTCACGTTCAGCGGCACCATGACCGAGCTGTCGGCCGCGGACGTCCCGGCGGCCCGGCTGGAACACTCCAGGCACGTGCACGCGAGCTCGTACTACCTGCAGCGCGGGCTGCAGGCCGGCCTGCCCGCGCTCTTCCGGCAGGCCCGCGCTCGCGGCGCGACGACCTCGCTGGACCCCGGCTGGGCACCGGACGGCGAATGGCGGGCCCTGCGGCCGGTGCTGGGCGACCTGACCTACCTGCTGCCCAACCAGGCTGAGTGCGCCCACCTGGCCATCGCCCTGGCGCCGGGTTCCGGCCAGGCCGGACCCGCGGACCTGGTGCTGCGCAGCGCCGCCGCGCTGGCCCGGCTCGGCCCGGGCGTGGCGGTCAAGCTGGGCGCCGACGGCGGCCTGGCCGTCGGCGCGGACGGCGCGGTCCTGGTG
>JBPCKO010000100.1:0-8109 GCA_051004215.1 Streptosporangiaceae bacterium | reverse complement strand
GCTCAGCAGCGCACCCAGCTCGGACCGGTCAAGTCCGGCCTTCAGCCGGGCCAGCCGCTCGGCCCGCAGCCGGCCCATATCCACCCGCTGCTCCCAGTCAACCGCGCTAGTGCCGAAAGTACGAATCGCCATGACCTCACCCCTGACTGATCGATAGGCCTAGGTCGCGGGCCGGGCCCTCACTCGCCAGCGCGCTGTACCTCGGACACATATCCGGCGTCGGCGAGGCTGGCCGCTCCGCCGTAGCACCAGATCATCACGGCTCGCTGCGTTGCCGACGTATTCCAGAATCCGTGTGCCTCGTCTTCAGCGACGAAGATGACGTCCCCTGCCTGCATGCTCACGTCGGCGTCGCCGATTCTGGCGACCCCGCTGCCTTCGATGAGGTACTCCACTTCCTCCGCGTGCGGGTGCCGGTGGATGTCGTGACGCGCGCCGGGCGGGAACGTCGTGATCCCGAACACAGTGTGCCGGGCCGCCTGAACGACGTCGCTGGTGATGATCCACTGGACGCCCATGTCCTTCCAGCCGTCCTCGGCCGTCAGCGTCTCGTCAGCTGGCACAGCCGCCGCACGAACTTTCTGCGGATGGTCGTGCACGAACCTACGCGGTTCCCTGGCTTCCACGGTTCCTCCTCCCCGTCGCGTGCCCTCGACGTCAGGTGCGATCGGTCAGGGCGAACACGGCGCGCGCACGCTGAGGTCCCTGATTCCAGAACTGGTGCGGGATCGTCGCATCGAAGGCGATGGAGTCTCCTGGCCGGAGCACGAAACGCTCGAATCCGATGTGGGCTGTGAGTTCTCCTTCGATGATCACGGCATAGTCCCGGCCATTGTGCTGGATGGCCTGTTCCGTGCCCGGAGAGCCTCCGCCCATCTCATAAAAGACTTCCCGGAACTCAAAACTGCGCTCCGTCCGCGGCGTGAGCCGTTCCCAGCGGACCCCGCGTTCCAGGTTGATCACCGACCTGCTCCGGTGGCGAACGACAATGCCGCTGGCCGCCTCGTCGCCCTCCGCCCGCATGTGCCCGGTGGGAGCAATATCGGGGAAGAGACTGTCCATCGAGATGCCAAGTGCCATCGCGATCGCGTAGAGCCGGCTGACCGAAGGTGCAGCCTTACCCCGCTCGATCTGGGAAATCAGGCTAGCCGAGCAGCCGACCTTGACGGCCAGCTGGCGGGCCGACAGGCCGGAGCGCATCCTGGCGTCCCGAAGCCGTTCGGCCATCATCTGCTTGTGTGGTTCGGGCTCTGCCTGTTCCTCGGCACCCGTAACCGTGACCTCACCCATGAGCGCTACCCGGAGCGGACTGGAAGATCTCCAGGGTCAGACCATCCGGATCGCGCAGATAGGCGAACGCGCATCCAGCCAGCGGCCCGTCGGTGATCCGCAAGGGCTCTGAGTAGAAATCCGCGCCCTTCTCCTGCAGTTCCGCGTAAGCACGGTCAATGTCCGGGACGTCGAAACACAGATGCGGAGCACCGACGTCGCAGTTGCGCTTGTCGTGGATCAGATTCCGGTCGTTCTCATACTCCAGCAGCTCGATCGTCGCGCCGCCCACGTTCAGGAATGCGAAGTTCAGCTTCGCGTCCGGCACCCCCACGGCGGTGCTGAGCTCATCGCCGTCGCCGTGCGCGATGAACTCCGGGACCAGGCCAAACATGCGCTGGTAGAAGTCGAGTGAGCGGCCTAGGTCAGAAACCGTCAACCCGAAGTGGTGTGCCTTGCTGATATCCATTACCCGGCCTTTCGCTCTGTCCCGAGCCTGCTCACGCTCGCGATGACGTCCACCGCGCGCTCTACCTCGGCTATGCCGAGATAGGGCGCCAGGCCTACCCGCACCCAACCGCCCGATTCGCTCACGCCGAGGCGCGCAGCCAGGGTGGTGGCGTAAAAATCGCCGTTGGTCACGAAGACCGCCTGCTCGGCACACCGGCGAGCAACCTCTTCCGGCGCGACGCCCTGGCAGGTGAAGGCGACCGTCGGTGTCTTCGGGTGACCGGCCGGCGCGCGGTAGACGCGCACGCCGGGCAGAGCGGCCAGCCGGTCGCAGAGCACCGCCGAAACCGGCGCCTCGGCCTCGGCGATCGCAGTCATCGTGCCCGCGAGGCGTTCGACCTGGGTAGCGCCGTCGTGCAACGATTCCAGGAAGTCGATCGTCGCGGATAGGCCAGCCAGCGCCTCGTGATTCTGTGACCCCATTTCGGCCTTAGCCGGACCATGATCGGGAGCTGGAGCCACCTTGTAAAAGCGGATACGGTCCAGCAGGTCTTCGCGAATGGCCATGATCCCCACGTGCGGGCCAAAGAACTTATAGGCCGAACACAGCAATACATCAGCACCCATCGCTGCGCAATCGACCGGGATGTGCGGTACGGCATGTACCGCGTCCACGACGACGATCCCGCCCACCGCGTGGGCGCGCTCGGCGATGGCGGCTACGTCCTGGATCGTCCCCACCGCGTTGGAGGCCAGTCCGACGGCAGTGACCGCGCACCGGTCGGTGATCACATCACCGAGATGGCTGAGGTCGAGGCAGACCCGCTCGGTGTCGACCGGGAGCCACCGCAGGCTCATGTCCCGGTCGGAAGCGACCGAGCGCCATGGATCCACGTTGGCATGGTGATCGATTTCGGAGACAACCACCTCGTCGCGGGACCGGCCCGGCGACCAGTCGCGGGCCAGGGAGGTAGCGAGCTCGAAGGTCAGCGAGGTCATGTTCTGGCCGAAAACGATGACGTATCCGTCGGCGCCCAGCAGCGCGCGTACCTGGTCTCGGGCGCGGGCCAGGATCTCCTCGGTCTCGATGCTGGTGTCGAACGCTCCATGCCGGTTCGCCATGCCGCGGATCACATAGCGCTTCATGGCGTCCAGGACCGGCTGCGGCATCTGAGTGCCGCCCGGCGCGTCCAGGTACACGGATTTCTTGCCCCGGGAGATCCGGGACAGGGCTGGAGTCAGCCGGCGGAACGTGGCCGCAATGGATGTCTCGTGGTCGGGGTGATCCACGGTCAAGCCTCTCATTTGACGAAGAGCGGATTCACGGGTGAGGCGCTCCCGCCGATGATCTTCAATGGCGCGGCGACGTACAGGCCCGCCCAGCGCTGGTCGGCCGCGCAGTCGGCGGCCAGCTCCTCCAGCCATAGGGCCTCGTGAAAGAGCACGCCGAGGTTGCGCATCAGGTAGCGGTGCAGGGGATACCCGGCATCGATCGTGGGCGATTCCGGCAGTTCGTTGGCGAGTGTGTCACTGCCGAGACCGGAGAGCCGGTTCGCCGCGAACCAGTCGATCAGCTCCGGCTCATAGCTCAGGCCCGGCTCGGAATAGTGACGGAAAAACTCCTCGGCGCCTTGTTCGTAGAACCGGCGCAGGCTTCCGGTCCTTAGCAAGATCACATCCCCGGCCTGGACCCGGCAGTTCTGGGCATCGAGGGTCGCCTGGAGTTCGGCCAGCGTGATGTGATGCCGCCGGTCCAGCCGGTCCTCGTCGCGGTACCTGGCGACGTCGGCCAGCACCGCGCGACCGAAGATGCCGCGGTTGCCGAGGGGAGCGACGCTCGCCCAGTCCAGTCCCGCGCTGGCCTGGCCGGCGTCATGCCCGTCCCACATCGTGCCGTCAGCAATGATGTGTCCGAGCGCGTCGATATGCGTCGTGCCGTGACAGGAGAGGAAGATGCCGTCGTCCACGGACGCGACGCCGCCAGGCAGCGGCTCGCACCGGCCAGCCTGATAGTGCGACCAATCGCGGTACCGAAGGAGCATTGCCCGCGGCCGGTCGGCCGATAGCGGATCACCCCGCGGGTCGAAGATCGGGATGCCCAGGGCGAACACCGCCCCGCGCTGGACGCAACCAGCCGCCGCCACCCGGTCGCCGTCCGTCAGGAAGTTCAGCGCCCCGATCTCGGAGCTGTCGCCGAACGCGCCCCAGACCGTGAGTTCCTCGCGCTGACCCGGCCCAGGACGCGCTGGCCGTGCGCTAGACGCTGACAATGTCGAGGTCCACCTCGGTACCGCGCTGGCGGAGGACGGCCGCTGCGCTCAGGCTCACGACGATGACGCCAGCGACGGCGATCGGGGTCAGGTTGTACGGGAACGCGGGCTGCGGAATGACCGAGGCATACAGGGCATAGCCGAGCAGGGCAGCGGAGACAACCGGGAGCCCGAACCGGCTCAGCGCCGCTCCGGGCCAGCGCTGCGGGTTCCTGGCCTCCCACAGGGCGCCGAGGGACATCATGACGTAGGTCACGATCAAGGCGAGGGTGTTGGCCCCGGCGAGCCATCCGATCATCGTGCTCACCGACGTCGTCAGCCCGATCCCGTACGCCAGAAGCACGGCGATCAAGGCCGCTGCCAGCACGCCGACGTACGGCGTCGCGAAGCGGCGATGCGACCAGGAGAGCCAGCGCGGCGCCAGCCTGATCCGGCTGATGTCGTACAGGACCCGCGTCGACAAGGTCACTAGCCCAAGGCCGGAGGAGAAGGCGCTGATCGCGACCATGGCGTCGATAGTCTGAGCCCAGGCCGAGCCGTTGTAACGACCCACGATCGTGTCCAGCGGTGCCGGATCGCTCGCCCAGGCCGCCGCATGATCGACCCCGTATCCGATTGACAGCGCGTAAGTCACGAGGATGTAGAACACCGCGGCGCCAAGCAGGGAGAGGACGATCGCGCGCGGGATGACCTTGCCGGGGTTCCGGCTCTCCCGGCC
The DNA here is from genome assembly GCA_051004215.1 of Streptosporangiaceae bacterium. Classification (GTDB taxonomy): domain Bacteria; phylum Actinomycetota; class Actinomycetes; order Streptosporangiales; family Streptosporangiaceae; genus Chersky-822. The sequence goes on along the minus strand of JBPCKO010000100.1, from coordinate 3,402 downwards.
CAGTGCCGCCGCCGCCTCGAAACCCGCGAACCCCGAGAAGCCATAGATCATCCCGTAACCAATGCCCGACCACCCCTTGGGCGACAGAGACGGGTCGAAGGGCTTCCAGCTGGCTCCGGCCGCGCCTCCCCGTACAATCACGTGGATCATGACACCAGCCAGCACGGTCATGGAGACCAGTTCGAGCAGGACCAGCAGCCGGACGGAAGGGCGGACGCCCAGGAAATTCAAGGTCGTCACGATCGCCAGCTCGACCAGGAAGATCCAGCCCCAGCCGACGTTGATGTTGTGACGCGCGAGCAACGCACTGAACGACACCCCGCCAATGGCGAGTACGACGGCGGTTGAGGACAGCCAGGCAGCCACATACAGCCAGCCGGTGACGAATCCGGCCACCTTGCCCAGCGACATGCGGACGTAGGTAAATGCCACACCGCTCGCGACCTCATACCGGCGCGCGAACCTCACCACCACGTACGCCAGCGAGAACGACCCGATCATGGCCAGCAGGTACGACAGCGGAACCGCGCCGCCCGCCTCGGAGGCGGCGAACGCCGTTCCCAGCGCCATAGCCATGGTCGGCGCGAGCCCGGCCAGGCTGAGGCCCGACGCTTCTATGGTCCGGATCTCACCCTGCCTGAGCCGATCGCCATGTCCGTGCAGTGATGCAGCTGAAGCGTCCGAGCGCCCCTCTTCAGCCATACCAGGCCTCCTTTGGCCAGCCGCCACTTGGCGCCTGGGCAGGTCCTGCTGTGACACTCTGCTACAGGTATTAAGTGTCACTTACCACCGACTGTCAACAGTGCAATGACATAGACCTGATACAGCCGAGGTAGCGGACCTTTAGCGGCGACGGTCTGGTCGAGTACGTTAAGTGTGACTGTTCATATCTCGCGATCGCATCGCGCGAAGATAGGACCAAAATGAGGCGTTCATGACGTTCACGACGAACATCCGATTCGGCGCTAAAGTTGATAACTATGGCCCAGCGATGGTCAGTCTCGGCTTGGCCGGGCCGGCAGCCCGGGCCGAGGCCGCCGGCTTCAGCTCGCTGTGGCTAAGCGACCACGTGGTCATGCCGTCGCGGACACGCTCACGCTTCCCGTTCACCGAAGACGGCAACATCTACTGGGATCCGCGTGACCCATGGTACGAACCAGTAGTTTGCCTGCCGGTACTGGCGGGCGCGACCGAGACGGCCGAGGTCGGCGTCGGGGTCTTGCTGGCGGCGCTCCGGCATCCTGTCCTGCTCGCCAAGCAACTCGCGTCCATCGACGCGATGAGCGCCGGGCGCCTGCTGCTGGGCGTCGGGTCCGGATGGATGGCTGAGGAATTCGCGGCGCTCGGCGTACCTTTCGAGGACCGGGGGCAGCGCCTGGACGAACTCATCACAGTGCTCCGGCTGTGCTGGACCGGCCAGCCAGGCGCGTTCAGCGGGCATTTCTACCACGTGCCCGCCGACATGTTCTGCTATCCGGTGCCCACCCGGCCGGTTCCTGTGATCGTCGGAGGCATGTCGGCGCCTGCGCTCCGGAGGGCCGCGGTCCTGGGCGACGGCTGGCTCGCGCTGCCCAAGCCATCAGACGATCCGCTGGCCGTCGTCCGCGATGCAATGACCTACGTTCGCGAGACCGCCACAGCGGGCGGACGCGACCTCAGCGGCTGGAGGTGCATCCTCAACGCCCACGAACCTCACCTCATCGCACCGCTGCTGCCTCAGCTCCTCGACCAGGGCGTCACCGATGTGCTGGTGGACCTCGACTACGCCGACCCGGACGGACCGGCGACAGCCTTCGAGATGCTCAGCGCTGCGGCTCGCTGAGTCAACGCGAACGCGGCAACGGCCGCTCGACGTTCTACCCCAGCTGGTCGCGGCGGCGGGTCAGGTAGGCGGTCTCGGCGGTGTTGCCCGCCAGCTCGATGGCCTTGTCGTAGGCCGCGCGCGACGGCTGACTGCGGCCAAGCCGGCGCAGCAGGTCGGCGCGGGTCGCATGGTAGGCGTGATAGCCGGCCAGTTTGCCCTCAAGACGGTCGACGGCCGCCAGCGCTACCTCCGGGCCGTCAAGCTCGGCGACGGCGATGGCCCGGTTGAGGGCGATGATCGGCGATGAGTCGAGGCGGACGAGCTGGTCGTAGAGGACGACGACCTGCGACCAGTCGGTGTCGCGAATGTCGCGGGCGGAAGTGTGCACGGCGTTGATCGCCGCGAGGATCTGGTAGCGACCAGGGGCCACCCCGGCGGCCAGGCGCTCGCGCACCAGCCGGTGACCCTCGGCGACCAGCGTCGCGTCCCAGGCCCCGCGGTCCTGCTCGTCGAGGGTGACCAGTTCGCCGCTGGCCGAAACCCGGGCGGTGCGGCGGGCCTCGGTCAGGAGCATCAGCGCCAGCAGCCCGGCCACCTCGCCGTCCTCCGGCATGAGGGCACGGATCAGGCGAGTGAGCCGGATCGCCTCGGCGGTCAGGTCGTGACGTACCGGATCGGTGTCTGGGCCGGTCGCCAGGTAGCCCTCGTTGAAGACGAGAAACAGGACGGCCAGTACGCCGGAGACGCGACCCGGCAGGTCCTCGGCGGACGGCACCCGGTACGGGATGCGAGCCGCCTTGATCTTGGCCTTCGCGCGGGTGATCCGCCGCCCCATGGCGGCCTCCTGCACCAGGAAAGCACGGGCGATCTCCGACACGGTCAGGCCGCCGACCATGCGCAGGGTCAGCGCCACGCGTGACTGGACCGAGAGCGCCGGGTGGCAGCAGGTGAAGATCAGCCGCAGCCGCTCGTCGTCGACGGCGTCGGGAGGCTCGGGCGGGTCGTCGTCATACAACAGCCGAGCCTCTTCCTGCTTGTCGTCGCGCCGGTGCTCGCGCCTGATCCGGTCGATGGCCTTGCGGTTGGCGGTGGTCGTCAGCCAGGCGCCGGGGTTGGGGGGTACACCGTCGGCCGGCCACCGTCCGACAGCGGTCGCGAACGCCTCCGCAGCCGCCTCCTCGGCGATGTCGAGGTCACCGAAACGCCTGGTCAGGGCGGCCACCACCCGCGCCCACTCGTCGTGGTGGGCCCGGGTGATCGCCTCCTTGACGTCGATCACTGGAACGGCCGCACCTCGATCTTCCGATCGCAGACCTTCGACGCCTCGGTGGCGAGCTTGAGCGCCACATCCAGATCGGGAGCCTCCCACACCCAGACACCGGCAACGTACTCCTTCAACTTCACTAAAGGCCCCCCACTGAACACCGCCCGCCCGCCCCGGTTGTCGGCTACCGTGGCCGCGTTGGTGTCGGCGAGTCCGCCCGCGAAAACCCAGTAGCCCTCGGCGATCAGTCGTTCGTTGAACGCGCTGATGGCAGGCCGCCTGTCCGTGCTGCCGGGATTGCTCTTGTCATCGATCACGGAAACCAGGTACCGCA
>JBPCKO010000099.1:0-33991 GCA_051004215.1 Streptosporangiaceae bacterium | reverse complement strand
TGTCGGTCGCCCGAGATTCGGAACCTCCCGTTTGTGGTGCGGGCGGAGTACACGCAGATGGTCGGCGGGTCGGGTGTGTGCGCGGTCCGGCCGGCGCCCCCCGGCGCGACCAGGGACGCGTCAAACGCCGGCGAGTTCGCGGCCGGAGTGCGGCGCGTCCTCGGCGTCGATCCCGAGGTCGTCAGCGGCGCCGAGGAAGCGCGCCTGTCGTTCTCCGGCGCGACGGCCGAACTCGGCCGGCCGGAGCCAGCCGCAACCGGGCCAGGCGGGTCGGCCGGAACGTCGGGCGCGGTCGGGCCGGAGCCGCCGTTCCTGGTCGTGGACATCGGCGGCGGGTCGACCGAGTTCGTGGTCGGCCGCCCGGGCGCGGCCCGGGACCTGGCCGCGTTGTCGGTCGACATCGGCTGCGTGCGGCTGACCGAGCGGCATCTGCGCGACGATCCGCCGCGACCGGAGCAGATCGAGGCGGCCAGGGCCGACATCGACGCGGCGCTGGCCCGGGTGGCGGCCACGGTTCCGGCGGCGACGGCGCGAACCCTGGTCGGGCTGGCGGGCTCGGTGACCACGCTCACCGCCGTCGCGCTGAACCTGGCCGCCTACGATCCGGCCCGGATCCATCACGCCTGGATCTCGGCCGAGCAGGTCCGCGAGGTGACGGGCCGGCTGCTCAGGCTGGACCACGCCGGCCGGGCCGCGATCGCGGTGATCCACTCAGGTCGGGTCGACGTCATCGGCGCGGGCGCGCTCATCCTGGACCGCATCCTGGACACGTTCGGCTTCGACGGGCTGGTCACCAGCGAGCACGACATCCTCGACGGCATTGCCTGGTCGCTGGTGACCGGAGCGGCCACGGGGTCGTCCGCCCGGCCGTGAGCGATCCGGCGGCCGCGGCGCCGCAGCCGTGCGTGCAGCCTGGCACGGGCTGGCCCGGTGATCCGGCGACCGCCCGTACCCCGGTCGCCGGGGATGCCGGCGCTGTCCGGGCCCTGGCCGGGAGCGCGGTCACGCTGGCCGAGCTGGCGGCCAGGCAGTCGGTCTGCCGGGCCTGCCCCCGCCTGGTCGGCTGGCGCGAGGAAGTGGCCGTGACCCGGCGCCGCGCGTTCGCCGCGGAGCCGTACTGGGGGCGGCCGGTTCCCGGCTGGGGAGCGGAGCACCCGGGCGTGCTCATCATCGGCCTGGCCCCGGCCGCGCACGGCGGCAACCGGACCGGCCGGATCTTCACCGGCGACCGAAGCGGCGACGTCCTGTTCGAGTCCTTGTGGCGGTGCGGCCTGGCCGCGCAGCCGGCCAGCGTGCGCGCCGGGGACGGGCAGCGCCTGATCGGGGCCAGGATGGCCGCCGCGGTTCGCTGCGCCCCGCCCGACAACAAGCCAGCGCCGCAGGAGCGGGACACGTGCGAGCCGTGGCTCGCGGCCGAGTTCGCCCTCGTCGCCGCGGACGTCAAGGCGATCGTCGGCCTCGGGCACTTCGCCTGGAACGCGGTGTGGCGTGAGCTCGCGGCGGCCGGGCGGCGGCCGCCGTCACCGCGGCCGGCGTTCGGGCACGGCCGGGAGGTCGTGCTGGACGGCCTGCTGGTGATGGGCTGTTACCACCCCAGTCAGCAGAACACCTTTACCGGGCGCGTGACGCCGGCCATGCTCGACGACGTCTTCCGCCGGGCGTCGGGTTACGCGGGCCTGTCCTGACCCCGGGCGCCGGTCCGGCCGTGGCAGGCCTAGCAGGACGGCCCGCGGGGACCCGGGCGATGACTGCTCACGATTGCAGCCCGCGACCGCCAAGAATGCACACTAAAATGCACGTGCAACTGCACAGATAGATGCGTGGCTAATGTCTACTTGGTTGGTTATAATAGTCTCCTGTCCGATTCCAGGGAATGTTTGAATAAACGGCACGCCATGGGGTACGATTTCCGCGCCCCCGTAGCCCAAGGGAAGAGGCGAGCCCCCTAAAAGGGCCAGAGTGTCGGTTCGAACCCGACCGGGGGTACTGATCTCCAGAAGTCCCGCACGCGGGATCGGCTCTGACATCGTTGCAGGTCAGAGTACTTTGCATAATCAGTATGTAAAGCTTGCTCCTGTCATCCCGGCTGCCCGCGACCCTTAATTTGCGATTCACTAGTCGTGCCTAGGCGGCCCTTCGTCCATTCAAAAATTCTGATTCACACGTTTCGCCGGCCCAACGGCCGCGTCAAGGGTCCGCTGAAAGAATTTCTTCGCCGGCTTGGCGGCCGGGCGGCGGACGAGGCCGGGGCGGCCATCGTTTCGAGACGTCTGCGCGTCGGGGCCAGATGTGAGCCGCGCCCGACCGCCGGCCACCGACGTCCGGTGGGCGCCGCACCGTGCCGAGCAGCCCGGCCCGGCGGACGTTGGCCGTCGCGGGGCTCGGCGTGCGGACTCGGGGAGTCGGGCGGTATGCGGGGCGGGGACGAGTTAGCCGCTGCGGTCGGGGCCCGCTCTGGTCAGGGTGATCGCGACGATCACGCGCTGGTCCCGCACCATGGCCTGGCGGTATTCGCCCCAGTCGGGGTGCTCGCCGGAGACTCGCCGGTAGTAGCCGACCAGCAGGTCCATGGCCTCGGGCAGGTGCACGATCTCCGCGTTGCCCTCGGCCTGTACCCAGTCGCCGAAGAACCCGTCCGTCATCACGCAGAGCGAGGCCCGCGGATCACGGGCCAGATTCTTCGTCTTCATCGCGGTCTCGCGGGTGCTGACCAGCACCCGGCCGTCATCGCCCACGCCCACGGTGATCGGAGATAGCTGCGGAAGGCCGTCGGACCGGAATGTCGACAGCACCGCCCGGTGGTTGACGCGCATGAACTCCCGGGCTCGATCGAGTTGCATGCCCGGGCGGTCAGGCGCTGTTCAGCCGGGTTCGGCGCTGTACTTCGTATTCGTGCACGATCGCGGTCGCGTAGGCGGAGGTGAGCCCGTGCTCGTCCGCGAGCCAGGTCGCGCGCTCGGCGCAGCGCATAAATGACGGTCCCGATTCCAGCCGGTGGAACCACTCTCTGAGATCACTGCCGGTGACCCGCGGGATGCGAGCGATCAGGTTCCTGTGCATCTCCGGAGAGTGAATCAAGGACAAGGGGCACCTCCGCGCCGAGACGAATCTCCTGACTTGAGCCTGCACCACGACGGCCCTCCTGGCAAGACCTGAACGTGACCCTTCCGTTATCCAACCTGGGGCTGAACAGGAGCACTTCCGGTAATCCCGGCATGCCGCCCGCGGGCCCGGCCACGCCGGGTCCGGCCGCCGGACCGGCTGGGTCGGCCGGGAGCTCTCAGCCGCCGGTCAGGAGAGGCGCTCGAAGATCATCGCCATGCCCTGCCCGCCGCCGACGCACATGGTCTCCAGCCCGAACGTCTTGTCGTGGAACTGCAGGCTGTTCAGGAGCGTCGAGGTGATCCGGGCTCCGGTCATCCCGAAGGGGTGGCCGACCGCGATTGCGCCGCCGTTGACGTTCAGCTTGTCGATGTCAATGCCCAGGTCCCGGCTGGACGGGATGACCTGGGCGGCGAACGCCTCGTTGATCTCGACCAGGTCGATGTCGTCGATGGTCATGCCGGCCCTGGCCAGGGCCTGCCGGGAGGCCTCGACCGGGCCGAGGCCCATGATCTCCGGCGACAGCGCGGTCACGCCGGTGGCGACGATCCTGGCCAGCGGGGTGATGCCCAGGTCGGCCGCCTTGCGGTCACTCATCACCACGACGGCGGCCGCGCCGTCGTTCAGCGGGCAGCAGTTGCCGGCGGTCACCGTGCCGTCCGGGCGGAAGACCGGCTGCAGGGTCGACACCTTGTCCAGCGTGGTCCCGGCCCGCGGGCCGTCGTCGGCGCTGACCGCCGTGCCGTCCGGCAGCGTGGCCGGCGTGATGTCACGGGGCCAGAAACCGTCGGCGATGGCCTTCTCGGCCAGGTTCTGCGAGCGGACCCCGAACTCGTCCTGCTCGGCCCGGCTGATGCCGCGCAGCTGAGCGACGTTCTCCGCGGTCTGGCCCATCGCGATGTAGATGTCGGGGACCTGGCTGTCCTGGCGCGGGTCCCGCCACGTGCCGGCGCCGCCCGCGGCCCGGGCCGCGCCCCGCTCCTCGGCCCCGGTGAACACCGGGTTCTTGGTTCCGGGGGCGCCGTCGCTGCTGCCCTTGGCCAGCCGGCTCACGCACTCGACGCCGGCCGAGAGGAATACGTCGCCCTCGCCCGACTTGATCGCGTGGTAGGCCATCCTGGTCGTCTGCAGCGAAGACGAGCAGTACCTGGTGATCGTGGTCCCGGGCACCGAGTCCAGGCCGAGCATCACGGCGACCACGCGGGCCATGTTGTAGCCCTGCTCGCCGCCGGGCAGGCCGCAGCCCAGGATCAGGTCCTCGATCTCGGCCGGGTCGAGCTGCGGCACCTTGGCCAGCGCGGCTTTGATCATCTGGACGGTCAGGTCGTCAGGACGGACGGTGGTCATGCTCCCCTTGAAGGCCCGCCCGATCGGTGAGCGCGCGGTGGCGACGATGACTGCCTCTGGCATGGCTGCTCCCTGGCCGAACTGGTCGTTTTACCGCACAGTAGCTTACGGCTGCGGGACCGTCAGCCCCGCCGAGACCAACCGGGCCGGGCCCGGGCGGCCGGTCAGCCAGCGGTGCGCGGCCGGCCCCGGCCGGCCCTGGGCAGCGACCCGGCGAGCGACCCGGCCGCGGACCCGGCCAGCGTCCTGGCGTTCCAGCGGGCCGCCCCGGCCAGGTCCCTGACGTGCTCTCTGGCGCTGTAGTCGAGCCGGGCCCGGGCCTGGGCGACGGCCAGGTCCAGGTCGTTACCGCACTGCTCGAGCAGGATCGAGAAGTCGCGGCGGACCGGCTCGTGCAGGTCGTAGCCGAACGAGCGGTGGATCCGCGCGAACGCGGGCTTATACAGCCTGGCCCGCTCGTGCAGGCCGGACGCGTGCGACATCGGGTTCTTGCGCCGGGCCTTGATGTAGCCGGGCAGCAGGTCGGTGAAGGCCTGGCGCAGGATCCACTTCTCGGCCCCGTCGCGGACCTTCAGCGACAGGGGCAGCCGCAGCGCGAGCGCGACCATCGCCGGGTCCAGGAACGGCACCCGGGCCTCGACCCCGGCCGCCATGGCCGTCCGGTCGACCCGCTGCAGTTCGGTGCGCCCGAGGTTCGCGATCTTGTGCAGGAACAGCCGCCGGGCCTGGGCCGGGGCGACCTGGTCGTACATCGGGTACCCGCCGAACAGCTCATCGGACCCGTCCCCGGTCAGCACCACCTTGATCCCGCACTGGGCGATCCGCCGGAACAGCGGTACGGACACGATCGCGTTGATGATGTCGCCGTACTCGGTCAGCTCGGAGATCCTGATCGCGTCCCTGACCTCGGCCAGCCGGATCTGCCGCGGGCTGAGCTCGATGACCTCGTGCCGGACGCCGAGGTCGGCGGTCAGCCGCCGGGCGTAGCGGACGTCCTCGCTGCCTGCCGTGCCGACCGTGAAGGCGACGCAGTCCGGGTGCCGCTGGCGTACGTGCAGCAGCGTCAACGTGCTGTCCAGGCCGCCGGACAAGATGACGCCGACCGGCAAGTCGGTGTCCAGCCGGACCGCGATGGCGTCGGCCAGGGTGTCCCTGACCAGCGACGCGGCCTCGGCCGCGTCGTCTATCGCCGGATGCCCGGCGCCGGCGGCCACCGGATCGAGCAGCGCGCTGGAGCGCCGCAGCCGTGGCTCGCCGCCCGGCTCGGCCCAGCCGTGGCTGCCCGGTGGCACCTCCCTGATCGTCGCGCCGGCCGGAACCAGGGCCTTAATCTCGGAGGCGACGTGCAGCCGGCCGGCCGCCGATGACCAGTACAGCGGCTTGACCCCGACCGGATCGCGGGCGAGGTAGACCCGGCCCGACTCGCGCTCCGCGATCGCGAACGCGAATTCGCCGCGCAGCCGGCTGACCGCGCCGTCGCCCCACTGGCCGAACGCCTCGGCCACGACCTCGGTGTCGCTGCCCGACCGGAACGAGCAGCCCAGCCCGGCCAGCTCGGACCGCAGCCCGCGGTGGTTATAGATCTCGCCGTTGAAGCACAGCAGCCAGCGTCCGCCCGCCGACACCCACGGCTGGACCGCCCGCTCCCGGTCCACGATGCGCAGCCGCCGCGTCCCGGCCAGCAGCCGGGTTCCGGACGCGCACTCGGTGACCTCGCCGCGCGGGGTCAGCGCCGCGAGCATGGCGCGGAAGGCGGCCGGGTCGGCGCCGTCCCCGGCAATCAGGGCAATGCCACACACCGCCGGTCAGGCACCCGTCCTGGCCGCGGGCACCCGGCGCGGCCCGGCGACCACGTCGGGCCGCAGGCACACGTGCCAGGCCTGGCCCTCGTCGATCACGTTCACCTCGTCGGCCCGCTGCCGGTCGAGCAGCAGCCCGCGCAGCAGCCGGTGGGCCCGGAACCGCCGGTACCACTTGATCTCGATGTCGGCCGCGTACCCGACGCAGTGCGAGCTGGGCAGCAGCGCGATGTAGCCGAGCGACTTCAGGTGCCGCTGGTGCTCGATGCTGCGGGCCACGCTGGTGATCCACAGCGGCGGGGTGCCGTCCGGCGCGATCTGCGCGAATTCCTCGGCCAGGCCGTTCAGCCAGGCGACCGTCTGCGGCCTGGCCCGCGGCAGCCACAGCCCGGCGGTCCTGGGCGCCCGGCCGGGCAGGGCCCGCCGCTGGGCCGAGCGGGCGGCCCGGTGCACCAGCGTGACCGCCTGATGCCGGTACCGGAACCGGAGCTGGCCGGCGTCGCCGAGATCGTCCAGGTCGACCAGTTCCGACGCGTCCCTGAGGTCCTCGTCGCTGCCGTACATCGGCATGCGGCCCCACCACACGGCGTCGATCTGGGCCAGCAGCGAGATACGGACCAGCGAGGCCAGCGATCCGATGGAGTTGCTCGGGTTCGGCTCGTAGTTCCTGATCTCGAACAGCAGCTTCGCGACAGTGGCGTCGAATCCGTCCGGCGTCGCCTGCAGGACCGGCAGGATCTCCTCATCGTCGACCCGCCTGCTGACCAGGTGCTCGGCGCATCTGACGTCGGTGGACGTGCAGTGCCCGACCTCGGCGACCAGATCGGCGACCGCGGCCCTGAACGATCCGAGAACCGGCAGGCAGGGCGAGAAATGCTCGGCCGGCGGGCGGCTCAGCCGCCCGTCATGATCGGCCAGCTGCACGGTCACGGTTTCCCCCTTGGCGTCGAAGCCAGCGTGGTGCTCAGCGCACAGAGTGTAACAACGCGATAGCTAAGAGTAACGTGTGTTTTTGATCTTCGTCCGGTGTGACCGGCCAGGGCGCGTCGCGGGCCGCTGGGGCCGGACGGTCCCTGGCGCCCCGGCTCCGCGCACGCGGCTCTGCGCACGCGGCTAGGCTGGGGCGCGGCTCGCCGGGTGCGGTCGGCGCGTGCCGCCCCGTGCGCAGAGCCGGGTAACCGACGCATCCGCCGCAGGACAGGGTGGTTCAGCCATGCAGGTGCACGAGTCGCTGATCGATCTCATCGGCAACACGCCGCTGCTCAGGCTGCGCAAGGTCACCGGCCACCTGAGCACCGGGCACAGTCACGGCGACCTGGGCGCTCGCCGCGGGGCCGCGCCGGCCGTGCTGGCCAAGATCGAGTACATGAACCCGGGCGGCTCGGTCAAGGACCGGATCGCGCTGCGGATGGTCGAGGCGGCCGAGGCCTCGGGCGAACTGCGCCCGGGCGGCACGATCGTCGAGCCGACGTCAGGGAACACCGGCGTCGGGCTGGCCATCGTGGCCGCCGAGAAGGGCTACAAGTGCGTGTTCGTCTGCCCGGACAAGGTGGCGCCGGACAAGATCAGCGTGCTCCGCGCGTACGGGGCCGAGGTCGTGGTGTGCCCGACCACGGTCTCGCCCGAGTCGCCTGACTCCTACTACAAGGTCTCGGACCGGCTGGCCGGGGAGCTGCCCGGCGGGTGGAAGCCCAACCAGTACGCGAACCAGGCCAACCCGCAGTCGCACTACCTGACCACCGGCCCGGAGATCTGGGACCAGACCGAGGGCCGGGTCACGCACTTCGTCGCCGGCATCGGCACCGGCGGGACCATCTCGGGAACCGGCCGGTACCTCAAGGAGGCCTCCGGCGGCCGGGTCCAGGTCATCGGAGCCGACCCCGAGGGCTCGGTCTATTCGGGCGGAACCGGCCGGCCCTACCTGGTGGAGGGCGTCGGCGAGGATTTCTGGCCCGAAACTTATGACAAGAGTATTTGTGACCAGATAATCCCTGTCAGCGACGCCGACTCGTTCCGGATGACCAGGCGGCTCGCGGCCGAAGAGGCCCTGCTGACCGGCGGGTCGTGCGGGATGGCCGTCGTGGCCGCGATCAGGGTCGCCGAGCAGGCCGGGCCGGACGACGTCATCGTCGTGCTGCTGCCGGACGGCGGCCGCGGCTACCTGTCCAAGATCTTCAACGACGACTGGATGGCCGACTACGGGTTCCTGACCTCCGAATCTGCCGAGCCGCGGATCGCCGACGTGCTCGAACGCAAGCGCGGCCAGCTGCCGCTGTTCGTGCACGCCCACCCGGGCGAGACGGTGCGGGCCGTGATCGAGACCCTGCGCGAGTACGACGTGTCCCAGCTTCCCGTGCTGAAAGAGGAGCCACCGGTGATGGCGGCCGAGGTCGTCGGGTCGATCACCGAGCGGGAACTGCTGGAGGCGCTGGTGACCGGCCGGGCCCAGCCGGGCGAGCCGGTATCCGCGCACATGTCGGCGCCGCTGCCGATGATCGGGTCAGGCGAGCCGATCAGCGCCGCGATCTCGGCCCTGGAGAAGGCGGGCGCGGCGCTAGTGCTGGTCGACGGCAAGCCGGCCGGCATGGTGACCCGCCAGGACGTGCTCATGTACCTGGCCGGCTGAGGTAGCCGGCCGGCCCAGCCCCAGCCGACGCGAACAACAGGAGGAGCGACCGTCATGGCACCGATCGACCGCACGGACGGCTTCGAGACCCTGGCCATTCACGCGGGTCAGGATCCCGACCCGCAGACCGGGGCCGTGGTCCCGCCGATCTACCAGGTATCGACCTACCGGCAAGACGGCGTGGGCGGGGTGCGCGGCGGCACGCTGAGCGGCGCGGACTCCGGGCCGGGCCGCTGGGTGGAGGGTTACGAGTACTCCCGGACCGCCAACCCGACCAGGGGGGCGCTGGAGGATTGCCTGGCCGCGCTCGAAGGCGGGGTCCGCGGGCTGGCGTTCGCGTCCGGCATGGCGGCCGAGGACTGCCTGATCCGCACCGTCTGCCGTCCCGGCGACCACGTGCTGATCCCGCATGACGCCTACGGCGGCACCTACCGGCTGTTCGACAAGGTGATGAGCGGGTGGGGCCTGACCTATCACCCGGTGCCGGTGTCCGACCCGGCCGCCGTCCGGGCCGCGGCGGCCGCGAACCCGCCCCGGCTGATCTGGGTCGAGACGCCCACGAACCCGTTGCTCTCGATCGCCGACATCGCGGCCCTCGCCGACATCGCGCGCTCCTGCGGCGCCCTGCTCGCGGTAGACAACACGTTCGCCTCGCCGTACCTGCAGCAGCCGCTCGCCCTCGGCGCCGACGCGGTCGTGCACTCGACGACCAAGTACCTGGGCGGTCATTCCGACGTGGTCGGCGGCGCGCTCGTCGTGTCCGACGCCGGCCTGGCCGAGCGGCTCGCCTTCAGCCAGAACGCCACGGGATCGGCCGGCGGCCCGTTCGACGCGTGGCTCACACTGCGCGGCATCAAGACGCTGGCGGTCAGAATGAACAAGCACAGCCAGAACGCCACGCAGGTCGCGCTGATGCTGGCCAACCATCCCGCCGTCGCGCAGGTCTTGTATCCCGGGCTGCCGGAGCACCCTGGTCACGAGGTCGCGGCCAAGCAGATGCGCGGGTTCGGCGGCATGGTGTCGTTCCGGCACGCCGGCGGCGAGCAGGCCGCCGTGGACATGTGCGGGCGGACCCGGCTGTTCACCCTGGCCGAGTCGCTCGGCGGGGTGGAGTCGCTGATCGAGCACCCGGGCCGGATGACGCACGCCTCGACGGCGGGCTCGCCGCTGGAGGTACCGGCGGACCTGGTCCGGCTGTCGGTCGGCATCGAGAGCGGCGACGATCTCCTCGACGACCTGCGCGCCGCCCTGGGCTAGGACGCCGGCCCGGGCCTGACGCTGCCCTCCAGCCGGGCGGCCCTGGCGTTGAGATAGCGCTGCTGGGGCAGGCTCGCGGCCTGCCTGGCCGCATCTCGGTAGGCGGCGCGGGCCGCGTCCGGTTCCCCGGCCAGCTCCAGCAGGTGGGCCCGGACGGCGGCGATCCGGGGGTCGCTGGCAATCCGCTGGTCGGCTTCGACCTGTGCGAGCCGTTCCAGCCCCGCCCGCGGGCCCCTGGCCATCGCGACCGCGACCGCATGGTTCAGAGCGACCACCGGGTTGTCGCTGATCCGCAGCAGCAGCTCATACAGCGCCTCGATCTGCGGCCAGTCGGTCTCCTGGTAGCCGGGCGCCTCGTCGTGCACAGCGGCGATCGCAGCCTGGAGCTGGTAGGGCCCTGGTTCGCCGCCGGCTAGCGCGGCGCTGATCAGCGCGACTCCCTCGGCGATCTGGCCGGCGTCCCAGCGGCCACGGTCCTGCTCGCCCAGCGGCACCAGCTCGCCGGCCGGCCCGGTCCTGGCCGGCCGCCGCGCGTCGGTGAGCAGCATGAGGGCGAGCAGCCCGGCGGCCTCGCCGTCGCCGGGCAGCAGGCGGCGCGCCAGCCTGGCCAGCCTGATCGCCTCGCCGGACAGGTCGGCCCTGGTCAGGCTGGGTCCGGACGTGGCTGCGTAGCCCTCGGTGAAGATCAGGTAGAGCACGTGCAGGACCGCGGCCAGCCGCGGCGGCCGCTCGGCTTCCGGCGGCATCCGGAAGGGCAGCTCGCTGGCGGCGATCTGCCGCTTGGCCCGGCTGATCCGGCGGGTCATGGTCGCCTCGGGGACCAGGAACGCCCGGGCGATCTCGGCCGTGGTCAGGCCGCCGACCGCGCGCAGGGTGAGCGCGATCTGCGAGGCCGGCGACAACGCGGGATGGCAGCACAGGAATAGCAGGATGAGCGTGTCGTCGCGGTCGGCCGCGGCCGCGTCGGCGGCCGGCGTGAGCCAGTCGCCCGGCGGCACCTGCCGGGCCGCCGCCCGCTCGCGGCGCTGCCTGGCCTGCTCGCTGCGCAGCAGGTCGGTCAGCCGCCGGGACGCGACCGTGATCAGCCAGCCGCGCGGGTTGCCGGGCACCCCGTCCGACGGCCACTGGGTCGCGGCCGCCAGGAGCGCCTCCTGGACCGCGTCCTCGGCCGCGTCGAAGTGCCCGTACCGGCGCACCAGCGCGCCGAGGACCTGCGGCGCGAGCTGGCGCAGCAGGTCCCCGGCATCGGCGCCTGGCATTGTCAGGCGTCCAGTTCGTCCCGCGACTCGGCGACCGGGCGGACGTCGACGTACGCCCGGTCCCTGACGTGCTCGGGTCCCGGGCAACTGGTCAGCCGGGCCGCGATCTCGGTGGCCCGGTCGAAGCTCTCGCAGTCGACCAGCCAGAACCCGGCCAGCACTTCCTCGGTCTCGGCGTAGGGGCCGTCGGTCACGACCGGGACGCCTTCCCGCAGCCGGATCCGCGCGTGTGCACGGGCGCGGTCAGCCCGCGCGCGTCCACGAGTTCCCCGGACCCGGCCACGTCCTTGCCGAATGACTCCATGAAGGCGCCCATCGCCGCGAAGTCCTCCGGCTTCCAGCCCGGCTGCCCGGGCGCGGGCTGCCCGGCCATCTCGTTGTAGTCCCGCTGCGACCCGTACATCAAGATCAGGTACTTCATCGTGTCCTCCCGGACTCTAGTCTCGCGACCGGCGCGCCCGGCCGGGCGCGCCTTCACCGGAGACGTCGGAACCTGGACCCGGGACCGGACATCGCCCGGCCGGCCGTTTACCACGAATTGGCAACGCCGATCGTCTGTCTTGCGGCTTAAGCGTGATAGGCACTACAAATCACGTATGCCCCTAAAGATCAGGCTCAGGCGCGCCGTTCCCGCGGCGCTCGCGGTATTCCGCGCGCCGTCCGTGCTGGGCCCTGCCGGCCAGGTTGGGTTACGTCAAGTCCTGCGCTGCGGCCGGTCCCTGCTGGGCGTTCTCGATGCCCGTCGACGATCAGGCTCACGCCAAGGTAGTCACGGCGACGTCGGCGCCCGGCTCGGCCAAGTTGCGGACCTGGACGCAGCTGACCGCCGTTTACGAGTCTGCGCACGGAACGCTGACGTTGTATGTCAACGGCGTGCAGGCCGGCCAGTCCGGCGACGTCGGCCGCTGGCTACCAGGGGACGTCGGCCGGGTCCGGATCGGCAACGGACTGCCGGGCGGCCCCGCGCACGACTGGAGCGGGCAGCTCTCGAACGCGTGCGTCTTCTACGGACCTTTGTCGCAGCCTGACGTCTCCGTGCTCTACCAGGGCGATGCGGCGCACCCGAAGGACGGCTGCGCCGCCCTGTACGCCACCTACCCCTGACGGCCTTACTGGCGGGGGGCGATGGTGGCGTCGGCGCCCATCGACTGGCGGACGGCATGCTGCTCGTGCTGGACCACGTGCATGACCGCGTTGATCAGGGCCAGGTGGGTGAACGCCTGCGGGAAGTTGCCCAGGTGGCGGCCCGAGCGCGGGTCGATCTGCTCGCCGTAGAGCAGCAGCGGGCTGGCGTAGGACAGCACCTTCTCGCACAGGTCCCTGGCCCGCTGGTGCTCGCCGATCTCGGCCAGCGCCGAGACCATCCAGAACGAGCAGATCGTGAACGTGCCTTCCTGGGTCCGCAGCCCGTCGTCGGTCTCATCCGGGTGATACCGGGCGACCAAGCCGTCGATCGACAGCTCGTCGCAGATCGCGAGCACCGTGTCGCGGATCCGCTTATCGTCCGGCGGCAGGAACCTGAGCAGCGGCATCAGCAGCAAGGAGGCGTCCAGGGCCGTGGTGTCGTAGTGCTGGCAGAACACGCCCCGTTCGTCCAGGGCGTTCGCGCAGATGTCGGCGTGGATCTCGTCGGCCGCCTCTTGCCACAGGCCCGCGTGCTCGGTGTCGTCGCGGATCCTGGCCAGCTTCGCGCCCCGGTCGGCCGCGACCCAGCACATCAGCTTGGAGGAGGTGAAGTGCCGGCGCTCGCCGCGCACCTCCCAGATGCCGTGGTCGGCCTCGCGCCAGTGCGCCAGCGCCCGCTCGACCTGCTGCCTGGCCATCTTCCAGACCCGGTCATCGAGCCAGTCGCGGGACTTGGCGTGCAGGTACAGCGAGTCGAGGACTGACCCCCAGACGTCGTTCTGGCGCTGGCGGTAGGCTGCGTTGCCGACTCGGACCGGCTTGGCCCCCTGGTACCCGTGCAGGTGCGGAAGCTCGCGTTCCTCCAGGTCTTTCTCGCCGTCGATCCGGTAGACGATCTGCACGTCCTCGTGATCCCGCTCGACGATGTCGGTGATGAAGGCGAAGTAGTCGTTCGCCTCCCATTCATAACCGAGCGTGAACAGCCCCCACAGCGCGAAAGTCGCGTCCCTGATCCAGCTGTACCGGTAGTCCCAGTTCCGCTCGCCGCCTGGTGACTCGGGCAGCGAGGTGCTCGCCGCCGCGGCGATCGCGCCGGTCGGGGCGTAAGCGAGTCCCTTGAGGGTCAGGGCGCTGCGGGTCAGGTGGGCGCGCCAGCGGTGATCGGGCAGCTTGCCGCGGGCCAGCCAGTGCCGCCAGTGGTGCGCGGTCCACAGCATCCGGTCGTGTGCTTCATCGTAGGTAAGCGGCGGCGGGCAGTGCCCCCAGGACAGCGCGCAATACCGGGTGTCGCCCTCGCGCAGCAGCGTGCGGGCCTGGGCGCTGGGGCCCTCGATCCCGATCCGCGTGTCCGAGGTCAGCGTCAGCTGATAGCCGGCCTGGTCCGGGTGGATGGTCACCTGGCTGAACCCGCGGTCGGTGTAGTCCCAGTCCTTGCGCATGCGGCCGTAGTCGAACGCAGGCTCGCAGTCCATCACCAGCTGAACCGAGCCATTGGTGCAGTGCACCGTGCGCAGCAGCGTGTGCTCGGCGTCGTAGTCGGTCGGCGGCCGCAGGTGCAGGCCGCGCTGCGGGTTCTCGTGCCGCCACGGCCCGATCAGCAGGCAGTCCCTGACGATCAGCCAGCCCTCGCCGCAGTCCCAGACCGTTTCCAGCACCATCGTCCCGGCCAGGTACCGGCGGTCGGCCGGCACCGACATGTCGGCCGGGCCGAACCGGAACCAGCCCGCGTCCCGGTCCAGCATCGCGCCGAACACGCTGGGCCCGTCCAGCCGGGGCAGGCACATCCACTCGACCGCGCCGCTCGGCGCGATCAGCGCCGTGACCTCGCAGTCGGACAGGAATCCGTAGTCGGCGATCGGGGGATAAGGCGAGAACTCCCCGATTTCCGGTCTGCCCGCGTACGTCATCATCACCCCCCGTGGCTGCAAATAGTGAGCGGCCGACCCGGAGCGGGCCCGCCGGTGAAGCGGTTGTACCCGCGGGCGGCGCGGCCACCCGCCGGGGGAAAGGACGTGGACGCTAGCTGTTCCAGACCATCAGCACGAGGATGACCAGCCAGATCAGGCTGACCACGCCGCCGAGCATGGCGATCCGGCCGCGCTCGACGCTGGCCAGGTGGGCCGGTATCGCCGTGGCCGGATTGCTCCCTGGCTGGCTGACCGGAGCCTGCGGGCCGGTGGCCTGCGGGCCCGTCGCGGTCCCGGCGGCCTGGGCCCCGGCGGCGCCAGCATCGGCGGCGCCGGCACCGAAGGCACCAGTTTCGGCGGCGCCGGGACCGGCGGCGCCAGGATCGGCCGGTCCGGCCAGGGAACTAGCGCCGCCGGACCGCTCCAGAGCCGCGGTGACCTCGGCTTCGGTCACCCCGGTGGCGGTCGCGGCGGTTGCTGTCGCAGCTTCCAGCGTCTTGATCGCGTGCCGTTGGTCCCGGCCGACCAGCACCAGCAGCACGACGGAGACCAGGAACAGCGTGGCCGAGACGATGATCCAGGGCTTGCCCGCCTCACTCAGCATCGAGGCCAGCGCCATGCCGGCGATCAGCACCGCGAGCGTGCCGATCGCGAACACGGTAGTCATCCGGCTCAGGTAGCGCAGCACCCGGACATCGCGCTGGCGGATGTAGCGCGGCGTCGACATGATCGCGATCGTGGCCGGGCCGATCGTGAAGATGACGAAGGCGACATGCAGCCACAAGACGAGATGCTGAGAAAAGGACATGGGGTGAGTCTAGAACCAGACCCACCCGAGACCCGCCGACTCGGCCGTTGCCGGCCGGCATCGCTTCAGACAGTAATGCCGGGCCGGGTTACCGGCCGGCATTACGGGGCGGTTGTCGCCGCAGCGGTCAGCGGGAGCGCTTGCTCGTGATCCAGGCGCCGACAAACGCCAGCACGCCGATGACCGCGCAAATCGAGCCGCGGACGCCGTGGCTGCCATGGTTGGCCTTGCCCGAATGGCCGACGGAATCCAGGGGGCCCAAGCCCACGCCGGCAAAGAACAGCACGGCGAGGACGATGAACACCACGCCGACCACCGCCAGCGCGATAGCCACCGGGCGCCTCGAGCCGGTGCCGCCAGATACAGTATGCGAACTCACGACGTTCTCCTTCACAGGGGATGCTCCCGGCCCGCAACCTCGGTCCGGGATGGGATTCTCCGTTAGCCGGCGGGCGGCGCCGCCCGGCGGGAGATATCTATGACCGGCAAGTTACTCCTCGGCGCGGGCCGGAATGACCCGCTTCGGAAAAGTGCCCGAAACGATCGTTATCGCTATCTAGCCTTGCGCACCGGACCAACCCCACCACATCAATCGGCAGCGAACCACGGCGAGCCTACCCGCTCCGTTCCCGGCGCGAGCGGAGGAAGTCACTCACCACGTACTCGCCCAGGCTGTCGGGCATCGCGCGGAGCACCCGGCCCCCGTTTCGCCTGGCCACCTCGTCGACAAACGAGGTGAGCCGCTCATCGTCGGCGAGCATGAAGATGTTCAGCGTTGCCCGGCGCCTGGTCATCTTGTCGACCTCGGCCATGGTCAGCTCCAGGGTCTCCGGCGAGGGCGGCCAGTCGAACCAGGAGGTGCCGTCCCGGCGCAGGTGCGCGGTCGGCTCGCCGTCGGTGATGACCAGCACGACCGGGTTGTGCTCAGGGCGGCGGTCGAGGAACCGGCCGGCCAGGACCAGCGCGTGGTGCAGGTTCGTGCCCTGCACCATGTCCCAGCCGAGCCCGGCCAGGTCCGTCTCGGCCAGCTCCCTCGCGTAGTTGGAGAAGCCGATCACCTGCAGCGCGTCTTGCGGGAACTTGGTCCGCACCAGCGAGTACAGGGCCAGCGCGGTCTGCTTGGCTGAGCTCCAGGTGCCGCGCAGGGCCATCGAGTAGGACAGGTCGACCAGCAGGCACACCGCGGCCGACGCTCGCCGCTCGGTCTCGCCGATCTCGAAGTCGCTGACCGAGAGCCGGACCGCGGTCCTGGTCCCGCCCGGGCGCCGTTCGGAGCCGCCCGGGCCGGCTGCTTCGGGGCGGCCAGGCACGCCGCCGCGCAGCAGCGCGTTCCGCACCGTGGCTGAGGTGTCGATCGGCTGCTCATCGCCGAACCGCCACGGCCTCGTCGACCCGGTCAGTTCGCCCGCCTGCCCGACGTCGTGCTGGTCGTGCTGGCCATAGCCGCCCTCGGCCAGCTTGGCGAACACCTTCCGTAGCGCGGTGTCGCCGAGCCGGCGCACCGCCTTCGGGGTGAGCTCCAGCTTGCCCTCGCCGTTCACCAGGTAACCCTGGCGCTGCAGTTCGCGCTCGATCTGCCTGAGCGCCTCCATGTCATCGACGGCCTGGCGACCGAGAGCGCGGCGGACCGCTTCCTCGTCGATGTCATCCAGCCGGGCGCCCGGGTAGTCCTGGCGCATGGAGTCTTCCAGCTCGGCGAGGTCGGCCAGCTCGGCCAGGGCCGAGGTGGCGTCGCCCAGCCCGAGCGGGTCGCGGCCGGACATCCGCTCGCCGCCTTGCCCGTCCCAGTCGACATCGGGCCGCCTGGCCCGCAGCGCATCGGCCAGCCTGGCCATCTCCTGGGCCAGCCCGGCATCCTCCATCGCCTGCTGCATCAGCCCGGCCAGCTCGCCCCGCTGCTCGTCGGTGAGGGAGTTCAGCAGCCGCTGGGCGGCGGCCATCCGGCGCACCAGCGAGTCGACCAGCTCGTCGAGGTTGCCCGGAGAG
The DNA here is from genome assembly GCA_051004215.1 of Streptosporangiaceae bacterium. Taxonomy (GTDB): domain Bacteria; phylum Actinomycetota; class Actinomycetes; order Streptosporangiales; family Streptosporangiaceae; genus Chersky-822. The sequence continues at coordinate 16,775 of JBPCKO010000099.1, read as the reverse complement.
TCGGGAAAGAACTCCCCGAACTGCTCCATGAAGTCGTCGAAGTCCTGCTGGGTGTGCGCGCCGCGGGCGTCCGCCTCGATCATGCCGGTCAGCGCCGACATCATCTCCTTGACCCGCTCCATGCCCTCGCCCCCGGGCTGCGACATCTGCTCTTTGATGCCGCGGAACTGGCTGTCCAGCACCTCGCGCCTGAGCAGGTCCTTGAGCTGCTCGAAGCTCTGCCGGGCGGCGTCGCTGCGCCACTGATAATCGGCGAGCTGCCTGATCGCGCCTGCGGTATCCGACGGCAGCGTGTCCAGCTCGGCTTCGCGCAGGCGGGCGTCGTCGCTCGGGTCGGGGAACAGCTCGGCCCGCTCCTGCCCGATCGCGGTGTCCAGCAGCGCCCTGGCCTGCTCCAGGATGCCGTCGAGGCGGCCGCTGCGGCGCAGCTCGCGCTGCCGCTCTCGCACCTGCCTGAGCAGGTCGTCCAGGCCGCGGTGGCCGCTCAGGCCGCGCCGGAGCAGATCTCGCAGCGCGGTGGCGGGGTCGTCCCCGCCGAGCACCGACTCGCCGAGTTCGTCGACCGCTTCGCGCACGTCGTACGGAGGCTCCAGCGGGTCAGGCCCGTCGTGATACGGGCCGTACCGGTAACCGCTCACTTGCTGCCCTTCCGGTCAGCCACGATAGATGGCGCCGCCGTCTACCACGTCCTTCGACAGCCGCCGCATCAGGTACAGGCCCTCGAGCGCGAACTCGAAGGCGGCCGCGGCGTGGCCGGGTGACTCGCCGCCGTCGCCGTCGAGCCGCTCCATGATCCTGGCCAGCCCGGGCACCTCGCCGATCCGGCGCAGCAGCTCCCCGGCCGGGATCAGGTCGGAAGACTCCACGCTCTCACCCTCGGCAAACCTGGTGACCAGCCCGGACAGATCGGCGCTGCCCAGGTGCGCCCGGAAGGTGTCGGCGGTGGCCCGCCTGAGCAGATGCTCAAGGACCTCGGTCTCCCTGCCCTCCTCGCTCACCTCGAACTCGACCTTGCCGCGCAGCGTGCTGACCACCGCGGGCAAGTCGCAGATGCGGGCGACCGGCTGATCCTCGCCGGTGATCGCGGCCCGGCGGACCGCCGCTGCGGCGACCGCCTCGGCCGCCGCGATCGCGAACCGGGCCGACACCCCGGACCGCGCGTCCACGGCCGGCGAGGTACGGACCAGCCTGGCAAACCGGGCGATCACCTCGATCAGGTGCCTGGGCAGCACCGCGTCCGGGTTCTCCCCGCCCCAGGTGACCTCGGCCTCCTGCCGTACCACGGCCAGTTCGTCGTCGAGCGATAGGGGGTAGTGGGTGCGGATCTCGGCGCCGAACCTGTCCTTCAGCGGCGTGATGATCCGGCCGCGGTTGGTGTAGTCCTCCGGGTTCGCGCTGGCCACCAGCACGAGGTCGAGCGGCAGCCGCAGCGCGTACCCGCGCACCGCGATGTCACGCTCCTCGAGCACGTTCAGCAACGACACCTGGATCCGCTCGGCCAGGTCGGGCAGCTCGTTCAGGCAGAAGACGCCGCGGTTGGTCCGCGGCACCAGCCCGTAGTGGATCGTTTCCGGGTCGCCCAGGGTGCGCCCCTCGGCGACCTTGACCGGGTCGATGTCGCCGATCAGGTCGCCGACGCTGGTGTCGGGGGTGGCAAGCTTCTCGCCGTACCGCTGGTCCCGGCTGTGCCAGGTCACCGGCAGATCGTCGCCCATGTCCGCGGCCAGCCGCCGGCACCGGACGCAGACCGGCTCGTACGGATGGTCGTTGATCTCGCAGCCTTCGATGACCGGCGACCATTCGTCGAGCAACCCGGTCAGGGTGCGGATCAGCCGGGTCTTGCCCTGGCCCCGCTCGCCGAGCAGGATCACGTCGTGGCCGGCGATCAGGGCGCGCTCCAGGTGCGGGCGCACCGTGCCGGAGAAGCCGATAATGCCGGGGAAGGGGTCTTCGCCGGCCCGTAGCCGGCCGAGCAGGCTCTGCCGGATCTCGTCCTTGACGCTTCGGAACACATGGCCGGTTGCGCGCAGGTCGCCGAGGGTTTTGACTGCTGGGGCGGCTGACCCGGCGGTGGGTGAGGGTGGCTGGCTGTGTGGCTGCACGATTCGACACTATGTCGGCGGCGGACTAGTCCGCATCTTCGGGAGGAACGAAATGGCTGAAAGCGGGCCGGTGCTGGCGATCGACATAGGCGGCACCAAGATGGCCGCCGGCGTGGCCGAGCCGGGCGGCCGGCTGATCACCTGGACCCAGGTGCCCACCCCGGACGACGTCGACGGCGAGCACCTGTGGCGGACGCTCGAGAACGTGCTGCTCGAGGTGCTCCAGGCCGCTAAGGTCGCCGACCCGGCCGAGCTGTCGGGCATCGGCTGCGGCTGCGGCGGCCCGATGGAATGGCCGCAGGGGCTGGTCTCGCCGCTGAACATTCCCGCCTGGCGCGGCTTCCCCCTCCGGGACCGGCTGGCCGCGCGGTTCGGGGCCGGCGGCGGCCCGGTCCGGGTGCAGAACGACGCGATCTGCCTGGCCGCCGGCGAGCACTGGCGGGGCGCGGGCCGCGGCCGCCGCAACGTACTCGGCATGGTTATCTCGACCGGCGTGGGCGGCGGGCTGATCCTGGACAACCGGCTGATCGAAGGGGCGTCAGGGAACGCCGGCCACATCGGTCACGTCGTTGTCTACCCGGAAGGGCCGCCGTGCGAGTGCGGTGGCCGCGGCTGCCTGGAGGCGATCGCCAGGGGACCGGGTCTCGCGGCCTGGGCCCAGGGCCAGGGCTGGCGTCCCGATCAGCTCGTGGTGACCGGAAAGGAACTCGCCGCCGACGCCATGCAGGGTCATCCGGTCGCCCTGAGCGCGCTGCGCCGGGCCGGGACCGCGATCGGCATCGCGATCGCGTCCGCGACCAGCCTGTGCGACCTGGACGTGGTTGCCATCGGCGGCGGGATGTCCCAGGCCGGAGAGCTGCTGTTCGGCCCGCTGCACGAAGCCCTCGGAGAGCACGCGCGGCTGGATTTCACTCGCAAGGTCCGCGTCGTTCCTGCTGCCCTCGGCCAGCACGCTGGCCTGGTCGGCGCGGCCGCCCTGATCTCGGCTGGCGACCGCTACTGGCCCGCCCCTTAGCGCCCGCCGCCCGGCGGCCCGAATGTGGTCACACTCGGCTCCGGATCCGAAGTGGGCAGATTCGGCGTCGTTTTGCTCCGGTTCGTTCCCCAATCCGGATCCAAAGCCGGGTGCTGCGGTGCCGCGGTGCCGCGGCGGTGCGGTTAGCGAGCTGGGGGGTGGCGGACCACGACGGTATGGGCCGCCTTGTCGTGCAGGGCCCGGCGCCGGGCGTCGGCGGTCAGCCACACGTTGTCGGCGATGAAGAACGGCGGCACCAGTTCGCCGCCGGCCACGAACACGAGGGCCCGCAGGAAGGCCCGGCGCAGGCTGACCCGGGACCGGCCGTCGGACTCGGTCACCCAGCAGCCGAGGGCGCGCTTGCCGAATGTCGTGCCCCAGTAGCCGGTCAGCAGCCAGTAGTAGACGATCGCCATGATGATGGTCGGAACCAGCACGATCAGGTAGGTCCCGAGCGTGTGCGCCCAGACCCGGCCGTAGGCGCCATGAGCACCGGGCGCACGGGCGGCCTGCGCGCTGGCCGCGTTGCCCATGCGGTTCGCGAACGAGGCGAGCAGTCGTCCCCACAAGGCCCCGGTCGCCAGGGTCAGGATGAGCGCGTCGATGGCGAACGCCGCGAGCCGGCGCCACGGTGCGGCCAGCGTGGTCGTCCCGAACGGCCCGGCCGCATCATCGGCCCTCCGCGCGGCCGCGGTCTGGCTCGCGGTCTGGCCCGTGACCGGGCCCGCCGCCGGGTTCTCGGCGACACCCGGCGTCGCCGGAACCGCCGGGGCTGTCGGGACTCCCGACGCCATCGCGACACCCGGGGCTGCCGAGCCACCCGCGACATCCGGCGCCGTCTGGGCAGCCGCGGCCTCGGCGTCGGCGTCGGCGTCGAGTTCGGGGGCCCGAGGTGCGGGCAGCGCAGGCGGCGGGGCGTGCTGGGTCGAGCCGCCCGGTACCGGCGTTCGAGTCACAGGCACATGATGCCCGGCCAGCGACAGTTACGATCAGTAGTTGAACAAATGCTTTCCGTAATCGACCGTCGACTCCTGTGATCACCGCCGCAGACCGCACCCACCGCCGCAGGCCGCACCCACGCAGGACCGGGTCAGAGGTTGCCGCGGCGTTCCTGCTCCCGCTCGATCGCCTCGAACAGGGCCTTGAAGTTGCCCTTGCCGAACCCCTGCGAGCCGTGCCGCTCGATCAGCTCGAAGAACACCGTCGGCCGGTCCTGAACCGGCCTGGTGAAGATCTGCAGCAGGTAGCCGTCCTCATCCCGGTCGGCCAGGATCCTCAGCGCGCGCAGCTCGTCCAGGTGCACCCGGGTCTCGCCGACCCACTCGCCGAGCGTCTCGTAGTAGCTGTCCGGCGTGGCCAGGAACTGCACCCCGGCCCGCTCCATGTTGCGGACCGCACTGACGATGTCGTCGGTCTCCAGCGCGATGTGCTGCACGCCGGGACCGCCGTAGAACTCCAGGTACTCGTCGATCTGCGACTTCTTCTTGCCGACGGCCGGCTCGTTGATCGGGAACTTCACCTTCCGCGAGCCGTCCGCCACGACCTTGCTCATCAGCGCCGAGTACTCGGTCGCGATGTCGTCGCCGACGAACTCCTTCATGTTGGTGAAGCCCATGACCCGGTTGTAGAACGCCACCCACTCGTCCATCTTGCCGAGCTCCACGTTGCCGACGCAGTGGTCGACCGCGGTGAAGAACGGGACGGTCGGGCTGGCCGCCGGGGCCGAGACGGCGACGTAGCCAGGCAGGTACGGGCCCGCGTAAGCGGCCCGCTCGACCAGCGTGTGGCGGGTGTCGCCGAACGTCGCGATCGCGGCCAGCACGACCTTGCCGTGCTCGTCTTCCTCGATGTGCGGCTGCTGGACCGGCCGGGCGCCCCGGCTGACCGCGTAGCTGAACGCCTGCTCGGCCGACGGCACCTCGATGGCCAGGTCGAGGACCCCGTCGCCGTGCTCGGCGACGTGCCTGGCCAGATCGGTGCCGGCCCTGACCGGCCCGCGCAGCACGAACCTGGCCGCGCCCGACTCCAGCACGTAGGCCGCCTCGTCGCGGCAGCCGGTCTCGGGGCCGCGGTAGGCCACGGTGGTCATGCCGAAGGCGGTGCCGTAGAAATGCGCCGCCTGCCTGGCGTTGCCGACCGCGAACACCACCGCGTCCATGCCGGTCACGGGGAACTCATCGGCGTATCCGGAGGTGCCGCGGGCGGCGGCGGTCTCTGCGGTCATGGCGTGCTCCTTGCTGGCGGTCGGCGTTGGCCGGAAGCTGATTCTCTGGCAGCATCCGCGAACAGGACAAGATGCGCAACTGTGCGCTTGTTTACTGTGCAATATGCTCAGTATGGAACGCCACTACGTGGCGAGACTGAGCAGGATGCGGTAAGGGCACGAGCAACCGGGAAAGGCCGGGCTGATGGTCGATGAGCTAGACGCGCGGCTGGTCGCCCTGCTGAGCGCGGAACCGAGGATCGGGATACTCGAAGCATCCCGCCGGCTCGGGGTGGCCAGGGGAACGGTCCAGGCCAGGCTGGAGCGCATGCAGGCCCGCGGCGTGATCACCGGCTACGGGCCCGACATCGACCCGGCCGCGCTCGGTCACGTGGTGACCGCGTTCGTGACCGTCGAGCTGCGCCAGTCCGGCGGCCGGGCCGAGGTGGCGCAGCGGCTCGCGACCATCGGCGAGATCCTTGAGGCGCACACGATTACCGGGCCGGGCGACATGATGTGCCGCGTGGTCGCGCGGACGAACGCGGACCTGCAGCGGGTCATTGACGCCATCGTCGAGGTTCCCGGGGTGCTGCGTACGTCGACGGTGATCGCGCTGGCGACCGCGGTCGGGTACCGGACCACGCCGCTGGTCGCGGCGACCGCGGCCCAGCGGGAACGCGGCGAGCCGTAAAGCTCGGCTCCGGTCGGGCGGCTCCGGGTCAGGTTGGATCCGGTCAGGCCGGATCCGGACTGGCGGCAGGCCCGGGTCCGGGTCAGGGTCCGGGTCCGGGTCCGGCCTGCGCGAACTCGGCCGCCAGGTCGCAGACGATGTCGCTGAGCTCGGCGTGGTCGGGCACCTGCTCGGCGAAGGACATCCAGCCCACGCTGATCGCGCCGAGTGTCATCATCGCCCTGATCTGCTCGCGCAGCGGCGCGTCGGGCCCGGTGAGCTGGTTGGCCAGCCGCCTGGGCGAGGTCTTCAGCGTCTTGATCGCGGACGCCATCGTGTTCAGCACGGCCTGGTTCTGATGCAGCATGCGGAACACCTGGTCGCGCTGGGCGACGATGCGCATGTAGCCGGCCAGGATCTCCCGGCGGGCCTGCGGGGTCCGCGGCTGGGCCCCGGCCCAGGCGATCAGCTCGTCCATCTGGGCCTGATAGTCCTCGACCAGGCTCTGGATGATGTCTTCCTTGGACCTGAAGTGGTAGTACAGCGCGGCCTTGGTGACGCCGAGACGCTCGGCGATCTCGCGCAGCGACGTGCCCTCGTAGCCGTGCTCGGTAAAGAGCTCGACGGCGATCCGCTGGATGCCCGCCCGGGTGTCGGTACGGCCCCTGGTGGCTCCGGCGTCCGCCGGGGCCACGCTGACCTCGGCGATCTTGTTCATTGTGGCGTCCTGCCTTGCTGGCCCGGCCGGCCTGACGGTGGTCCGTCAAGGCCGTGAAAGTTACTTGACGACCGGTTAGTAAGCATCCTATCCTGTTTCTGGTCACGATGCTAGCCGGTCGGCAAGTAGGTTGGCGGAATCAATGATCTACCCGGGCACAAGCCCTTATTGCGGAGAAGAGGAACTTAACCATGGCTGAGGCTGAGGTGGTCGCTGGCGGGCAATCCGCGCCGGCGTCCGGCCGCCGGCGGGACGTGATGATCGTTCTGCCCGGGCTGCTGCTGGCGCTGATCCTGGCGATGCTGGACCAGCTCGTCGTCTCCACCGCCCTGCCCAGGATCGTCGGCGATCTCGGCGGCCTGAACCACCTGTCCTGGGTGGTCACCGCCTACGTGCTCGCCTCCACCATCACCACGCCGCTGTACGGCAAGCTCGGTGACCTGTACGGCCGCAAGCGGCTGCTGATCACGGCGATCGTGATCTTCCTGATCGGCTCGGCGCTGTCCGGCCAGGCGCACACGATGGACCAGCTGATCACCTTCCGCGCGCTCCAGGGCCTGGGCGCGGGCGGCCTGATGGTCGGCGCGATCGCGACCATCGGCGACATGGTCTCGCCGCGCGAGCGGGGCCAGTACATGGGCTACATGATGGCCGCAATGATGCTCGCGATGATCGCGGGCCCGCTGGTCGGCGGCTACATCACCGACACGCTGTCGTGGCGCTGGATCTTCTACATCAACATGCCGATCGGCGGCGCCGCGCTTGCGTACATCATCGCGACCCTGCACCTGAAGAAGGCCCGCGTCTCGCACAAGATCGACTACCTCGGGGCCGTCGTGCTCGCGGTCGGCGCGACCGCGATCGTCCTGGTCACGACCTGGGGCGGGAATCAGTACGCCTGGACCTCGGCGCCGATCATGACCCTGGCCGTGGTCGCGGTCATGGCGGTCGCCCTGTTCATCTGGGTCGAGAACCGGGCCAGCGAGCCGATCCTGCCCATGCACGTGTTCAGGAACCGCAACTTCTCGCTGGCGACCGGCATGAGCTTCCTGCTCGGCCTGGCGATGTTCGGCGCGATGATATTCCTGCCGCTGTATCAGCAGACGGTGCAGCAGGCCTCGCCGACGGTGAGCGGCCTGCTGCTGATCCCGATGATGCTCGGGTCCACGATCACCTCGCTGATCGCGGGCCGGGTCACGGTCAAGACCGGCCGCTACAAGGCGCTGCCGATCATCGGCGCCGGGATCATGACCGTGGCCATGTTGCTGCTGGCCAACCTCGGCCCGTCCACCTCCCGGCTGACCTCGATGTCGTTCTTCCTGATCTTCGGCATCGGGATGGGCTTCCTGATGCAGATCACCACGCTGATCGCGCAGAACAGCGTGGAACCGAAGGACATCGGCGTGGCCAGCAGCTCGCGGACGTTCTTCCAGCAGATCGGCGGCTCGATCGGCGTCTCGATCTTCGGCGTGGTGTTCTACCGGGCGCTGCGGAACGAGCTGGCCGCGAAGCTGCCAGGGGCGCGGGCCACGAGCACCGGCTCGCAGCTCAGCCCGACGGTCGTCCAGCACATGCACGGCCCGCTGCTGCAGGCGATCCTGGCCAGCATCAGTCACGGCATCGACACGGTGTTCCTGTGGGCCGCGCCCACGGCGGCGATCGTGTTCGCGCTCGCCTGGCTGATCAAGGAGATCCCGCTGCGCGGCCGCGAGGACGAGCCGGGAAACGCGCCGTCGCCCGAACCTGAGCTGGTCGCCTGAGAACCGGCAGCCTGCGGTGGCGCAGCGAACGGCCCGGGCCTCACGGCCCGGGCCGTTCGGCGTACCGCGGGCTTACATGCCGCCGTAGGGCACGGCGTCGATGATCTCCACCGACAGGGCCTTGCCATTCGGCAGGTTGTAGCTCGCCGTCTCGCCGACCTTCTTGTCGGTGATCGCGGCGCCGAGCGGTGATCGCGGCGAGTAGACGTCAATCGGCGCACCGCTCTCCTCGCGCGAGGCGAGCAGGAACGTGGTCTCGGTGTCATCACCCTCGAAGCGGACCGTCACGGTCATGCCGGGCCCGACGACGCCGTCCGTGCGGGGCGGCTCGCCGACCTTGGAGTGGGTGAGGATATGGGTCAGCTGGTGGATCCGCGCCGCCTGCTTGCCCTGCTCCTCCTTGGCCGCGTGGTAGCCGCCGTTCTCCTTCAGGTCGCCCTCGTCCCGAGCCGCCTCGATCTTCTGGGCGATGTCGATCCTGCCCTGGCCGGAAAGGTAGTCCAGCTCCGCCTTGAGCCGGTCGTACGCCTCCTGGGTGAGCCAGGTCACAGTGTCGTCGCGGGTCTCGGTCACCAGAACTCCTCGCATCCGCTGTGCGGAATGGAACTATCCGCCGGGCCCACAGCCGGGCCCCTCGTGAGGGGGTAATCCATCGAGACTACTTTGTCCATCTGGCCTAGTTCAACCATCCGAAGGTCAGGATTATTTTTCGAATAAATATACTAGGTTTGAACAGATGTGCAGATGGTGAACGCGCGATGCGCGCCGCGCTGCCGGGGGGCCCGCCACGGCCGGTAGGCTGGCCCGCCGCGGCGGAATGCTGCTGCCGCCCGGCTTGTTCTGAGTCGAAGGCGATCGCGCTCCTTGCGCCTGAGTCTGGTCATGCTGCCGCGGGGCCGGGCGCTGCTGCTGCCGCGAGCCCGTCAACCGCCGTTCGTAGCCGGTGATCGAGAGGGACATGGTCGATGTCATCAGCACGTCTCGGGCCGGCCAGCCGGCCCCCGGATCTCGGGCCGGCCACCAGCGCCGCTCCCGGCTGCGATGACGGGCCGCTCCGGCTGATGGCGGTGCACGCGCACCCGGACGACGAGTCGAGCAAGGGCGCCGCGACCATGGCCCGGTACGTCCGCGAGGGCGTCGACGTGCTGGTCTGCACGCTCACCGGCGGCGAGCGCGGGGACATCCTGAACAAGGCCATGGACCGCCCGGACGTGCGCGCGAACCTGCCCGGCATCCGGCGGGCCGAGATGGCCATGGCCAGGGACATCCTGGGGGTCCGCCAGCAGTTCCTCGGCTTCGTCGACTCCGGGCTGCCCGAGGGCGACCCGCTGCCCCCGCTGCCCGAGGGCTGCTTCGCGCGGCAACCGCTCGTCGTGGCGGCCAGGTCGCTGGTCGCGGCGGTGCGCGAGTTCCGGCCGCACGTCATGCTGACCTACGACGAGAACGGCGGCTATCCGCACCCGGACCACATCATGACCCACCGCGTGTCGGTGGAGGCGTTCGAGGCGGCGGCCGATCCCGATCGTTATCCTGACTGCGGCGAGCCCTGGCAGCCGCTGAAAATGTACTACTTCGTCACGTTCCACCGGTCCAGGTTCACGGCCCTGCACGACAAGATGATCGAGCGCGGCCTGGAGTCGGCCTACGCCGAGCGGCTCGCCGCCTGGGAGAAGGACGAGGACGACGACGAGCCGCAGCGCCGCGAGTGGGAGATCACGACGCGGGTGCCGTGCGGGGACTACTTCGAACTCAGGGATCAGGCCCTGCTCGCGCACGCGACCCAGGTTGACCCGGACGGCGGCTGGTTCGCCTGCCCGGTCGAGATCCAGCGGGCGGCCTGGCCGACCGAGGATTATCACCTGGCCCGGTCGGTGGTGGATACTGGCAAGCCAGAAGACGACCTGTTCGCCGGCATCAGGGAGAAGGTACGGCGGTGACGTATCTGGCCACTTCGCAGGGGCTGCTCGACCAGCCCGGCACGGTGGCGTTCCTGGTCGTCTTCGGCATGGGCGTGATCTTGTTCTTCGTCTTCCGGTCCATGGCCAAGCACCTGCGCAGGATCAACCTGGCGGCGCGGGCCGAGGCGGAAGCCGCCAACGCGGCCGGCCGCGCGGCGGATGGCGATCAGGCCGATGGCGATCGGGCGAACGCCGCTCCGGCGGACCCCTCAGCCGGCGCCGCTCCGGCGGACGCCGAGGTGACCGGCTCGGCCGGCCCCGATGGCGGCCCCGGGGCCCAGGGCCGCTGGTAGTCCGGCCGCCGATCTGCGCCTCCGCCGGTTAGCGACCGGGCACTGGCTGGCGACCGGGATCCGGGGCGGGCCCGGTCGGCCGGCCGTAGACGATCAGCGAGACGCCGGGAGCGGGCGACCAGTCACGACCGGGTAGCCGGGCGAAGCCGGCTTGCTCGTACAGGTGGTGAGCGGACCGCATCTCGGGCTCGGTACACAGGACGAGTTGCGGGATTCCCAGCTCGGCTGCCCGCTCCATCACCCGGTACAGGAGTTCCCGGCCGATGCCGCGGCCCTGCGCGTGCGGGCGGACCGCGAGCGCCCTGATCTCCGCCTCGTGCGGGCCCGTCACGACCTGGCCGGTCAGCGGCCAGAGCTGCAGCATCACGGTCCCGACCACGGCCTCGCCCCGGCCTGGCCCGCGGTCCGCGCCGTCGAGCGCGACGAGCACGTGGCCCGACCCGTCCGCGCCGAGTCCGCGCAGCGTCGGCGCGTATCCGGAGTCCTCGGAGATGAAGCCGCCCGCCCGGTACGCCGCGATGCGGATGTCCCCGACCTCGCCCATCTCCGCGGGCCGTGCGTCCCGGATCATCACCTACGCATGCTAACCACGCCCGCCGCGCCCCTCACCCGCGCCGCCACACCAGCCCACGGCCGCCATTCCATGATCACGGATACTTTGCCGCTCCGGCTGCGGCAAGAATTCCGCGATCATGATGGCCGGGCTCGCCGGGCGGCCGGGGCTGGGGTGGCGGCCCGGTGGCGACGGTGGCCTAGCATTTGCGTACCCGGCCTCGTCCCGCCGGGTGTCTACGCAACTGCGAGGAGCACCATGACCACGGCTCAGTCGGTACCCGAGGTGCCCGCGGCCGCCGTCCCAGAAGACGGATGGCTGCTCGACGTCCGCGAGCCTTACGAGTGGACGGCCGGGCACGTGCCGGGCGCGACCCATATCCCCCTCGTCCAGCTCGAGCATCGCAGCGACGAGATCCCCAGGGACGGCACCGTGTACGTGATCTGCCGGTCCGGCGCGCGCTCGGCCAGGGTCGTGCTGGGGCTCACCAAGAATGGCTGGCAGGCGGTCAACGTCGGCGGCGGCATGCAGGACTGGTCCGCGGCCGGACGGCCGATGGTCAGCGATTCGGGCGCCGCTCCGACCGTCGCCTGAGGCCGGCGCGGTCCGGCCGTTGGCGGCGCGTTCAGGCCGGCAGCGGGTAGGTCAGGCCGATCATCGAGGCGAGGTCGGCCAGCATCAGCTCGAACATCGGCCCGGAATCATCGAGCGCGAACTTCAGGTGGCCGAACACCTCGAGGCTCACGGTGCCGTACAGCAGCACCCAGCAGCGCAGGAAGACCTGCAGCACGCCGAGCGGCAGGTCGGCGCCGAGCAGCTCGCGGTAGCGGGCGAGTTGCGGGCTCAGCTCAGGGTCGAGCTCGTCCTCGGCCGGGACGCCGAACGAGTTGATCCGCCACAGCTGGGCGACCAGCCGCAGGAAGATACCGCCGAAGCTCAGCCCGCAGTCGGCCAGGGGATCGTCGTGGTGCACGTCGATGCCGGGCAGCGGGCTGCCGAAGATTAGCCCGAACTCCGCCGGATTCGCGATCGCCCATGCGCGGAACGCCCGGCACGCGGTGATCAGGGCGTCGGCCGTGGCGCGAGCCTGATCGCCGGGTGAGGCCGCGCTGGTCTCGTTGCCCGCGCTGGTCTCTTCGACGGCCGCCTCGATCGCGACTGCGAGCTCGGTGAAGATGTCTGCCACGACGTGCCTGACCAGGTCTTCCAGGCTCGGGTAATACCGGTAGAGGGCGGGCGCGGTCATCCCCATCTCACGCGCGATCGCGCGCAGCGACATCGCCGAGCTGCCTTGGGTCACCAGCAGCCGCCTGGCGACCTGGATGATCTCCTGGCTGGTCGCCGCGCGCACTCTGTCCCGCCTGCTCAGTACCTGAACCTGCGCCAACCGACTGGTCTCCTTCCGCCTCGCCCGCTTGACAATCGCAAACAGTGTATGCCAAGTTTACACCGTAAACGTTAACAGCGTAAACGAGTGTGATACCCGTATCTATTCTAGCTTCCGGAGGGCCATCATGTTCAGCAGTTGGGGACGCGTCGTCTACCGGCGGCGCCGGCTCGTGCTCGTGATCGCCGGCGTGGCCATGGTTGCCGCCGCGGTGTGGGGTACCGGCGTCTTCGCCCGGCTCCAGTCGGCGGGCGGGTTCAGCGCTCCCGGCAGCCAGAGTCAGCGCGAGGCGGACCTGGCCACGCGCACGTTCGGCCGCGACTCCGGCGACGTGGTCGTTCTCTACGCTGCCCGCGGCACGGGCCGCATCACCGCGGACCCGGCCGCCCGCCGGGCCGTCACCAGGACCCTGGCCAGCCTGCCCGCGAAAGACGTAGCGTCCTACGCGACCTACTGGTCAGCCCGGTCGCCGCGGTTCGTCAGCCAGGACGGCCGCAGCACCTACGCGGTCATCCAGCTGCGCGGCCGCACCGACGCGCTCAGGGTCACCGCCTACGACGCGATCAAGGGCGACCTCGCCGCACCCGGGCTGACCACGCAGGTCGGCGGCGTCACCCCGACCGAGGCGGCGATCAACCATGAGGTGACCGGCGACATCGGCCGGGCCGAGGGCATCTCGATGCCCGTGCTGCTGATCTTGCTGCTGGTCATCTTCGGCGGCCTGGCCGCGGCCAGCCTCCCGCTGGCGATCGGCGGGATCGGCATTCTCGGCTCGTTCACCGCGCTGCGGCTGCTCACCCTGGCCACGCCGGTCTCGATCTACTCGGTCAACATCACCACGATCCTCGGCCTCGGGCTCGCCATCGACTACGGGCTGTTCGTCGTCGGCCGGTTCCGCGAGGAACTGAACAAGACCGGGTCGACCCAAGACGCGCTGGCCAGGACGATGGCCACGGCCGGGCGTACCGTGGCCGTCTCCGGCGTGACCGTCGCGGTCGCGCTGGCCAGCCTCATGTTGTTCCCCGAGGTCTTCCTGCGCTCGATGGGCTACGGCGGCGTCGCCACCGTCTTCGTGGACATGCTGGCCGCGCTGACCGTGCTGCCCGCCCTGCTGGCCGTGCTCGGGCCGCGGGTGAACGCGCTGCGGGTGCGGCGGTCGGCCGGCCGGCCGAAGCCGGCCGAGCAGGCTGGCGGCTGGTACCGGATCGCGCACAGCGTGATGCGCCGGCCGGCCGTCTACGCGGTGGTCATCGTCGTGTTCCTGCTCGCCCTCGGCGCGCCGTTCCTGCGCGTGGCCTGGGGTGGCACCGACGCCCGGGTCCTGCCGTCGGCGGCCCAGCCCCGCGTGGTGGCGGAGGCGCTCAGCCGCGATTTCCCTGGCCAGCCGACCGCGCCGATCGAGTCGCTGGTCACCTTCGGCGGGCCGGTGGCCGGCTCGCCAGCCCGGGCCGCGGCGCTGAACTCCTATGCCGCCCGGCTGGCCAGGATCCCGGGCGTTACCGGGGCGCAGGTGACCGGCGTGCGCGGCAGCACCGCCCGGGTCGATCTGGCCTACCGGCCGGGACCGGTGACCTCGGCGGCCCGCGGCATCGTCACCGATTCGCGCGCGGTCGCTCCGCCCGCGGGCGCGCGGGCACTGGTCGGCGGCCAGACCGCGCAGCTCAGCGACGAGCTTGCCAGCCTCGGCCAGGTCCTGCCGTGGATGGCGCTGGTCATGGCCGCGGCAACGTTCGTGCTGCTGTTCGCCGCGTTCGGCTCGGTGGTGCTGCCGCTGAAGGCGATCACGATGAACGTGCTGTCGCTGTCGGCGACGTTCGGCGTGATCGTGTGGGTGTTCCAGTTCGGCCACCTGTCCTGGCTGCTGCGGTTCACGCCGACCGGGACGATCGACCCCTCGATGCCGATCCTGATGCTCGCGATCATCTTCGGGCTGTCCATGGACTACGAGGTGTTCTTGCTGTCCAGGATCCGCGAGCGCTACGACGTGACCGGCGACAACAGCGCCGCCGTGGCCGGCGGGCTGCAGCGGACCGGCGGGGTGATCACGAGCGCCGCGCTGTTGCTGGTGATCGTGGTCGGCGCCTTCACGGCCTCGGGCATCACGTTCATCAAGCTGATGGGGGTCGGGATGATCGTGGCGCTGATCGTGGACGCCACGATCGTGCGGGTGCTGCTGGTGCCGGCGACGATGCGGTTGCTCGGCCGGGCCAACTGGTGGGCACCGCGGCCGTTGGGCCGGCTCTACGCCCGGTACGGGATCCGCGAGGGTGACGGCGAGACGGCGTTGGCCGGCTCGCCTGCGGGGAGCCCCTCCGGGCGTCGCTTCCCTCGTCGCTCCTTCGTCGCTCCTCAGTCCAGGCGACGCCGCGCGCCCTTCCGCCGAGCTAAGCCGCGCCGAGCCCGAGCAGCAGGCCGCCGGCCTCGACGGCCGGGGAGCTGGTGATGAACATCGGCACGCCCGCGGCCGGGGCGTGGATGGACTGCAGGACGCGCTCGCCGTCGATCGTGGCTACCGTGCCGAGCAGCTGGCCGCCGTCCACCTGCTCACCGGGCCGGACGACGGGCTGCCACCATCCGGCCGCCTCGCAGCGCAGCCACAGGAACCGGCTCAGCACCACGGGGGCCTGGCCGTCCGCCGGGGTGAACGGCCCGGCCTCGCGGCCGGCCGGGGCGGAGGGCCCGGCCTCGCCGTCCGCGGCCTGACCGGTGATCCCGAGTACCCCGAGCACCCGGTCCAGGCCCCGTACGTGCAGCTCGACCGCGGCCTGCTCGATCAGCCCGCAGCCGCCGGCCTCGGCCGTGATCGCCGGGATGCCGGCTGCGGCCGCCGCGGCGCTGGTCGTGCCGGCCACGGCGCGGCCTGGCCCGGCCTCCTGCCTGATGATGTAGCCAAGGCCGTAGGCGACGGCCAGCGCGAGCGCCTTGTCCTGCGCCGGGCCCGCCTCGTACAGCGCGAACGGCTCGAGCGCCTCGGGAAGGTCGCCGCAATGGGCGTCGATCAGCGCGTCGCTGCCCTCGATGAGCTGGGTGAACGTGGCGTGCGCGAGCTGGTCGGCCAGCGTGCCGCCCGGGTCACCAGGAAAGCACCGGTTCAGGTTCTTGCCGTCCTCCGGCACGACGAACGGGCTGCGGGCCGAGCAGGCGGGCATGTTCAGTACCGGCACGACGGTGACCCGGCCGCGCAGGTCGCGGCCGGCCAGGCTGGCCGACCACTGCCGGACCGCGGTGATCGAGGCGTACTCGCACCCGTGCACGCCGGCGATCACGGTCAGGCGGGGTCCGTCTTCGGTTCCGGTCAGCTCGACGACCGGGACGCCGACGCCCGCCAGGTCGAGGGTTCGGCGGCGCACGGTGCTGGGCATGGGCCAGTCCTTCCTGCTCGGCCGGGCCGCGAGCCGACCCGGCGTGGTGGGGCACTCATCGCCGGACGGCGGCCAGCACCCGCTCGGCCGCGGCCGCGGCCCGCAGCAGGTCCGCGTCGCCACCCCGCCGCCCGCACAGCTGCAGCCCGGCCGGCAGCCCGGGCCCGGGGACGGGCAGCGACATGGCCGGATGGCCGGACAGGTTGTACGGCCCGGTGAATCGGCTCTCCCCGTTGCCGTCGCCCAGGCCGAACGGCGGGTCCTGCTCTGGCGCCTGGTAACCGACGGTCGGCCCGGCCAGCACATCCACCCCGTCGAGCGACGCGTCGACGGCGGCGGTCAGCTCGGCCTGCGCCGCCAGCGCCAGCTCGAACTGCCCGGGCGTGACCGACGCGCCGTACTCCAGCAGCGTCCTGGTGCCCTCGGCGTAGCCGCAGGTGTCGCGGCCGGCGTGCACCAGGCAGGCCTGCCGGGCGACGATCACGGCCAGCGAATCCTCCCAGCGGGGAAGCTCGTCCAGCCACGGCGCGCGGATCTCGGTGACCGGCCAGCCCGCGGCGGCCAGGGCCGCGATCGCGGCGGTCAGCGCGGCCCCGACCGCGGGGGTCACCGAAGGGTCAGCGAGCTGCGCGGCGAGCACCCCGGCCCGGAAACCCGGTCCCGGGCCCGCCCACTCTTCCCCCTCGGGCTGGTCAGCCAACACAACACACCGAAGAGCCGTCCCATACACCTTCCCGATCAGGCAGCCCCCGTG
>JBPCKO010000098.1:0-7500 GCA_051004215.1 Streptosporangiaceae bacterium | reverse complement strand
GTCGGGAGAAAAGTCCCTGCTCGTTTGCTTTGGGGCCGGCTTCTACCACGCGGCCCAGGGGACCACGCTGCCCTGACTGGCGTCGGCTTTCCCCGCCGGGGCCCGGGCAGGCCGGCGGTCGCGACCTCCGGCCAGTGCACCGAACATGACACACCGCAACAGGACAAGGAGAGAACTGGAATGGCCATGACCCAGCAGGAGATCCTCGCCGGGCTCAGCGAGATTATCGACGAGATCGCCGGCGTGCCCGCCGATGAGGTCACCCCGGACAAGACGTTCGTCGACGACCTCGACATCGACAGCCTCTCGATGGTCGAGATCGCGGTCGCGGCGCAGGACAAGTTCGGCGTCGAGATCCCTGACGACCAGCTCAAGGACCTCAAGACCGTCCAGGACGTCATCAGCTACGTCGAGCGCGCCTCGGTATCGGCCTGACCGGGGACGCACAGCCGCGCGGGGCCGGGCCGGCCAGCCAGTCAGCCCGGCACCGCGTGACCCCCGATCAGGCAGCAGTGACGAAGGAGAGCGGGCAAGTGGGCAACGACGCCACCAGAGTCGTCATCACCGGACTCGGCGCCACGACGCCGCTGGCCGGGGACGCTCCCGGCACCTGGCAGGCCATGCTGGCCGGCCGCAGCGGAGTGCGGAAGCTGACGCAGGACTGGGCCCAGCGGCTGCCCTGCCAGATCGCGGCCACGGCGGCAGTCGAGCCGACCACGGTCATCGACCGGGTCCAGGCCAGGAAGCTGGACCGGTGCGAGATGTTCGCCATCGCCGCCGCTCGCGAGGCGTGGTCGGACGCTGGCTCGCCGGAGGTCGACCCGCTGCGGCTCGGGGTCGCGGTGGCCAGCGGCATCGGCGGCATCGGCTCAGTGCTGGCCGCCTACGACACCCTGAAGGAAAAGGGCTGGCAGCGGCTCTCCCCCTTCACGGTCCCGCAGCTCATGCCGAACGGAGCGGCCGGCTGGATCAGCCTGGAGATGGGGGCCAGGGCCGGCGTGCACACACCGGTCAGCGCCTGCGCGTCGGGCGCGGAGGCGATCGGCTACGCCATCGACATGATCAGGTCAGGCCGGGCCGACGTCGTGCTGGCCGGCGGCACCGAGGCGGCGATCATGGAGCTGAACATCGCCGCGTTCGCCGCGATGCGGGCCCTGTCGCTGCGCAACGACGAGCCCGAGCGGGCCTCGCGGCCGTTCGACAAGAACCGGGATGGTTTCGTGCTCGGCGAAGGCGCCGGGGTCCTGGTACTGGAGTCCGAGCAGCACGCGGCCAGCCGCGGCGCCCGGGTCTACGCGGTCGCGGCCGGCGCGGGCTACTCTGCCGACGCGCACCACATCGCCCAGCCAGATCCCGATGGCGCGGGTGCCGTGCTCGCGATCCAGCGGGCGCTGGACAACGCTGGCGTCCGGCCCGGGCAAGTGGCCCACGTCAACGCGCATGCGACCTCCACCCCGGCCGGCGACATGGTCGAAGCCCGGGCCATCGCGACCGCGCTCGGCGATGCCGCCTCGGGCGTCGTGGTGTCGGCGACCAAGTCGATGACCGGGCACCTGCTCGGCGGGGCCGGAGCGGTGGAGTCGGTGGCCGCGATCATGGCCCTGCACGACCGGACCGCACCGCCCACCATCAATGTCGAGGACCCGGAGGACAACCTCCAGGTCGAGATCGCCGTGAAGCCGACCGACCTGCAGGCGCGCGGAAGCGAGCCGATGGCCGTCATCAACAACTCATTCGGGTTCGGCGGAGCCAATGTCGCGGTTGTCTTCACCGCCGCCTGATGGCCGGGGCGCAGGCGTGACGAGCCAGAACGCAGGGGCAGCGACCCCGAACGACACGAAGGAGCCTGACGTGACCACGGTCGACAGCCGACTACCCCAGTCCGCGGCCCAGCCGGGTCAGGCCCCGTCAGATCCGGCCGGCCCCGGGCCAGCCGCTCATGCCCAGATCGACCGGGACCCGATGGCCCGGCTCGAGGCGTTCTTCGACCCCGGCTCTGTGCGGCTGCTGCTACCGCCGGACACCAGCGGCGTGCTGGCCGCCGAGGGCCGGATCGACCACCTGCCCGCCGTCGCCTTCGCGAGTGACCCGCGGGTCCAGGGCGGCGCCATGGGCGCCGACGGCGGCAACGCCATCGTCGCCGCCTATGACCGGGCCCTGGAGATCAGCGCTCCGGTTGTCGGGCTCTGGCATTCTGGCGGCGCCCGGCTGCGCGAGGGCGCCGAGAGCCTGCACGCCGTGGGCCGGGTGTTCGCCGCGATGACCCGCGCCTCGGGCAAGGTTCCGCAGATATCCGTGGTGCTCGGCGCCGCGGCGGGCGGCGCTGCCTACGGCCCGGCGCTGACCGATCTGGTCATCCTGTCCGATCAGGGCCGCATCTTCGTGACCGGGCCTGACGTAGTGCGCAGCGTGACCGGCGAGGACGTGGACATGGAGCGGCTGGGCGGCCCTGAGCCGCACAGCCGCCGGTCGGGCGTGGTGCACATCGTGACCCCGACCGACGCTCAGGCGCTCGGCACGGCCAGGGAACTGGTCTCGCTGTTCGGCAACCAGCGCGGCGACGGGGCGGATACCCCGGCTGCCTCGCTGGCCGGCGTCGACCTCGGAGCGCTGCTGCCCGAGTCGCCCAGGCGGGCCTACGACATGCATCCGGTGATCACCGGGCTGCTGGACGACCAGGGAATCGAACTGCATCCGCGGTGGGCGCCGAACGTGATCACCGCCCTCGGCCGGCTCGGCGGCCAGACCGTCGGCGTCATCGCGAACAACCCGCTGCGCCTCGGCGGCTGCCTGGACGCGACCTCGGCCGAGAAGGCGGCCAGGTTCGTGCGCATGTGCGACGCGTTCGGGGTGCCGCTGGTCGTGCTGGTCGACGTGCCCGGCTACCTGCCCGGCGTGGGTCAGGAGTGGGACGGCGTCGTGCGGCGCGGCGCCAAGCTGCTGCACGCGTTCGCCGAGGCCACGGTGCCGCGGATCACGCTGATCATCAGGAAGGCCTACGGCGGCGCGTACATCGCGATGAACTCGCGGTCACTCGGCGCGACCCGCGTGTTCGCCTGGCCGGGGGCCGAGATCGCGGTGATGGGCCCGGTCGCGGCGGTCCGCATCCTGCACCGCAGGACACTGGCCGCGGCGGCGCCCGACGAGCGGCACGATCTGGAGGTCCGGCTGGCCGCCGAGCACGAGATCGAAGCGGGCGGCCTCCAGCGGGCCCAGGAACTCGGGGTGATCGACGAGGTTATCGACCCGGCGAAGACCAGGCAGGTGCTGGCCGAGGCGATCGCGAGCGCCACGCCGGCCCGCGGCACGCACGGCAACATCCCGCTGTAGCCGCCGGCCCGGCTACCGTAGTCGTGGCGGCAAAGGGGGTCTCCGGGGTGACGACGGCCTTCGTGCTGGGCGGCGGCGGGCTGCTCGGCGCCTGCGAGGTCGGCATGCTGCGGGCCCTGGCCGACGCCGGTATCGATCCTGACCTGGTGGTCGGGACATCGGTCGGGGCGATCAACGGAGCCTTCGTGGCCGCGGACCCGGCGGCGTCGGCCGCCCGGCTGACCGAACTGTGGGGCAGCGAGGCGGTCGAGGAGGCCTTCAGCGAGAATCTGTGGGGCCGCGCGGTCCGGCTGGCCAGGTCCGGCAACCACCTGCACGCGATCGAGCCGCTGCAGCAGATGCTGGAGAAGATGCTCCCGGCGGCCGACTTCACCGACCTGGCGCGGCCCTTCCAGTGCGTGGCCGCGAGCATCGAGCAGGCCAGCGCGCGGTGGTTCAGCAGCGGGCCGCTGGTGCCCGCCATCCTGGCCTCCTGTGCCGTGCCCGGCCTGCTGCCGCCGATGCGGATCGGCGACGAGCACTGCTTCGACGGCGGACTGGTCGACTCGATCCCGGTCGGCCGGGCGCTCGCGCTCGGCGCGACCACGGTGTACGTGCTGCAAGTCGGCCGGATCGAGAGCCCGCTCACCGTGCCCCGCCGCCCGTGGCAGGTCGGGCTGGTCGCGTTCGAGATCGCCAGGCGGCACCGGTTCCACGAGGAGATGGCGGCCGTGCCCGACGGGGTCGAGGTGCACCTGCTGCCGACCGGCGGCAGCGCCAGGCCGCCGGACCTCTCGCAGCTCCGCTACCGGGACAAGGCCGCGGTCGGAGCGAGCATCGAGCGCGCCCGGGCGGCATCCGCGCGTTACCTGGCCGGGCTCGGCCCGGCCTGATCAGGAGTCGCCGATGGTGCCGCCCCGACTCATCCGCAGGCTGGTGCTCGCGCCGCTGACCGTGGTGATCGCCGTCGCGGTCGCGATGCTGTTCCCGCTGCTGGCGGTGCTGAGCTGGCTGTCCGGCCTGCTCGGACGGTCCAGGCCAGGTCGCCACCGGGTGCTCAGGCTGGTGTTCTTCGCCCTCATCTGGCTGTTTGCCGACACGGCCGCGGTGTTCATGTGCCTGGGCCTGTGGCTGGCCAGCGGCTTCGGCGGCCGCCTGCGCACCGAGCCGTTCCAGGCCCGGCACTATGCGGTCATGCGCTGGTTCCTCGACCGGGTGTTCGGCGCCGCCGTCCGCGCGTTCGGGCTGCGGGTGGAAGTGGACGAGCCGGCGGCGACCCCGGCGGAGCTGACCGCCCGCCTGGCCAGGCCGGTCATCGTGCTGAGCAGGCATGCCGGGCCCGGCGACTCCTTCCTGCTGGTGCACCACCCGCTCACCGTGTCCCCCCGGCGGCCGCGGGTGGTGATGAAGGCGAGCCTGCAGCTCGATCCCGGCCTGGACGTGGTCGCCAACCGGGTGCCGAACGTATTCATCCAGCATGCCAGGACGGGCAGCCGGCTCTTCACCGAGCAGATTCAGCGGCTGGCCAGCGGGCTGGGTCCCGACGGGGCGCTGGTGATCTTCCCCGAGGGCGGCAACTGGACGCCCGGCCGGTGGGAACGGGCCATCGACCGGCTCGAGCAGCTGGGGCGGCGGGATCTGGCCGTGCGGGCCATGCAGATGCCGAACCTGCTGGTCCCCCGGAGCGGCGGCGCGTTCACCGCCATCGCCGCCTGCCCGTCGGCCGACGTGATCTTCGTGGCCCACGCCGGGCTCGACCGGCTGGTCAGCGTCGGCGACATCTGGCGCCAGCTTCCGGTCGACCAGACGATCCGGGCGAAATGGTGGCGGGTGCCGGTCGAGGAGGTGCCCAGGGACGCCGACCACGAGGCCCAGCTGGTCTGGCTGTACGACTGGTGGGCCAGGATCGATGCCTGGATTTCGGCGAACCGGCCGGAGTCCGGCGAGCAGGCTCCGAGCCCGGTCCCGGCGCCCGGGCCCTAGCCGGGGGCGGGAAAGGCCGCGGTTCCTGACCGGCCGGCGATGTGCGGCGGCAGCGCGGTCCGCGGCGGGAGCGCCGGGTCGGGCACGGGGTCGTCCCAGCAGGTGGTGAGCGGCAGCACGCCGGCCCACAGCCCCAGGGCCGCGTCCGGGCTGTCCGCGTCATCCGGCGGGCCGGTCCTGACCTTGACCGACGCCTCGTCCAGGGGCAGGGCGAGCAGCGCGGTCGCGGCCAGTTCCTTGCGGCTCGGGCGCCTGGCGTAATCCCACTGGCCGGGGGCCAGGTGCTCGGACAGCACGTGCAGCCCGCGCAGCTTCTCGTCCTCCCCCGTGACCAGCCGCGGGGTTCCGTAGATCATCGCGCTGCGGTAGTTCACCGCGTGCTCGAACACCGAGCGGGCCAGGACCAGCCCGTCGATCAGCGTGATGGTCACGCACGCCTCGCCGATGACCGGCTGGCTGGCCTGAAGGCTGCGGCTTGCGACCGAGCCGTGCAGGTACAGCGTCCGCTCGTCGAAGCCGTAGGACGTCGGGATCACCATCGGAGCGCCGTCGACAACCACGCCCAGGTGGGCAATGAACCCCGCGGCCAGCACCGCGAGCAGGTCGGCCCGCTCGGCCCGGCCCTGCTCGCGCAGCCGCCGGTGCCTGGTCCGCTTGGTCGCCGACAGTGCTGGTCGCTGGCCCATGCCCGGCTAGGTTAGCCGGTCGCGTGCAGCCAGCGGACCGGCGCTCCGGCCGAAGCGTGCCTAAACGGCTCGAGCTCGGCGTCCCAGGCCTCGCCGAGCAGCAAGGACAGTTCCGCCTCGAGCGACCCGCCGAGCGCGGGGTGGCGGCCGCCATGCCGCTCGCGGATCGGGCCGAGCCCCTCGCCGTCAGCGCCGGAGGCGGCCAGCGTGAGCACGGCGCGCAGCCGGTTCTCGCCGATCATGATGTCGCCGCTGGCGCCGACGGTCGCGCTGAACATGCCCAGCGCGGGCGTGCAGCTGTAGCGGACGGCATCGCAGCCGGGACTGGCGTCCTCGGTGACCTCGAACCTGAGCAGGTCCCAGCTCGCGAGGGCGGAGGTGATCTCGCCTGCGGTGCCCGGCCGGCCTTGCCAGTCGAGCTCGGTGCGCACCGAACCCGGTGCGGCCGGCTGCTCGATCCAGTGCAGCTTGACGGGCACACCGAAGATCCCGGCCACTGCCCACTCGATGTGCGGGCTCAGCGCCGGGGGCGCAGAGTGAATCTGCAGCACGCCGCGTACGGACACGAGACCTCCCTGCCTGCCGACGAGGTGCGTCTTCCCCTACGACCTCGGTCCGCGACCTGGCTGCCTGCGTCCGCGACTCTGCTGCAAGCACATCGTGCAAACACAGCGTACTGCTGATACTCCAGGGACATTGTGCAGCACGCAAGGCCCGGGCACCAGCACCGGGGCTCGTGTCGCGGTCTGGGCGGACGGGACCTGGCGTGGTGAGATGGATTGGTGGGAGTAGCCGCCGATCGATCCGCATTACCAGCGGGCGCGGCCGGGCTGGTCTTCGCGGGCGAGATGTACGCGCTGCAGCTTGATCAGCTGGCCGTGCTGCTGGCGACCGGCCGCCGCGGCGCGACCTCGCTGGCCGCCCGCTGGCGGGCCGCCGGCCTGGCCGAAAGCGGTCAGCTCAGCCTGGGTCCGCGCTGGGTCTGGCTGACCAGGGCCGGGCTGGCCAGCGCCGGGCTTCCCTACACCGCGACCGCTCCCGGCCTGTCCAGGCTGGCCCACCTGCGCGCCGTCACCGCGGCCAGGCTCGCGCTGAGCGCGGTACCCGGCTTCGCCGCGGGCGGCGGGTACTGGCGGGGCGAGCGGCGGCTCCGGGCCAGGATGGGCGGCCGGACCGGGCTGCGCGAGCACGTACCGGACGGGGAGGTGCACTGGGCCGGGGGGACGGCCGCGCCGTGGGCCGGCGAATGCTGGGCGATCGAGGCGGAGCTGACCCCGAAGACGCCGGCCAGGACGATCGCGATCATGCGGGAACTGCTGCACCGCACCGGCGACTACGGCTGCCTCGCCGCCGACGCGGCCGTGCCCGGGCGGCCGCCGCGCCACGACCGGGCGGTGTACCTGTGCTCCCCCGCCGCGCGGCCGTTGGTCAGCCGGGCGAGGCAGGGGCTCGGCCCGCGGGCCGGCCGGGTCGAGATCCGGCTGCGGCCACCGGGCGCAACCCTCGGCGACGCGATCTGGCC
>JBPCKO010000097.1:0-5287 GCA_051004215.1 Streptosporangiaceae bacterium | reverse complement strand
CCGGTCTGCTGGCCGTTTGCCTCTGGCGGGGCGTGATGGTCTGGCATACGGTGCGACCGTCCGGGACAGGGGCGCCGGGAGTGAAGCAGGGTGGGCAGGCCGGTGTTGCACGGTGGGCTGGGAGCCCGTGTTAGTAAGTGGCCGCCCTGCGACCTGCCCGGTTGCGCTGCGCGCGCGGATCCGTAGGTGTCGCTTCGCCCACCCGCTCCCGATTCACTGGAAGGCTCGCGGAAGGGAGCTTGGGCGATGACGGGTACCAGGCGGTGCATCGGGCTGGATGTGCACCGGGAGTTCGCGCAGGTCGCGATCTGGCAGGGCGGCACGGTGACGCAGGCGGGCACGTTCGCTACCACGCCGGAAGGGGTCCGCGAGTTCGCCGCGGGCCTGGGCCCGGCTGATGAGTGGCGCTGGAGGCGACCGGGAACACCTGGGCGATCGCCACGGTGCTGGCCAGCCGGGCCGGCCGGGTGGTGGTGTCCAACCCGGCGAAGACCCGGGCGATCGCCGAGGCGAAGGTGAAGACCGATAAGGGCCGGCGCCGCGATCTTGGCCCAGCTGCTCGCGGCTGATTTCCTGCCGCCAGTGCGGATGCCGGATGCGGCGACCAGCGCGCTGCGGCGGCAGGTGCTGCGCCGGG
Source organism: Streptosporangiaceae bacterium (assembly GCA_051004215.1). Classification (GTDB taxonomy): domain Bacteria; phylum Actinomycetota; class Actinomycetes; order Streptosporangiales; family Streptosporangiaceae; genus Chersky-822. The sequence continues at coordinate 4,650 of JBPCKO010000097.1, read as the reverse complement.
CGCATATCGTGCGGCAGCGGACCCGGCTGAAGAACCAGGTGCACGCGATCTTGGCCCGCAACCTGGTGCCGCGGTGCCCGGCCGCGGACCTGTTCGGGATCAAGGGCCGTCGCTGGCTCGCTGAGCAGGATCTGCCTGCGGACGAGCGGGACGCCGGCAGCGCCCTGCTGCGGCAGCTCGACTTCCACGCGCAGGAGCTGGCCCTGATCGACCGGGACCTGGGCCAGGCCGCGCTCGCCCGGCCGGAAGTCCTGCGGCTGATGACCATCCCCGGAGTCGACGCCACCGTCGCGCTGTCGATCGTGGCCGCGGTCGGTGACTTCACCCGGTTCCGGACCCCGGACAAGCTGGTCAGCTACCTCGGGCTGAACCCGCGGGTCCGCCAGTCCGGCGGCCAGCCCGCCAGCCACGGCCGGATCACCAAGGCCGGCCCCGCGCACGCCCGCGGCATGCTCGTCGAGGCCGCCTGGTCCGCGTCGAAGGCACCCGGCCCGCTGCGCGCCTTCTACTGCCGGGTCCGGGCCCGTCGCGGCATGCAGGTCGCCGCGGTCGCCACCGCCCGCAAGCTCGCCGTCTTGTGCTGGCACCTGATCACCAAAGAAGAGGACTACGCGTTCGCGCTGCCGTCGCTGATCGCCCACAAGCAGCGCAAGCTCGAACTCCGCGCCGGAGCGCCGCCCGCACGCGGACGCAAAGGCCACGCTGCCCGGTACTCCCTGGCCGCGGTCCGCGCCGCCGAACGCGACCTGGCCGCCCAGAGCGAGGCCGCCTACCGCACCATGGTCGCCGCCTGGCAGCCATCGCGGCCAGCCAGCACAAGAGCAGCGGCAGCGGGCGCAGCCACCAGCAGAAAGACGCGACTGATCAAGCCCGCAGGCTAGGCGGCGCGGCAGGACTTCCAGTCCCGGATCCTGCTCTTCGCCCGGCGGTCAGCTGCGCCCGCCACCAGCCCGACGTTACCGCGGTCCTCGCCGTGGTCAAGGTCGTTCGGCCCCTCGGGGCGCTCCACCTTGACCGCAGCTCCGGGCCGCGGAACCCGGCAGCTGCGGCGGTCCAGCCATCCGCCTGATCCAGCCTGCCCAGCGGGACCACCAGGGTTGACATTTTCATCCGTCGTGCAGATCACGGTCCTGATTTCCCGGTCGAAGGCAAGGAACGGCACGAAATCGGGCCACGCGTTCTCCCACAGCCGGATGATGGCCGGGTAGCGTTTCTCCCACTTGCCGAGAACTCGGCGAACCGGTCCAGCGCCTCGTTTTCGGATGCCGCGGTGCAGGTCGGCTTGAGTCCTTCGCGACCTGCGCCCAGTCTCTTTTCGACGCGTACCTGAATGAGTTCCGCAGCAGGCGGGCGATGCATGTTTGCACGATGGTCTTGTCCCACACCGTGCTCACCGCGTCGGGCAGGCCCTTCAGCCCGTCGCAGACCAGCAGGCACACATCACGCACGCCGCAGTTCTTGATCTCAGTCAGCACCCGTCGCCGTGCTCCCCGCCACAGTCCCAGCACGTCACGCTCGCCGTCCACGGTCACGCCCCGGGCCAGGCAGGCCGGCCGGTTCGCGACCTGGCCCTCGCGGATCTTCACGTTAAGGGCGTCGATGAAGACCACCGCGCAGGCCGGGTCCAGCGGGCGGCTCTGCCACTCCGCCATGCCGTCCATGACCCGGTCGGTAATCGTGGTGATCGTCTGCTTCAACACCTCGGCGCCGTACACCTCGGCCAGGTGCGCGACGATCTCGCCGTGCGTCAGCCCTTTCGCCGACAAGAAAATCACCATGTCCTCGACCCCGGTCAGCCGCCGCTGCCTCTGGCGACGATCTTCGGCTCGAAACTGGAATCCCGGTCCCGCGGCACCGAGATCTCCACCTGCCCGGCATCGGAGAGCACCATCTTGGCCCGGTACCCATTGCGTGAATTGCCGCCATTGCGGCCGGCCGGGTCATTCTTCTCATAACCAAGATGGTCAGCCCGCCGGCCTGAGCCCGCTCGGTCAGCTCCCCGCAGCAGCTGCTCGTCCGCCGCCGACAGCTGCGGGTCGTCCTGGTGATGCCGTGTCGTCACGTCTGTCACTGGTGTCCCCCTACCGGACCGTGGCGGGGTGTGTGTGGTTCTTGTGTCGCGCCTGATCCGAGTGCGCCGGCCGGGGCGTAGCCGCCCAGCCCGCGGGCGAGCAGGTCAAGGGCGTCGTGCGTGCGCAGCCCGCAGGCTTGGGTGTCGCCGGCCCGGCCTTCGAGGTTCACCCGGACCACGCTGACGAAGGCCGCCGCTGCGATGAACGGCTCGGCCGCGCCGTCGGGCATGCCAGTCTCCCTGGCCAGCTCGGCGGCGAGTGCCTGCTCGAAACGGGCGAACACTTCCCGCTGGTGGGCGCGCAGGATCGCGCTGTCGCGGATGAGTTGCCGGAACGCCAGGTCCGGTTCCGGCGGGCGTCGGCGGCCGACGCGCTCGGGGACGCTGGCGAAGTAGGCGCGCATCGCGGCCAGCGCCGGCTGGCCGGGAGGACGCTGCCGCAGGACTCGCAGCATGTCCTCGATGATCTCGTCGCGCTCGTCGAAAACCAGGTCTGCTTTGGCAGGGAAGTAGTTGTAGATCGTTTTCTCGGACACCTGGGCCGCCGCGGCGATCTGGCTGATCGTGACCTGCTCGAACCCGTGCCGGAAGAACAGCCGCATGGCAGCGCCGGTGATGGCCTGCCGGGTCTGCCGCTTCTTATGTTCCCGCAGGCCTTTGCCCGGATCGCCCATCCCGGTCTCCCGTCCTCACTCTGCCCTCAGAAAAGTTCATTCACTAGAAATTTACACTCATTGCGGTTTCTTGGTTCCGGCTTTACTGTCGGTAGTGCGCCGTCTGCCGCGCCCGTGAGGACGCGGCAGAAAACAGTCGCTGCCCAGATTTTGTGACGATTCGGAGCGGCCCGGGTACCTCGCCTCGGCCTACGGCCACGTCCCCGGGAGGCTGCGATGAACGGCCGCCAACTAATCCAGGCTGCCATGCCCGCGGCAGACCGCCGCGTGCCGGAGCCCGGCTCGCTGCTGCACCGGCTGCTGCTGGCCTGCGGCGTGCTCGGATCGCTGCTGTTCACCGCCGCCTTCCTGATCGTAGGCTCTGCGCGGGCAGGATACGACCCGCTGCGCCAGCCGATCAGCGCCCTGAGCCTGGGTCCTGGCGGATGGGTACAGTCCGCCAATTTCATCGCCTTCGGGCTGCTGATGGCCTGTTTCGCCGTCGGCCTGCGCGGATCGCTGGCCCCCGGAACCGGGGCGGGGTGGGCCCCGCTGCTGCAGGCCGCCGTCGCCGCGGGCCTGATCATCGACGGGATCTTCGCGCAAGACCCCGGCCGCGGCTACCCGCCCGGGATCACCGCGGTGAGCACGCCCAGCCTGCACGGCCTGCTGCACAACGTAGGCCTGGGCCTGGCCGCTACCGCCTTGCCTGCCCGCTGCTTCGTGCTCGCCCGCCGCTTCGCCGCCGAGCCGCGCTGGCGCGGGTGGGCCGCCTACTCGATCACCACCGGGATCTTGTTCCTGGTGCTGCTGGCCGTCTTCGGGATGACCAACGCCACGCCATCCGCGCCCGCAGGACTGTTCGAGAAACTGGCCACCATACAGGCCTCGATCTACACAATCGCCCTCTGCACACGGCTGCTGGCCACCACCGCCCGCGTCTCACCCCAGCCACCCACCGGCGGCATGGCCGCCGGATACCGCGGTACCACAGGCCCGGCAAGCCACGCCCCGGCCGAACCGAGCCGTCCTGCGCCCCGCATCCACCCGGTCATAACGGTCCGACATAGGGAGCCTGCACCATGACACGATCATCGGAACCCGCCCATCCCGTGACCGCCGAACCGGCACCCCCAGCCGCCCGCACAACGTGGCCATGGTGGCTGACCGCCCTCGTGATCCTCGGCGCCACCCTCACCGCGACCGGCGCGGTCCTGGCCATCTTCGCCACCGGCGAGCACCTGAACACCGCCGGCCATAACTACGCCGGCTACTTCATCACCCGCAACCTCGCCGTCGCGGCGATGCTGCTGGTCACCCTGGCCCTGCGGGCCCGGCGCGTCCTGGCCGCCCTGATGATCCTCACCGCCCTCATCCAGTTCCTCGACGCAATCACAGCCATGGCCACCGGGCGGGCCGGCCTCGTCCCCATCGACCTCATCTTCGCCGCCGCCTTCACCTTGGGCGCCGCACGCCTATCAGGCCCGTGGCCATGGGGGCGCATTCAGTCACAGTCATAGAGAGGAACTGCGGAGGTGAAGATCCGGACCGGCATGCACAAGTCAGGGGAGCGGAGCGCGGCGAGGGCGCCCGTCGACAGCTGGCAGCCGAAGGCCGAGTTACCCCGCTTCGAGCATGACGTACGGCGCGGATGAATGCCCGCGACAGGTTGCGCTCACCAGCCCGGGTAATCAGGTGGTGCCGGCCCCCTGGTGCTGAACCTCGCGAATACGGGTGCTGGCGTCCCGCCCCCGGGGAGTGACTGAGCCACGGGACGCCAGCACCGTACGGCTGGCCGGTGGGGGATCGGTCCTCTTACAGATGCGCAACATCTGCGACGCCTCCTACATACAGGTGGCACTAGGGCGTGTTTCCTGGATCTTGAACTCGGGCGGGTGTAGATCCGGTTGTCATGTTTACGCGTCA
>JBPCKO010000096.1:0-8977 GCA_051004215.1 Streptosporangiaceae bacterium | reverse complement strand
GGCCGGCTCAGCCGGCCCGGCCGGCTCGGCCGGCCGCCCTGCGGTGCTCCGGATCGTCGGTGCTGCTCCCCGAGAACTACGCGGCGATCGTCGGCTTCCTGGTTGATCACGGCTACAGCCGCTTCGCCGCGGCCGGCGTGGCCGGGAACATCTTCCAGGAGTCCAAGGGCAATCCCGAGTCGGTCGGTTCGGGCGGCGGCGGGCTGATCGGCTGGACCCCGCTGCCGGCCGGCTTCGTCACCGGCAATCCGGCGGCGGACCTGCAAACCCAGCTGAACGCGCTGCTGACCTACAACCAGCAGTGGGCGCAGTACCTCCCGGCGCTGAACGCGGCGACGGGCGCGGCGCAGGCCGCGGACGTCTACATGAACTACTTCGAGCGGCCCGGGCTGCCGGTGGCGTACAACCGCGAGGCAGCGGCGGCCGCGGTCGCCAGTGCCTGCGGGTTCTGACCTCGTTCCGGTTCCGGAGTGTCGGCCGGGCCGGGCATACTGTTCGACCTCGGCGCAGTAGACTTGATTTCCTCGAATAGTTGTTCGATAGTTAGACCATGGGAGCCGTGACGGCCCAGGTCAGGCCGCTGAGGACTGACTCATGGGGGAATGAGCCGTGGATCCGCCCGGGACATGAACTGGGGGCCGACGGCGGCGTCGTCTCCGGCGCGGGCGTGCTTCCCGTGCTGCCCGCCTTGCGCGAGCTATTGCCCAAGGGCGCTCTCGCCCGCGGGTCCGTGGTGTCGGCGGGTCCCTGGAGCTTGCTGTGCCTGGCGCTGGCGGCCGGGCCGGTAGCCGCCGGGGCGTGGTGCGCGGTCACGGGGATACCCGAGTTCGGCGTGGCGGCCGCGGCCGGTGCCGGTCTCGATCCGGCCCGGCTGCTGCTGGTTCCCGACCCGGGGCCTGGCTGGCCGCAGGCCGTGGCTTCCCTGCTGGACGGGTGCGACCTGGTCGTGCTCAGGCCGCCGGCCCGGCTGCCGGCCCAGGGACGGCGCAAGCTGGAGGCCGCGGCCCGGCGGCACGGCGCCGTGCTGCTGGTCGCCGGGGACTGGGACGGGGCGCAGGTCAGGCTGCGGATAGCCGCTCAGGAGTGGACCGGGATCGGGCTCGGGCACGGACGGCTGCGCGGCCGCCGGGCCCAGGTGGTGGCCGACGGGCGCGGTGACTGGTCCCAGGCCAGGACACGCTGGCTGTGGTTGCCCGGGCCGGACGGGACGGTAGCCGTCGTCAGGCCCGAGGGGGTGCCGGCGGCCGGGCCCGGGCCCGGGGGCGGGTTCGGCGCTGACGCGGGCCTGCCGCGGGCGAGCAGCGGATGACGGGCCAGCGGCGGGTCCTGGTCGTGCGCTGTCCGGCGTGGCGGCCGCCAGCCCTGCTCGCCAGGCAGAAGGACTCCGAGCGGCCGGGTGAGCAGCCGGGCCAGGAGCGGCCGCCGGGCCCGGCCGAACCCGCCGCACGGACCTTTGAGCGGGTGGTCAGCGCGGTACAGGAGTTCTGCCCGCGGATCGAGGTGCTGCGCCCTGGCCTGTGCGCGTTCGGGGCCCGCGGTCCGGCCCGGTACTTCGGCGGCGAGGCCGAACTCGGCCGCAAGGTTGCCGCGGCGGTCGCCGGGCTCGGCTACGAATGCGGCCTGGGCATCGCCGACGGCATGTTCGCCGCCCTGCTGTCCTCCAGGGACAGCGCGCGGACGGGGGAACCTGTCGTGGTGCCCGCCGGCGGCACGCCCGCCTTCCTCGCCCCCCGCGCGGTCACCGTCCTCGGCGAGCCCGACCTCGCCGATCTGCTGATCAGGCTCGGGATCAGGACGCTGGGAGAGTTTGCCGCGGTGCCCGCGGCCGAGGCCGGCAACCGGTTCGGCGTAGCCGGCCAGGCTTCGCACCGGATTGCCCGCGGGCTTGATCCGCGGCCGCTTGCCGCCCGGCCGCCCGCGGCCGACCTGTCGGTCCAGGCCGAGTTCGACCCGCCCGCCCCGGAGTCCGAGCGGGTGGTGTTCGCGGCCAAGGCGCTGGCCGCCGCCCTGCACGCCAGGCTGGCCGCGGCCGGGCTGGGCTGCGTGCGGGTGCAGATCCACGTCGTCAGCGACCACGGCGAGGAGCTCACCAGGTTCTGGCGGCACGACGGGCTGCTGTCCGAGTTCGCGGTCGCCGAGCGGGTGCGCTGGCAGCTGGACAGCTGGCAGGCCAGAACGGCTAGGCCGGTCGGAGCGACCGGGGGGCCAGCGGCGGCCAGCGGCGAGCTGAGCGACGAGAGTATCCAGGCGGCCGGCATCCGCCTGCTGCGGCTGGTGCCTGACCAGCTAGTCCAGGACCAGGGCCGGCAGCTTGGCCTGTGGGGCGATGCCGTAGTCAGCGACCGGGTGGCCAGGGCGGCTATCAGGGTGCAGGCGATGCTCGGTCATGACGCGGTCCGCCAGCCGGTCCTGTCGGGCGGACGGAGCCCGTCCGACCAGGCCGTCCTTGTTCCCTTTGGCGATACGCACCCGTCTCGTAAATCGGCCACCTCGGCGGCGGCCGATGGCCACCCCGGGCGCCCTGGCCGGCCGCTCGACCGGCCGTGGCCGGGCCAGATTCCCCCGCCGGCCCCGGCCACGGTCTACCCGGTTCCGCGCCCGGCGGCGGTGACCGACGGCGCTGGGACCGTGATCGAGGTCACCGGGCGCGGGGAGGTGCGGGGTGACCCGGCCCGGCTGTCGGTCGCGGGCGGGCCGGCGGTCGCGATCACCGCCTGGACCGGCCCCTGGCCAGTCACCGAGCGCTGGTGGGACCAGGAGCACGCGTGCCGCAAGGCGCGGTTCCAGCTGGTCACTGCCGATGGCGGGGCCTGGCTGGTGGTGGTACAGAACGGCCGCTGGCTGGTCGAAGCCAGCTACGGCTGACCAGGTCAGCCGACGATGAGATCGTCGGGGTGCCGGTCGGGCCTGACCACGGCCACCGCGAGCCGGCGGGCACCGGGACGCCACGACGCCACCTGCACCTTGCTGATGAACCCTAGCTCCGCGACCAGCCGGTCGCCCCCCACGGGCCAGCCGAATCCGGCGAGCGCATCGCTGCTCGCCCACGTGCCGGGAACCACGGCGAGCCGACCGCTCGCCACCGCAGCGACCTCCAGCCGCGTCGCCACCGAGCCGCCGTCGCCGCCGTTGCCGAAGCTCAGCTCGAGCGCGAGCAGCCGGCCGTCCTGGCTGAACTGCGCACTGGCCGGGGAACTGCCGGCCGGGAGGCCGATCAGCCGCTGCCGCCCGGTCGCGACGTCCAGCACTCCGACCGCACAGCGGACCTGGCAGGCCGGGGCCCACGCGATGCCCGCCGGGCTCGCGCCGATCACCCGGGCGAACCGCCTGATCACCAGCCCGGTGACCGGGTTCCACAGCTCATCGGCGTTCCCGCCCGGCGAGCCCACCGCCGGGGCCAGCAGCAGCCCGCGGGCGGTTCCGGTGACGATCACGTAACCCGCGGGCAGCCGCACGCCGGGACCGACCATCGCCCGGCCCGCCGTGACGTCGTGCGCGATGCCGGACATGCGGCCTGGCGCTCCGCCGGACACGCTGACCACGTTGGTGGTGAGCCAGGCCGAGCCTGGCTGCGCCGCCGGGGCCACGCTGGTCGCGACGCCAAGCGGTACCGCCGCCCTGGCCCGGTCGGCCAGGAAGTACACCGGCGGCGGCGGCGTCGTACAGCTGGTGCACATCGGACCTGACGGCGGTGCCGCCTGCACCACCCAGCCACCGAGCGCCCTGGTGACCGAGTACCCGGCCGGGCTGTCGGGCAGGCCGCCGATCCGCTCGACCCGGCCAGAGGCGGGCCAGAACCAGGCCGGCCGCTGGCCGGCGATGAGCAGTCGCTGGGCCGGGTTCCAGGCCGCGACCGGGCCGGTGATGCCATCAGGCCGCCCGGAGGGAGCCTCGGGGACGGGCAGCACGGCGGAGGGCGGGGACGCCGGCGCGGTGACCGCGGCCGGCCCGGCTCCATGATGCCGCCCAGGACCGCGCGATCCGGCCGGCCAGTGCTGGATGATCAGGGCGGCCAGCACGACGGCGACGACGGCGCCGATCGCGGCGCGCCGTCGCCACGGCCCGCGCGGCTCAGAGCCGGTGCTGATGATGTCGTCGATGGCCACACCAATCTCGCTGTCCGCTCCTCACGATACGTTGACGGCATGGCAGCCGGAATCACCCTCCTATCCTGGCGATCTGCAGCGGTTCGCCCGTTCCCTGGCCCGCGACGGCGAGCCGGGCCTGGCCATCGGCGTCTACGCCGGCGGCATCCTGGCCGGGCACGGCGTTGCGGGCTGCGCGGTGGCCGAGCACGGCGTGCCGGTGACCGAGCACACGCTGTTCGACATCGCCTCGGTCAGCAAGCACATGACCGCCACCTGCCTGCTGCTGGTTGCCCGCGACGGCGTGATCGACCTGGACGCCGACATCCGGCCCGCGCTGCCTGAACTGGCAATCGAGGTGCCGGTGACCCTGCGCCAGTGCCTGTCCCACACGGCGGGCTTGCGGGATTACTTCACGCTCTGCGAGATCGCCGGAATCGGCGTGCCCGGCATGACCGAGGACCGGTTCACCGACCTGATCACGGGTCAGCGGGAGCTGGATTTCCCGCCCGGCTCGGCGTTCTCGTACTCCAACACCGGCTACGCGCTGGCGTCCGTGCTGGTTCGGCGGATGACCGGGAACGGGCTGGCCCAGGTGGCGGCCGAGCGGGTGTTCGGTCCGCTCCACATGACCGCCACCGGATTCCGCGACGACGTCTCGCGGCCGGTGCCGCGGCTCGCGGCCGGGTACGTGGCCGCCGGGACTGGCCGGGAAGCAGGCTTCCGGCGGTACGACTCGACCGAGGAGGTGACCGGTGACGGCGCGGTCGTGACTAGCCTGACCGATCTCGCGGCCTGGCACGGCTTCCTGGCTAGCGGCGCCATCCTCGGCCCTGACATCCGCGACGGCCTGCTGGCGACCCGGGCGCTGACCGGCGGCGCGTCCACCGGCTACGGGCTCGGCCTGCAGGCGATCAGGGTTGACGGACGGCCGGCCTGGTGGCATTCGGGTTCGTGGGCCGGGTATCGCGCGGCCCTGGTTTACCTTCCGGAACTCCAGGCCGGAGTGACCGTGCTGGCCAGCAGGAACGATCGCTACGCCTCGCATGTCGCGCTCGCGGCCGCCGCCGCGCTGCTGGGGGACGGGGACCCGGCCGCGCGGTACCGGGCAAACCCGATGGTGGCCAACGCCCGGGCCGCAGACCCCGCTCGGGCCGCGAGCGAACTGGCCGGGGTCTGGCACGAGCCGGAGCAGGACGTGTTCCTCGACGTCGTCGCGGATGGCGGTCAGCTCGTGATCGGCGCCGGCGGCGAGAACGGCGGACGGGACCGGTTCGAGCTCGGCGCCGACGGCCGCTGGCACGGCATCGGCACCGCCTCGGCGAGCTGCTACGCGGCCGATGGCGGCGAGCTGGTGGCAGCCTGGGGGCTATCGGACCGGTCCGAGGGCCGGTTCCGCCGGGCGGAGCCAGCGACCGGCGACAGCGACGGCGGGCGGGCGGTTCCGGCTGGCTGGTACCGGAACGACGAGCTGCAGGTGCAGTCCGGCCTGCGGGCCGACGGGCCTGGAGCGCGGATTACGATCGGGCTGGCCCCGGCCCGGCCGCTGGTGCCGGCCGGCCCTGGTGTGTGGCGATGCCGCGGCGGTGATCAGCCAGGCAGCACGCAGCTGACCGTGCGGGCGGCTGCCGACGGAGCAGAGCTGCTGGTCAGCGCGCCCGGGGCGCGCCGGGTGCGGTTTACCAGAGTGCCGGGCGCCGGGTCGGGACCCGAGCTGCCACGCGGGCTCCGCGGCTGGGCCCGTTGAACGCCGGACCGTACTCGCACAGGCGGGCGGTATCCGGACAAGTGGCGGGGGTACTGACAAAAGCCGGTCGGAGGTCACGTTCGCTCTCGAACGGGGGAGATTTAAGGTCAAGGAGAACGCAGGCAAGCGCCGCGCGGTTGCTGCCCACTCACGCCTAAGGAGCTGACACCATGACGACGGCGGGCATGCTGCAGGTCACCGACACGCGGACCGGCCGCAGCTACGAACTCCCCATCACCGACGGTGCGATCAGCGCGATCGACCTGCGCCAGATCAAGGCGTCCGAAGGCGACTTCGGCTTGATGTCCTACGACCCCGCTTACCAGAACACGGCGAGCTGCCGCAGCGCCATCACGTTCATCGACGGGGACAAGGGCATCCTGCGCTACCGCGGCTATCCGATCGATGAGCTGGCCACGCGGACCTCGTTCCTGGACGTCGCCAGCCTGCTGCTGCAGGGCGAGCTGCCCGGCAAGGAGGAGTCGGCGGCGTTCGCCAGCGAGATCAGCCGGCACACGTACGTGCACGAGAACGTGAAGAAGTTCATCGACGGGTTCCACCACGACGCGCACCCGATGGGGATGCTGGTCAGCACCGTGGCGGGCCTGTCAACCTTCTACCCGGACGCCAAGCAGGTGTCGGACCAGGCCAACCAGCGCGAGCAGATCGTCCGGCTGATCGCCAAGATGCCGACGCTCGCGGCCTTCGCGTACCGGCACGCGGCCGGGCTGCCGTACGCCTACCCCGACGGCGAGCTGTCCTACGCGGGCAACTTCCTGAACATGATGTGGAAGATGACCGAGCCCCGGTACCAGCCTGACCCGGTGCTCGAGCACGCGCTTGACGTGCTGCTGATCCTGCACGCCGATCACGAGCAGAACTGCTCGACCAGCGCGATGCGGGTGGTCGGCAGCTCTCAGGTCGACCCGTACTCGGCCGCCGCGGCGGCCGCGGCCGCGCTTTACGGCCCGCTGCACGGCGGCGCCAACGAGCAGGTGCTGAAGATGCTGCGGGAGATCGGCTCGGTCCAGGCCGTACCCGCCTACGTGGACCGGGTCAAGCGGGGCGAGATCCGGCTGATGGGGTTCGGCCACCGGGTGTACAAGAACTTCGACCCGCGGGCCAACATCATCAAGGAGATCGCGAACCAGGTCTTCGAGGTCACCGGCCGTAACCCGCTGCTCGACGTCGCGCTGGAGCTGGAACGGATCGCCCTCGCCGACGAGTACTTCATCAGCCACAAGCTGTACCCGAACGTGGATTTCTACTCCGGAATCATCTACCAGGCGATGGGTTTCCCGATGACGATGTTCCCCGTCCTGTTCGCGATCGGCCGGATGCCCGGCTGGCTCGCCCAGTGGCAGGAAGGCGCCAACGACCCTGAGCAGAAGATCTCCCGCCCGCGCCAGCTCTACGTCGGTCACGACCTGCGGCACCTGAACGGCGCCCGGGAAGGCTGACCGACGGCCTGAGCAGGGGTCATGGAGACTGGTGGCGGCGTTCGGCAAGGACGAGGTGCTCGCCCTGGCCCAGGATGCGGCCGCGGCCAGGGCCGGGCTCGGCCTGGCCAGGCCAGGCCGCTGGTCCGGCTGCGGTCACGACGAACTGGCGGCCTGGGGTTCGTGCCAGGGCAGCGGCCAGGACCCGTACCTGACCGAGGTCGCGCTCGGCGACGGCGCGTCCCGGTGTTCCTGCCCGAGCCGGAAGTTCCCCTGCAAGCACGTCCTCGGCCTGCTGTTCCTGCTGGCCGACGGCGCCGTCCCGGCGGGCCCGCGGCCAGATCGGGTCGCCGCGTGGCTGTCGGCCAGGCGAGCCCGCGCGGCGGCCCCGCCGGGCGAGCGGGACAGCCGGCCGCTCGAGGTCAGGGCCCCGGCCGACCGGCAGGCCGCGGCCCGCCAGGCCGCCAGCCGGGAGGCCAAGACCGATGCCGGGACAGCGGAACTGGACCGGTGGCTCGCCGACCTGGTCAGGGCCGGTCTCGGCGCGGCTCAGTCCAGGCCCTGGTCCTGGTGGGACGAGCAGGCCAGGCGGATGATCGATGCCCAGGCCAGGGGCCTGGCCGGCCAGGTCAGGCGGATGGCCGCGACCGCGGCCACGGCGGGGCACCGTACCGGCTGGCCGGACCGGCTGGCCGACCAGGTGGGTTCGGCGCACCTGCTCTGCGCGGCCTGGGCGCACCGGGACGCGCTGACCGAGCCGGTCCGCGCGGCGCTGCGGGTACGGCTCGGTTATGCCGTGCCGGCGGAGGAGGTTGCCGCCTCCGGTGAGCGGATCATCGACACCTGGTCCGTGCTCGGCGAGCGGACCAGCGACGACGGCAACCTGCGCACGCTGCGGCAATGGCTCTACGGCGAGCGCAGCGCCGCGGTGGTGTCGTACTTGTCGTTCGGGGCCGGCGGTCAGGTGCCGCCGGCCGGGCTGCCGCCCGGGCGGCGCACCGAGGCGACGCTCGCGCTGTACCCGGGTACCCAGCCCGCCCGGGCCCTGATCGCCGAACGCCACGGTGACGGCCGCCCGCTGGGGGCGCTGCCCGCCGTTCCGGGCTGGGACGCCGCGCTCGCCCGAGCGGCCCGCTGGCTGTCGGCCGACCCGTGGGCGGATCTGCTGCCGATGTGCGCTGGCGGCCTCACGGTCCTGCCTGCCGATCCCGGTTCACCGGGCGATCGCTGGCTGCTGCGCGACGCCGCCGGCCAGGCGATGCCGGTCGCGGGCGGCGACCAGGTCAGGTGGGCGCTGCTGGCGCTGTCCGGCGGCTGGCCGGTGGACGTCGCCGGGGAGTGGGACGGATTCGCGTTCACCCCCCAGGCGGCCGGGCCGGCCGGCTGGGCCGGCCAGCTCCTGACCGGCTGGCTGGCCGGCGGCCAGGGGGCCGGCGTCGCCGGCTCTGCGGCCGGGGGAGCGGACCGATGGCCGGGATGAAGCCGGAAGCCCGGGGCGGCGCCGCGGCACCCGGCTGGCCCGGGCTGGTCCACGCGGCCGTGCTGGGAACCGGGCGGGCGGCGTTTCCATCGGCCAGCCTGCTCGACCCGGCTGGCCTCGGCGGGCCCGGCGAGCCGGACCGGCCGGCCGGGCCGGGCGAGTCGGGCGGTGCGGCCAGGTCGGGCGAGGACGTCGCGATGCTGCACGCCGCCGCGTTGCTGTCGCG
>JBPCKO010000095.1:0-12405 GCA_051004215.1 Streptosporangiaceae bacterium | reverse complement strand
GGGGGGAGAGCGCAAAAGAGGGGGAGGGAGGTCGGCGAGGGGGGGTGGGCCTCCCCCCTCCCCCCCCCCCCCACCCCGCTCAGTCGGTCCCGACGATCCTGGCCAGGCTCTCGGTGACCGCCCTGGTCAGCTCGTCATCGGGGGCCAGGGCCCGCTCGCACCGCTCGGCGGTCTCGCGCAGCAGCTTGGTCGCGTCGCCAATCCGGCCGACCGCGTAGAAGGCGTGGGCGAGGTTCACCCGGCGGCTGAGCGTGTCGGCGTGATCGACGCCGAGCACCTGCTCCGAATCCGCCCGCGCCTGCTCATGCAGCTGGACGGCCATGGCCATCTTGCCGGCCTCCTGGTAGGCGGTCGCCAGCCTGCTGCGGGCCGTGATCGTGTCCGGATGGTCACGGCCGAGCGCCCGCTCCCGCCCGGACAGCACCCGCTTGTAGGCCGAGACGGCCTCCTTGATGCGCCCGGCCGTCAGGTACGCGTCGGCCAGCCGCAGGCAGGTGCTCAAGGTGGCCAGATGCCGGCTCCCCTGGCTGTGCTCACGGTCGGCCAGCAGGCGCCGGTACACCTCGATGCCGTCGTCGGTGCGGCCGGCCGCGCAGTAGGCCGCGGCCAGCGCGTCCTTGGCGTCCAGCACCTCGGGGTCACTGCTGCCGCGTAGCTCGGCCCGCTTGCTGGCGATCCGCTCCAGCAAGGTGACGGCCTTGTCCGGGCGGCCGGCCGCCAGCAGCGCCCGCCCGGTCTTCGCCTCGAACTCGGTGGTAGCCCGATTCTCCGGGCCCAGCGCCGCGGTCCGGTCGGCGAGCACGCGCCGGAACCAGGGCAGTGCCTCCAGCGCCCGCCCCGCGGCCAGGAACGCCTCGGCCAGCTGGTCACCGGCCGCCAGCGCGTCCGGGTGATCGGCGCCCAGGTACCGCTCGCTGGCCGCGGCCACGTGGTTCCAGTGCGCGGCGGCGAGCAGGGTCAGGCCGGAGTCCTCCAGGCTCAGCCCGGTACGGAATTGCAGCCGGTAGGTGTCACCGGCCCACAGCGCGTCCCCGGCGATCCTGATCACGCTCATCGCGCAGGCCCGCAGGCTGTCGCCAAGGCTGGTGCCCGCGTCGTGTTCCGGCCACACGTCGAGCAGCGCGATGGCCGCGGCCATCGCCGCCCGCTCGAGCAGCTGGCGCGGGGCGGCCGACCGCACCGCCGCCTGCACGGAGGGGTCGATCCTGACCAGCACCGGACTGGCCGAGCGGTCGACCGTCACCAGGCCGGTGTGCTCCAGGCTGGCGACGCAGGCCCAGGCGTCCTCCTGGCTGGCGGCCCGCCTGGCCGCCTCGCCCGCATAGTCCAGCGCCGCGCTCGCGGTGAACACCGGGGCCGGGATCCAGTGCCCGTCCAGCACCGCGGCCAGCACCAGCATCGCCTGCACCGGTGCGCCAGGCAGCATCCGGCAGGCCTGCTCGACGCAGAGCGTCCAGCTGATCGCGGCGGCCGGCGGCCGGCCGGGAAAGCTGCCCGCGAGCTGTTCCCGCTTGCGGGCGAACAAATCGGTGTAGTCGCGGCAGGACAGGCCGGAGTTGTCGACCACGGCACCGGCCTGCCCGAGGGCGAGCGGTTCCCCGCCAACCATGTCGACCAGGTCGATAGCCCCGGTCCGCTGGCCACGGTCATCGGCCAGCAGCCCGAGCAGGTAGCTCAGCGACTCGCGGCGGCTCAGCCCGCCCATCGGGAACGGCACCAGCCGCTGCGGGCCGAACGAGGCGGGCGGCAGCGACGTGGTCAGCAGCGTGCGTCCGGTCTGTCCGGCCGGCCACAGCCCGTCCATGTCGGCCGGCGTGGCCAGGTCGTCCAGGATGATGAGCCAGGGCCGGCTGGTTTCGCCGAGCCAGCCGAGGAAACGGGCCGCGGTCGCCTCGGCGTCGCCGGTCTCGCTGACGCCCAGCGCGGCGGCCGCGGCGGCGGCGTAGCCGGACAGGATCGCCGCCCGGCTCACCGCGGTCACCCAGACCAGCAGTTCCAGCTCCCTGGCCTGCCACAGCGACTCCGCGAAGTAGACGGCCAGCTGCGTCTTGCCGCAGCATCCTGGCCAGTCCGGCGAGCCCGGCGGGACCGGGGTGCGGGTCGCCCTGGCCGGCGTCAGCGCTACCGCGCTGCCGGGCGTCAGGACCTGGGCCAGGCCGGGGGCCGACTCCGGCCGGGCCACGAAACCGGCGGTCAGCGGCGGGGCGCTGCCGGTACGGACCGGCCAGCTCACCCGGGAGCCAGCGGGGCGGGCCGGATCGGATGCCGGGACCCGGGTATCAGCGCTCACCCGCGGTCTTCGCCGGGTCGTGTCGGCATGCTGGCTCCTTGGACGTGCCTGCCGGGGCAGGCTCATAACGAACCATACGGCCCGAGGTGGACTCACACCGCGATTCGAGGTCAATACGTTCCGCAATCCGCGAGTCCCCGGCCGGGCACCTCATGATCAGGGCCGGGCCGCCTCCGCGGCACCCGGCGGGCGGCTCGCGATCCGGGCGATGACCTCGCCCACGCTCGGCCCGGCGCCGTGCTTGCGCCGGATCAGATCGGCGATCAGCCCGGTCCAGCCGGTCTGGTGCGAGGCCCCGAGGCCGGCTCCGTTATCGCCGTGGAAGTACTCGCTGAACACCAGGTTGTCCCGCCAGGCCGGGTCGGTCTGCAGCCGCTCGGTGCCGCCGAAGCAGGGCCGGCGGCCGTCCGGGCCCGGGGCGAACAGGGAGATCAGCCGGTCGCTCAGGTCGGCCGCGATCTCGCCCAGGTGGCGCTGCTGGCCTGACCCGGTCGGGTACTCCACGGTCAGCTCGTCGCCGAAGAACGCGTGGTACCGCTCCAGCGCGCTGATCACGAGGTAGTTGATCGGGAACCAGACCGGGCCGCGCCAGTTCGAGTTGCCGCCGAACAGCGGCGTGGTCGACTCGGCCGGCTCGTAGTCGATCGACGCCTGATAGCCCTCCACGTCGATCGTGTACGGATGCTCACGGTGCCAGGCCGACAGCGCCCGCAGCCCGTGCGGGGACAAGAACTCGGACTCGTCGAACAGCCGGGCCAGCAGCCGGGCCAGCTTGTCGGGGCCGGCCAGGCTGAGCAGCAGCCGCTGGTGCCCGGCCTCCCCCCTGAGCAGGCCGACCGTGTTCAGGGGCGTGCCGGCCGGCACGGGCGCGGCCAGCCCGCTGACGGCCGGCCCGCCGACGGCCGGCCCGCTGACGTCCGGCCCGTTGACGTCCAGCCCGGCCAGCAGGCCGGCGAACCGCTTGCCGACCGCCATCGAGCCTTCCAGGGCGGACTGGTCCACGACGCCGAGCGCGAGGGCCGGGATCATGCCCGCCACCGAGCGGACCCGGACCGGGACGGCCTGGCCACCCGGGGTGATCAGCCGGTCGTAGTAGATGCCGTCGTACTCGTCCCACAGGCCGAGGCCGTCGAGCGCGTTCCTGATCGCCGCGAAGTGCTCGAGGAATTTCATCATCAGGTCGGTGCCCGGCCGCTGGCCCGACCGGTGCAGGACGAGCGCGATCGTGGCCATCGCCATCGCGTAGAAGCCCATCCAGCCGGTGGCGTCGGACTGCTCGAGGATCCCGCCGACCGGCAGGTGCGAGCGGTCGATCGGGCCGATGTTGTCCAGGCCGAGGAAGCCGCCCTCGAACAGGTTGTTGCCCTCGGCGTCCTCCCGGTTCACCCACCAGGTGAAATTCACCAGCAGCTTGTCGAAGACCCGGCTGAGGAAGTCGATGTCCCGGCCGCCGTCGACCGCGAACACCTCGAGCGCGGCCCAGGCCTGCACCGGCGGGTTGACGTCGCCGAAGTCCCACTCGTAGGCCGGCAGCGCCCCGCTGGGGTGCTGGAACCACTCGCGGCAGAGCAGGATGAGCTGGTACTTGGCGAAGGCCGGGTCGACGTGGGCCAGGGCGACGCAGTGAAAGGCCAGGTCCCAGGCCGCGAACCAGGGGTACTCCCACTTGTCCGGCATGGACATGATGTCGAACGCGTCGAAACTCCGCCAGCGGCTGTTCCGGCCGTCCAGCCGCTCCGGCGGCGGGGCCGGCTGGGCCGGGTCGCCATCCAGCCAGCGCTGGACGTCGTAATAGAACAGCTGCTTGCTCCACAGCATCCCGGCGAACGCCTGGCGCAGGATCATCGCCTCGTCGGCGGTCGCGCCGGCCGGGGTCAGCTCGGCGTAGAACTCGTCGGCCTCGGCCTGGCGCTGCGCCATCACGCGGTCGAAATCATCGCCGAGGGCCTGCGCCGCGGCCGGTGCGGGCGGCGAGGGGAGGGCCTGCGCCGCCGGCCGCGGCCGCAGCCGCAATCGCAGCTCGGCCGACTGGCCGCCGGCCAGCGTCAGCCGGTACCAGGGCGAGCACTTGGTGCCGGTTCTCGCCGGGTTGACGGTCGGTGCTCCGCCGATGACATGATCCCCGATCCCGTCCTTCGGGTAGGCCGGCCCGGGAGCGGACCCGTAGAGCAGGGCGGTGTTCGTGTCATTTTCACAGAACAACACGTCGGGCAGGCTGCCGTCGGGCAGTGGCCCGGCGAGCAGTTCCAGGTCGCCCGCGAACGGATGCGGCACGCTGACCGCGGCCCAGCCGGGGCCGCCCTGGGCCGCCGACAGCTCGGGCCGATCCTCGCCCTCGTCGCCCCAGGACCAGGTGTTGCGGAACCAGGCCGTCGGCAGCACGTGCAGCGTGGCCGGCTCGGGCCCGGCGTTGGTCACCCCGATCCGCACCAGCAGGTCATCGGGACCGGCCTTGGCGTAGTCGACCGCCACGATCCAGTAGCGATCCTCGTCGAACACTGCGGTGTCGAGGAGTTCGAACTCCGGATCGTTCCTGGTCCGCGCGGCATTGACCCGCACCAGGTCGGCATAGGGAAAGCTGGCCTGCGGGTAGTGGTAGCGCCAGCGGTTCCAGGCGTGGCTGGGGATCGCGTCGGTGTACCACCAGTACTCCTTGACGTCCTCGCCGTGGTTGCCCTGGGCGCTGGTCAGGCCGAACAGGCGTTCTTTCAGGATCGGGTCCTGGCCGTTCCACAGGGCCAGGCCCAGGCACAGCCGCTGGTGGATGTCGCTGAAGCCGGCCAGCCCGTCCTCGCCCCAGCGGTAGGCCCGGGACCTGGCCTGGTCGTGCGACAGGTAGTTCCAGGCGTCGCCGTCGGCGCTGTAGTCCTCGCGGACCGTGCCCCACTGGCGCTCGCTGACGTAGGGTCCCCACCGGTACCAGTCCCCGGCCTGGCGCAGGCCGTAGTCCAGCCTTCCGAAACCGGACACCCGATCGCGTTCCGCGCCCATTCGCCGCTCCTTACCGGATCGGGCGTTAACTATAGGGGACCGCCGGCCGGGCCGATCCCTGGCCGGCCCGCGCGGGCCGCCGGGCCGTGCGAGGAGGGAACCCGATGCCGGAGCTGATCACCAGCGCGGCGAATCCGCTGATCAAGCGGGTCCGCCAGCTCGGCGACCGCCGGCACCGGCGGCGCGAGGGCGCGTTCGTGGTGCGCGGCATCCAGCCGGTCTGGCAGGCCGTGGAGGCCGGCGCGGAAATCGAGGTACTGATCGTCGCGCCCGACCTGCTGCGGGCGCCGGCGGCCGGCCTGGTGGCCGGGCAGGAGAGCCGGGGCACCCGGGTGGCCAGGATCTCGGCCGAGCTCTTCGGGCGGATCGGCGACCGGGACGGGCCGGCCGGCCTGGCCGCGATCGTGCGCCAGCCCGACCTGTCGCTGACCGGGCTGGCGGTGCGGCCCGGCTCGGTCTTCGTGGCGCTGCACGAGGTCGCCAACCCCGGCAATCTCGGCACGATCATCCGCACCGCCGACGCCGCCGGCGCGGCCGGGGTCATCCTGGTCGGCCCGTGCACCGATCCGTTCGACCCGGCCGCGGTGAAGGCGTCGATGGGCGCGGTGTTCGGCGTCCCGGTCGCCGCGGCCGAGCCGGCCGGGTTCCTGAGCTGGTGCGCCGGGCGCGGGGTGACGCTCGCGGTGGCCTCGGGCCAGCCGGCCGGACCCGGGGACCAGGCCACGTTCTGGGATGAGCGGCTGCCCAGGCCGCTGGCGGTGCTGCTCGGCAGCGAGGGCTCCGGCCTGCCGGCCGATCTGCTGGCCGCCGGGGACCTGCGGCTGCGGATCCCGATGACCGGCACCGCCGAGTCGCTCAACCTTGCCGTCGCCGCCGGAATCTTGCTATACGAGACATGGCGGAGATCTCGCGCCGATGTGCACCTGGGCCCGGGGACCGGCTCCCCGCCGCCCTCCGATGTGGGTCCGGTTCAGGCCGGGCGCACCGAGAAAGGCGGTGGCGATGGGCGCAGGCCTGGCTCCTGAGACGGAACCCGGCGACGTCGGCCTGGACGCCGGGCGGCTGGCCCGGCTGGACAAGCACTTCGCCAGGTACGTCGACGATGGCCGGCTGCCGGGCTGGCTGCTGACCGTGAGCCGGCACGGCAAGCTCGCCTACGTGTCCAGCTACGGCCAGCGCGACGTCGAGGCCGGCCTGCCGGTGGAGACCGACACGATCTGGCGGATCTACTCGATGAGCAAGCCGGTGACCTCGGTCGCCGCGATGCTGCTGTACGAGGAGGGCGCGTTCGAGCTCACCGACCCGGTCAGCGCGTTCATCCCGTCCTTCGCCGGCGTGCGGGTGTTCACCGGCGGCACGGACATCAGGCCGGTGACCGGGCCCGCCACCGAGCCGGTGCGCATCTGGCACCTGCTCACCCACACCTCCGGGCTGACCTACGGGTTCCACCGCTCCCACCCGGTCGACGCGCTCTACCGCGGGGCCGGTTTCGAATGGGGCACGCCACGGGGCTCGGACCTGGCCGCCTGCTGCGACGCCTGGGCGGAACTGCCGCTGCTGTTCCAGCCGGGGACCGAGTGGAACTACTCGGTCGCGACCGATGTGCTTGGCCGGGTGGTGGAGGTCGCGGCGGGCTGCGGGCTTGACGAGTTCCTCGCCAGCCGGATCTTCGGGCCGCTCGCGATGACCGACACCGGGTTCTGGCTGGAGGAGGCCGAGCGGGCCAGGCTCGGCGCGTTGTACACGGTCGGCCCCGGCCGCAGAGCGATCAGGCTCGACGCGATGGGCGCGGTGGCCAGCCACCGGCCGCGGTTCGTGGGCGGAGGCGGCGGGCTGCTGGGCACGGCGGCCGACTACCACCGGTTCACCTCGATGCTGCTCGCGGCGCCCGACAGTCCGGCGGGCTCGCTGGACGGGGTCCGGCTGCTCGGCCCGCGCACGGTGGCCTACATGACCCGCAACCATCTGCCGGGCGGAGCGGACCTGGAGCAGTTCGGCCGGCCGCTGTTCGCTGAAGCGCCGTTCCGCGGTGTCGGGTTCGGGCTCGGCTTCGCGGTGACGCTGGATCCGGTGCCCGGGCGCACGGCCGCCAGCGAGGGGGAGTTCTCCTGGGGCGGCGCGGCCAGCACGGCGTTTTTCGTGGATCCGGCGACCGGGCTGACCGCGTCGTTCTTCACCCAGCTGATGCCGTCCAGCGCCCATCCGATCAGGCCGCAGCTGCGGCAGCTGATCTACCAGGCGCTCACGGACTGACCGCGGCCAGCTCAGCGCAGCCGGTTACGAAGACGGGCCGCGGCCGCTGCGGTGCGCGCCCCCGGTGCGCCCGGTTCCGTTGCCGGTGCCTGCGCCGGCCCGGCGCGAGCCCGCGGGCGGGACCGGCGCGCCGGGAGTGCCAGGATCACCGGCGTCGGCCTGGGCCGCGATGGCCTCCCGCCGGTGCGCGTCCTTGCGCAGTGCGTGCACCCGGTGCGCGATCAGTCCGCCGAGCAGTAGCACCACCAGGACGATGCCGGCCACCGAGAACGTCTTGAAGAACCTGTCCACGGTCGAGCCGAGGTTATAGCCGAGCAGCGTGAGCGCGGTGGTCCAGACGAGGGTGCCGATCGCGTTGAAGATCGTGAACGGCAGCATCGGGACCTCGACCACGCCCGCGCCGAACCCGGCGAAGCAGCGCACCAGCGGGAGCGCCCTGGCCACGGCGACCGCCCAGGATCCGCGCCCGGCGAAGAAGCGCTCGGCCCGGTCCAGATCGGAATGGCTGATCAGCACCCATTTGCCGTAATTTTCTAGCAGGTGCCGGCCGCCGCGCCGGCCCACCACGTACGCGAGCGTCGAACCGGCCAGTTCCGCGATCGTGCCGATGATGATGACCGCGGCGACCGTGAACTTGTCCGGGTGCGCGAACGCGATGCTCCCGGCCCAGGCGAAGGTGATCTCCGAGGAGATCGGAATGCAGCAAGCCTCGACGAAAGCGAAGATGATCAGCGCCAGGTAGCCGTGGCTGGTCATCACCTGGGTCAGGAAGTTCTCCATGGCGAATGTTCTACATCATCCAAGCCACTGCCCCGACCAGGTGCAGCGAAATTTGCCAGTCCTTAAGGTTCGCGGTCCCTTCGTTCCGCCCGCCCGCTATGTTCGCCCCCCGGGTCCGCCGTTCGCGTCTCGGGGTTCGATCTGAGCCGGCAGTTCATGATCTAGTGGACTTACTCCCAATAGCTCGAACAACTCCACTAGATCATGGGGAACTCTGTGGTGCGGGGGCGGCAGCCGGGCCGGGCGGGGCGGGTTCGGCCGGAGCGGCGGCGGGCAGCCGGGCCGGGCGGGGCGGGGTGGGGACAGGCGTGTGCCCCGCCTCCTACGGGGGGGGAGGCGGGGCGCACGGTGGGTCGTGGCGCGCGAGGGGGGATCGCGGCCGCGATCCGCGCGATGGCCGCCTCGGGGGGAGGGGGGTTGGCGGCCAGGCGCGGGGCCGGGATCAGACCAGGCGCTTGGTGATCGACGAGACCATGGTCGCGGCCTGGGCCTCCCACTTGGCGTAGGCGTACGGGTAAGCGGAAGCCTGGACACCCTGGGCGGCCTGCCACAGCGGAGCGCTCGCCCAGCCCGGGGTCCGCTGCTGGTAACCGTGCAGCGCGGACAGGAACGCGCCGGCCGCATAGCCCGGGTGCATGATCTGGGCCGCGGTGCCCCAGCCGCAGGACGGCCGCTGCTGGAACAGGCCGAGCGAGTCCGAGGTCCCGTAGTCGACGTTCACCAGGCCGGACTCCTGCATGGCGGTGGCAACCGCGATCACCGCAGAACGCACGCCCATGTGCCGGTCGATTGCGGCCCGCACGATGGCCTTCGCGTTCTCGTACCTCGCCGTGGTCATCGGCAGCCAGGTCTGGGGGCCGCTGGTGCCGGCCGGGGTCAGCTGGTCCTGGGCGGGCAGGGCGCCGTGACCGGTCGCCTTGGGGTAGGTGCGGGCGGCCACCACGCGGCTGACCGCGGCCCAGGTGGTGGCGTGCTTGGCCGCCTTCTTGGCGGCGCTGGGCTTGGTGGCACTAGTCGCCGCCGCGTGCGTGACCGGCACGGTGTGCTTGGCGCGTGCGGTGGGCTTGGTCGCCGGGGGCGTAATCGTGTGGCCGGCCGGGGCGACGATCCGGTTCAGCGCGGCCGGCTGGGCCGTGGCCGCGGCCGCGTCCGGGGTGCCGGTCAGGCCGGTAACCGACGCGACCGTGCCGACGCCGGCCAGCGCGAGGCCGGCGCCCGCGTAGGCGGCGGACTTGCGGGTCAGGCCGGCCGGGATCCGGCCGGTCAGGTCACGAAGCTTGTTGCCAACTCGGGGGGTGCGGGTCATCGCATTCCTTCCGTGCTGACCCGCCGCCACCCGGTCCTGGGGTATTGAACAGGACCGGCGCTCTAGCCGTCGGACATCTTCCGGCCGGCAGTCTGGCGCACGCTGACGCGCACACCTCGCTGGTCTAGCGCGGACGGCCGCTCAGGCACGCTCAGGGGGCGCGCCGGCCGGCCGGCCTGAGGATGCGGGAAGCGTCGGTTCCGGTGGGGTCCGGATCAGCTCCCCGGCGGGGGTCACAGTGTGTAACGTCACCGTCACTCAGCATTAATTCCTTGGTCAGCCCAAGTGACGCACGTCACCGGCTCAGAGGGTAGATGCACCCGGTACCGACCGATTTGATCAGCCGGAACTCCCCCACATCCAGCTCAGGCTGGCCGCCCAGCCGCCCGCCGGGGGTGCGGCAAGGGACCTGAGCTGGCGGGAGATGCCGTGCGCCGAGGTGCCCGAGCTGGCGCGTGAGTCGCCGTGCGCCGAGCTGCCTTAGCTGGCGCGTGAGTTGCCGTGCGCCGAGGTGCCGAGCGGCGCTTTCGCGGTCGACGCGGCCAGGCTGGACGCCGACACGAACGTGCTGCCGTCCGGGCCGGCCTGGACCGCCTCGTGCAGCGCGCTGCCCTTGACGAACTGCGGCCAGCTCAGGAACCACTGCGTCCAGCCGTTGTCCCAGGCACCGCCGCGCGGGCTGCCGACAACCGTCACCGGATCGCCGGGGACGGCCATCTTGTAGTAGTACTCAGCGTCCGCGGGCGCCATGTTGACGCAGCCATGACTGACGTTGGTGAAGCCCTGCTGGCCCACCGACCAGTAGGCGTCGTGCAGGTAGTCACCGCTCCAGGTGAAGCGGACCGACCACGGCACCTCGAGCGAGTAGCCCGGGCCCTTCATCAGGACCGGGTTCTCCTTCTCGATGGTCAGGTAGGTCCCGTTCGGCGTCCAGTCGCCGGGGCGGCCGGTGCTGATCGGCCAGGTCCGCAGCAGCTTGCCGTTCCGGTACAGCTTCATGTGGTGCCTGGCCGTGCTCGCGACCACGATCAGCGAGCGGCCGATGCTGAACTGCTGGGTCAAGGTGTGGTCGCCGTAGACGCCGGGGGACGCCTCCACGCCGTCCAGATGGGCGACGAAGCTGACCGTGGTGTGGGCCGGCCAGTAGTCCCGCGGCCGGAACGACAAGGTCTGGCTGTTGTCCCAGTACCAGGCGCCGACCACGGGCTTGGACGTGGTGATCGACAGTGCCTTCTCCACCGCGGCCCGGTTCTTGACCGGCTGGCTGAAGGTCAGCAGGATCGGCATCCCGACCCCGTACTGCTTCTTGTAGCCCTCGAAGATGCGCGTGGTAAACGTCTGGGCCGGCCGCATGGTCGTGAACGTGCTGGTCTTGGTCACCGTGGCCCCGGAGCCGGTGCCGGACGCGGTGACGGTCAGCTTCTGATCCACCGGCAGCGCCCAGGTGCTGTGCCAGGAGGTCTTCGCGCTGTTCAGCGTGCCGGTGACGGCTCGCTGGCCGGTGAGCCCGGCGCCGGTAACTTTGACCGAGGAGATCGTGCCGCGGCTGGCGGTGACCGTGATGCCCTTGCGCGGGTCGGCGCTTGTGCTGCCGCTGCCCGGGGTGATGGACAGCTGCACCGATGTGGACGCGGGGGTGCTGCTCCCGGCTGGCTGGCCGGAGGCGCCGCTGCCCGGCCCGCTGTTCCCTGACTGGCAGGCCGCGGCCAGCAGCCCGGCCGTGCAGGCCAGCACGACCGGGATGAGCTTGGGCCGGCCCGACCGGACCTGAAGATGCAGCACGCCGTCCTCCCAGCGGAGCGGAGCGGACTCAGTTCACCGTTGCGGGGTACCCGCGCGGCTTCCCCAGTATGCCCGCGGCGCTGGCGTGCTTAGTCCAAGATTCGCCACCGCTAGGGGCCCGTGACAGGGCCACGGGAACGGCGCGGCCTGGCCAGCCGGCGGTTGTCGCGCGAGCTGTTCAGGGCGACCAAAGAGGCGATCGCCGTGACCGCGATCGCGAACCAGGGGACATAGTCGCCGTACCGGCCGAACGGGGTACGGACGCTGGCTCGCGGCAGGGACACGGTGACGGGCAGGACACCGCGGTCCTGGGTGCTCGCCCAGGCCAGCAGCCGCCCGCGAGCGTCGAACGCCGCCGAGTCGCCGGTCAGCGCGGCCTGCACGGCCGGACGGCCGGTCTCGGCCGCGCGCAGCGCCGCGAGCGAGGCGTGCTGCTCGGGCGCCCAGCTGCCCTGGAAGGTCGAGTCCGAGGTCTGGTAGATGATGACCTGGGCGCCGCGGTTCGCGTCGGCCCTTGACATGTCCGGGAACGAGGACTCGAAGCAGATCAGCGCCCCGAAATTGAGTCGCCGGCCGTCGCCGAGAATGGCGTGCAGCACACGTGCCCCATTGCCGGTCACCATGTTCTGCGGCGCCGCCCGGCTGATCGAAGATAGCCAGCCCAGCGCGGTCCTGAACGGTATGTACTCGCCGAACGGCACCAGCCTGGTCTTGGCGTAAGACTGCTCGATGCCGCCGGGCCCGATCAGGTCCGCGACCTTAGACTTCGCGCCGGCCGGGCTGATCGCGTCCTGGCTGACCAGCAGCGGAGTGCCCAGCCTGGCCGACAGCCGCTGCAGCCGCCGGGTGATCGCGTGGTCGGCGTTCAGGTCGTAGCCGACGCTGCTCTCGCCCCAGACGATCAGATCGGCCGGCCGGGCAGCGAGGGTCAGCCTGATGCCCTCGTTCAGCCGGCGGCCAGGTCCGGGGGCCAGCCCCGGCTGGACCAGCGCCAGGGTCAGCC
>JBPCKO010000094.1:0-6424 GCA_051004215.1 Streptosporangiaceae bacterium | reverse complement strand
GCGCACCAGGCTCGGCCCGGTGGAACTGCCGAACCCGATCCTGACCGCTTCCGGCTGCGCCAGCTCGGGCCGTGAGCTGGCCCAGTTCATCGACGTGTCCAGGGTCGGGGCGATCGTCACCAAGTCGGTCATGCTGGCTCCCAGGGCCGGGCGGCCCACCCCGCGGATGGCCGAGACGGCCAGCGGCATGCTGAACTCGATCGGGCTGCAGGGGCCGGGCATCGACGCCTTCTTGCAGCGGGACCTGCCGTGGCTGCTGTCCCGCGGCGCCCGGGCGGTGGTCTCGATCGCCGGCAGCACCGTGGACGAGTACGCCGAGCTGGCGGGCCGCCTCTCCGACGCCGCGGGCGTGACCGCGATCGAGGTCAACATCTCCTGCCCGAACGTCGAGCACCGCGGCCAGGTGTTCGCGTGCGACGCCGCCGACGCGGCGGCGGTGATGGCCGCCGTGCGCGGCCGGGCCCGGCCCGGCATCCCGGTCTTCGCCAAGCTCTCGCCGGACGTCACCGACATCGTCGCGATCGCGCGCGCCTGCGTGGCCGCCGGGGCCGACGGCCTGTCCATGATCAACACGCTGCTCGGGATGGTGATCGACACCGACACCATGCGCCCCGTGCTGGCCGGGCTGACCGGCGGCCTGTCCGGTCCGGCCATCCGGCCGGTGGCGGTGCGGTGCATCTGGCAGGTCAGGCAGGCGCTGCCCGATGTGCCGATCATCGGCATGGGCGGCGTGCTGACCGGCCGGGACGCCCTGGAGCTGATGCTGGCCGGCGCGTCCATGGTCAGCGTCGGCACCGCGATCTTTCACGACCCGTCGGCCTGCGCGCGGATCCTGCGTGAGCTCGACGAGGAGCTGTCGCGGCGCGGCATTGACCGGGTGTCGCAGGTGATCGGGCTCGCGCACGAGGCCACCGGGTCCGCCAGAACTGGGTCGGCCAGGAGCCGGGGAAACGCCCCGTGAGCGGGCAGGTACCAGAGCAGTCGCCTGGCCCGCCGCGGCCGGCCGTTACGAGCCAGCCAGCCGGCCCCGACGAGCCAGCCGGCCCCGACCAGAGGGAGTGACCATGACCACCCGCGCCCCGATCGCCGTCGCGCTCGACGCGCCCGACCTGGACACCGCCGCGTACTGGGCCGACCTGGTCACGCCGCACGTCAGCACCCTGAAGGTCGGGCTCGAGCTGTACCTGAAGTTCGGCCCTGAGGCGGTTGCGTCGGTGCGCGGCCCGCGCGGGGTCGACGTATTCCTCGACCTGAAGCTGCACGACATCCCGGCCACGGTCGGCCGGGCCGCCCGGGCGGTCGCCAAGGTCAGGCCGGACCTGCTGACCGTGCACGCGGCGGCCGGCACGGCGGCCATCGCCGAGGCCGTGCAGGCCCTGCCGGACACCATGATCGTGGCGGTGACCGTGCTGACCTCGCTCAGCAACGCCGACCTGGACGACATCGGCCTGGCCGGCCCGGTCAGGGACGCGGTGCTGCGGCTGGCCACGCTGGCGGTCGGGGCCGGGGCCCGCGGCCTGGTGTGCTCGCCGCAGGAGGCGGCCGCGGTCCGGGCCGAGGTCGGCCCGGGCATCACGCTGGTCACTCCCGGCGTGCGGCCGGCCGGGCAGGCGAGCCACGATCAGGCCAGGGTCGCGACCCCGCAGGAAGCGCTGAGCAACGGATCCGATCTGCTGGTAATCGGCCGCCCGATCACGGGCGCCCCCGATCCGGGCGCCGCGGCCGCCTCGCTCGCGACCGCCCTGCGCCGCGCACAGCCCGCTCCCGGCTGACCGGCACGTCGCCGGATTCGGGAGTCCTTACAAACTGACAAAACAGTTAAAGACGCCCTCAGGTAGATTACCTACGCAAGTCGCTTCTTACGGGACGCGCGCGACGTCGTACGATTACGCTAGGCACCTGATCGTGCTCGCTACGTAATTGTGGATGAATTGTGACGCGATAAACGGGGGTTCGCGTTGCCCTAGCGGCCTGAACTCGCTAGTTTCCCCTCGCGAACAGAGTTTTTCGATACGAAACCCGAGGTGACCACGCGTGGCTCTTCCTCCACTGACTCCCGAGCAGCGGGCGGCCGCTCTTGAGAAGGCCGCTAAGGCCCGCAAGGAGCGCGCTGAGATCAAGAATAAGCTCAAGCATGCCTCCACGACGCTGCCGGCGGTGCTCAAGGACGGCCAGACGGACGACGTCGTCGGCAAGATGAAGGTTTCGGCCCTGCTCGAGTCCATGCCCGGCGTGGGTAAGGTCCGGGCCAAGCAGATCATGGAGCGGCTGGGCATCGCCGAGTCGCGCCGGGTCCGGGGCCTGGGCGCCAACCAGCGGATAGCGCTCGAGCAGGAATTCCGCGACGTCTGAGTAGTCCGCCAGGCGACACGGGCGGGACGGGAGCACCGCGTCATGACTGATCCGGCTGATTCGAGCCGATCGGACGACGCGGGCCCCGTCCCGGCTGGCCTGACGGTCCTGTCCGGCCCGAGCGGGGTCGGCAAGAGCACGGTCGTCCAGGCGATCAGGCGGAACTGCCCGCAGGTGTGGCTGTCGGTGTCGGTGACGACCAGGCGGCCCAGGCCGGGCGAAGAACACGGCCGCGAGTACTTCTTCCTCAGCGAGGCCGAGTTCGATCAGCTGGTCACGGGCGGGCACCTGCTGGAGTGGGCCCGCTTCGCCGGTCACTATTACGGAACTCCCCGCGATCCGGTCTCCCGGCGCCTCCTGGCCGGGGTGCCTGGGCTGCTGGAACTAGACGTCGTCGGGGCCCGCCAGGTACGCGAGGCCGTGCCCGACGCGCTGCTCGTCTTTCTCGCCCCGCCCACGTGGGACGAGCTGGTACGGCGGCTGACCGGGCGGGAGACCGAGTCCGCGGCGGTCATCGAGCAGCGGCTGGAGGCGGCCAGGGCCGAGTTGCGCGCGGAGAGTGAGTTCGACATCACGCTGGTGAACACGTCGGTCGAGGACGTCTGCGCTCAGCTGGTAGCCTTGATGACAGCCCAGCCGGCGGATCTGCCGTCCCGGTAAGGCTCGCGAACCTTTGACGCTTGTCGCGCGCTGCGCCCGCGGATGGCGCCGCGCTCTCTCGGAAGGCACATGGTGACAGCAACTCCGTCGCAAGAAGGAATCATTAACCCGCCCATCGACGAGCTGCTGGACGTGGTCGACAGCAAGTACGGGCTGGTGATCATGGCCTCCAAGCGCGCCAGGCAGATCAACGCCTATTACGCCCAGCTCGGCGAGGGCCTGCTCGAGTACGTCGGACCGCTGGTCGAGACCAGGGTCCAGGAGAAGCCGCTGTCAATCGCCCTGCGCGAGATCAGCGAGGGAATGCTCGTGGCGGAGCAGCCGGAAATCCCGGTCACCTGACCGGCTGACTGGCTGACCGGCGCGGGCCGTGCGCATTGTCCTGGGGGTCGGCGCTGGTATCGCCGCCTACAAGGTCTGCGAGCTGCTGCGGCTCCTGACCGAGTCCGGGCACCAGGTCAGGGTCGTGCCGACGCCGGACGCGCTGCGGTTTGTCGGCGCTGCCACCTGGCAGGCCCTGTCCGGGCAGCCGGTGAGCACCAGCCCGTGGGACGACGTGGCCGAGGTGCCGCACGTCAAGCTGGGCCAGGAAGCCGACCTCGTGCTGGTCGCGCCCGCGACCGCCGACCTGCTCGCCCGGGCGGCCGCCGGCCTGGCCCCTGACCTGCTCGGTAACGTGCTCCTGACCGCGCGCTGCCCGGTGGTGTTCGTGCCCGCGATGCATACCGAGATGTGGCAGCACCCGGCCACGGCCGCGAACGTCTCGACCCTGCGCAGCCGGGGCGCGCTGGTGCTCGAGCCGGCCACCGGGCGGCTGACCGGAGCGGACTCAGGTCCCGGGCGGCTGCCCGAGCCCGGAGAGATCTATCAGGTCGCCGTCCGCGTGCTGGCCAGGGGAGCGGCGGGCCTGACGGCCGACCTGGCCGGGCGCGCGGTCGTGGTCTCGGCCGGGGGAACCAGGGAAGAGATCGACCCGGTCCGGTTCATCGGCAACTGGTCATCGGGGCTGCAGGGCTATGCCCTGGCCCGGGCGGCGGCGGCCCGCGGGGCCGATGTCACGCTGGTGGCCGCGAACACCGCGCTGCCCGATCCGGCCGGCGCGCGGGTGGTGCGGGTGACCTCCGCGAGCGAGCTGCGCGAGGCCGTGCTGGAGGCCGCGGTCAAGGCCGATGCGGTCGTGATGGCGGCGGCGGTGGCCGACTACCGGCCCGCGGTGCGCAGCGGCGTCAAGCTGAAGAAGGACGGCCGCGCCCCTGACCCGATCGAGCTGACCGAGAACCCGGACATCCTGCACGAGCTGTCCGGCCCGGCCCGGCGGCCTGGCCAGGTGATCGTGGGATTTGCCGCCGAGACCGGCGACGTGATCGCGAACGGGCAGGCCAAACTCGCGGCCAAGGGATGCGACCTGATCGTGGTCAACCAGGTCGGCAACGGCCTGGCCTTCGGCACCGCGGACAACGAGGCCGAGATCCTGGCCGCCGACGGCGCCCGGGTGCGGGTGCCGCGCGGGCCGAAGGCGCTGCTGGCCGAGGTGGTCTGGGACGCCGTGGCCGCCCGGCTGCCCTGAGGCCGCTCCGGAACCGGGTCCGGCCGCCCTGACCAGGGGCGGGACGCGGACGTATCGCCGGTGCCGGCGGCGCAGGCGGCTGTCCCGGCTACACTTCGGCGAACCCTGCGTCGTGAGAAAAGAGTGCCAAGTGGCTCGTCGCCTGTTTACCTCTGAGTCGGTCACCGAAGGTCATCCGGACAAGATGGCCGATCAGATCAGCGACACGATCCTGGATGCGATGCTGAAGGGCGACCCGGCGAGCCGGGTCGCGGTCGAGACGCTGATCACC
Organism: Streptosporangiaceae bacterium; assembly: GCA_051004215.1. Taxonomy (GTDB): domain Bacteria; phylum Actinomycetota; class Actinomycetes; order Streptosporangiales; family Streptosporangiaceae; genus Chersky-822. The sequence goes on along the minus strand of JBPCKO010000094.1, from coordinate 1,574 downwards.
ACCGGCCAGGTACACGTCGCCGGTGAGGTCACGACCAACACCTATGTCGACATCCCGGGCCTGATCAGGGACAAGATCCTGGAGATCGGGTACGACTCGTCGGCCAAGGGCTACGACGGGGCGTCCTGCGGAGTGTCGGTCTCGATCGGCTCACAGTCACCGGACATCGCCCAGGGCGTGACCGACGCGTTCGAGCACCGCGAGGGCGAAGGCGACGACGACCTCGACCGGCAGGGCGCGGGTGACCAGGGCCTGATGTTCGGCTACGCCTGCCAGGAAACCCCGGAGCTGATGCCGCTGCCGATCATGCTGGCGCACCGGCTCTCCCGCCGGCTCGCGGAGGTCCGGCACACCGGCGAGATCCCGTACATCAGGCCGGACGGCAAGACCCAGGTCACCATCGAGTACGTGGGCAACGAACCGGTCCGGCTGGACACGATCGTGGTGTCCACCCAGCACGCCCCGGCGATCGACCTGAAGGCGCTGCTGATGCCCGACATTCGCGAGCGCGTGGTCGAGCCGGTGCTGGCCTCGCTGGCGCTGGACAAGGCCAACTACCGGCTGCTGGTCAACCCGACCGGCCGGTTCGAAGTCGGCGGTCCGATGGGGGACGCGGGCCTGACCGGCCGCAAGATCATCATCGACACCTACGGCGGCATGGCCAGGCACGGCGGTGGCGCGTTCTCCGGTAAGGACCCGTCCAAGGTGGACCGCAGCGCCGCCTACGCGATGCGCTGGGTCGCCAAGAATGTCGTCGCGGCGGGGCTGGCTGAGCGGTGCGAGACCCAGGTCGCTTATGCGATCGGCAAGGCCAAGCCGGTCGGGCTATTCGTGGAGTGCTTCGGCACCGAGGTCGTCCCGCTCGAACGGATTCAGGACGCTGTGCTGGCCGTGTTCGACCTGCGGCCGGCCGCGATCATCAGGGATCTGGAATTGCTGCGGCCGATCTACGCGGAGACCGCTAGTTACGGGCATTTCGGACGAGAAGAGCCTAATTTCTCGTGGGAGCGGACGGACAAGACCGAGGCGCTCAGGGCAGCCGCCGGGCTGTGACCAGCGCGGTCGGGTCCGGTGTGGCCGGGTCCAGTGTGGCCGGGCAGGCCGGCCGGCGGCCGTCGCGGCGGCGGCCAGGATCCGCAGCCGCGCGGGTTCCGGCCGCGGTGCGGCCGGTCGCCAGAATCGCGGTTGACATGCCGCTACAGCACCTCGACAAGTTGTTCGACTATCTGATACCGGAACCCTTGACCGACGCCGCGGTACCCGGCTGCCGGGTTCGTGTCCGCTTCGCCGGCCGTTTGACCAGCGGTTTCCTGGTCGAGCGAGTCGAGGCGACGCAGCACCAGGGCCCGTTGGCGTTCCTGGAGCGGGTGGTCTCGCCCGAGCCGGTGCTCAGCGCCGAGATCGCCGGGCTGGCCCGGGCAGTGGCCGACCGGTACGGCGGCACGCTCGCCGACGTGCTGCGGCTGGCAATCCCGCCGCGGCACGGCCGGGCCGAGGCCACGCGGCCGGTCGGCCAGGAGCCGCACCAGGCCGGGCCGGAGCCGGTCGGCCAGCACCCGGCCGCCGGCCAGGAC
>JBPCKO010000093.1:0-12201 GCA_051004215.1 Streptosporangiaceae bacterium | reverse complement strand
CGGGACGCCGCCGCGGCTGGCCTGCTGGCCCTGCGCCGGCGGGAACTGCTGCGCACGGCGGCGGCCGACGTGCTGGGGCTGCTCGACGCCGAGCAGGCCGCGGCCGCGCTGTCCGGGGTGGCCGCGGTCACCGTGACCGGGGCCCTGGACCTGGCCGCCGACGCGGTCGCCGGGAAGCTGGGCGGCCTGGCCGCCTGGGTCAGCGTGATCGCAATGGGCCGCTTCGGCGGCCAGGAACTGGCCTACGGCAGTGACGCTGACGTGCTGTTCCTGTATCAGGTGCAGCCGGGCGGGGACGAGCAGCTGGCCGCCCGGGCGGCGCACGCGACGGCGGAGGAACTGCGCCGCCTGCTCGGACGGCCGGGGCCTGACCCGCCGCTGCGCGTGGACGCCGACCTGCGCCCGGAAGGACGGCAGGGCCCGCTGGTGCGCACGCTCGGCTCGTACCGGGCCTACTACGACCGCTGGGCCAAGCCGTGGGAGATCCAGGCCCTGCTGCGGGCCGAGCCGGTGGCCGGCGACCCCGGGCTCGGGGCGGCGTTCGCGGCCCTGGCCGATGAACTGCGGTACCCGGCCGGCGGCCTGCCGGATGAGTCGGTGCGGGAGATCAGGCGGATCAAGGCCAGGATGGAAGCCGAGCGGATGCCGCGCGGCGTGGAGCCGGCGCTGCACCTCAAGCTCGGCCCTGGCGGTCTCACCGACACCGAGTGGGTCACCCAGCTGATCCAGCTCCGGCACGGCGGCGCGGTGCCGGCGCTGCGCACCACGCGCACCCTGGCGGCGCTGGCGGCCGCGGCCGAGGCCGGGCTGATCGAGGCCGCCGACGCGGCCGCGCTGCGCGAGTCCTGGCTGCTCGCGACCCGGATCAGGAACGCGGTCATGCTCGCGGCCGGCCGGGCCGCCGACGTCGTGCCGGCCGGGCACACGGAGCTGTCGGCAACGGCCAGGCTGCTCGGATACCCGCCGGACGGCGGGCAGGAGCTGGTTCAGGACTGGCGGCGCACGGCCCGGCGGTCTCGCGCCGTGATGGAGCGCCTGTTCTACGGGTGATCATCGCCGGTGGTACCGGGGTAGGGGGCAGGATCGGCCGCGAGGTGCACGCGAGCACGGCCGCAGTACGGGCATGCTGGTGAGATGACGAGCGCGCGATCGCCGTCCGGAGCCTCCTGGCCCGGCAAGCTGGTCGAGCGCGCCCTCGGCCTGGTGACCGCCGACTACCGGCGGCCGGTCGGGCCGGTCGTGGTCGCGACGGTGCTGGCGGTCTGGGCCGGGTTCTCCGCGGGCCGGGCCGCCGGGCCGCTGCCGCCGGACCTGGCGGTGGTCCTCGGCGTGGCCGGCACGGCGCCGCTGGCCGTGATCCGGCGGTACCCGGGGGTCGCGGTCTTCCTCGTGCTGACCGCGAATGCCGTGTTCATCATGTTCGGCCGGCTGTCCTGGTCGGTCGCGGCGGTGATCGGCTGGCTGGCCGCCCTGGCCGCGTGCCCGCTTGTGCTGGCCCGGCGGCCGGCCGCGGTGGCTCTCGTCCTCACCGAGGCGGTGGCCCTGCTCGGCAGCGCCGGCCTGGGCGGCAATGTCTCGCCCTGGGACGCCTCGATCGCCGAGGCGCTGGCCGCGCTGGCCGCCTGGGGCGCCGGGGAACTGCTGCTGGCCAGGCGCACGTCGGCCGCCGAGCGGGCCCAGAACGCGGAACGGGTCAGGCACCTGCGCGAACGGGACGCCGCCGCCAGCGAGCGAGCGAGCATCGCGCGGGAACTCCACGACGTGGTCGCTCACCATGTCTCGATGATTGCCGTCCGGGCCGCGACCGCCCCGTACGCCGTCTCCGGCCTGAGCGAGCCTGGCCAGGCGGCGTTCGCCGAGATCGCCGACGAGGCCAGGGCCGCGCTGACCGAACTGCGGGTCGCCCTCGGTGTGCTCCGCTCGCCGGACGGCCAGGATCCGGAGGCGGCCCCGCAGCCCAGGATCGCCGACCTGGCCGAGCTGGTGGAGAAGATGACGGGAGCCGCGATGACGGTCACGCTGACGGTGAGCGGGCGGCCGCGGCGGCTGGCCGGCTCGGTCGAGCTGTGCTGCTACCGGGTCGTGCAGGAAGCGCTGACCAACGCTCAGCGGCACGCTCCGGCCGCCCCGGTCGCGGTGGAGATCGGCTACGGGGCCGACGCGGTCAGCGTCAAGATCGCGAACGGGTCCGGCTCTGGCGGCCGGGAGCGGGAGGAGACCGGGCCGGGGTACGGGCTGACCGGGCTGCGGGAGCGGGTCAGCCTGCTGCGCGGTGAGTTCCAGGCTGGCCAGGACGAGCGCGGCGGCTTCGAGGTGATCGCGCTGCTGCCCGCGCCCGGGCCCGGCGATCCGGTCCTGGCGGCCGGGGCGCCCGGCCGGGCGGCGGGGGAGCCGGCGTGACCGGGCGCCCGCTGCGCGTGCTGATCGCCGATGACCAGGCGGTGGTGCGGATGGGGTTCACCGCGATGCTGGACTCGCAACCGGACATGGCGGTCATCGGCACGGCGGCCGACGGGGCCCAGGCGGTCAGGATGGCCCGCGAGTTCCGGCCCGACGTCGTCCTGATGGATATCCGCATGCCCGTCCTCGACGGCATCGCGGCCACCGGCGCCCTGCGCGATGACCCCGGCACGCCGGCCGGGGGAGCGTGGCCGCCGAAGGTCCTCGTGCTGACGACGTTCGACCTGGACGACTACGTCTACGACGCGCTCCGGGCCGGCGCGAGCGGGTTCTTGCTGAAGGACGCGACGCCGGAGGAGATCCTCGCCGCGGTCCGGACAATCGGAGCGGGCGATGCGCTGCTCGCGCCTTCGGTGACCAGGCGGCTGATCGCCGAGTTCGCGCGCCGCAAGACGCTGGCCGTCCCGCCGGCGCTGGAGCGGCTGACGCCGCGCGAGCGTGAGGTGCTGCTGCACATCGCGGCCGGCCTGACCAATGCCGAGATCGCGGCTACGCTCTGCCTCGCCGAGCAGACGGTGAAGTCGCACGTCAGCGCGGTGCTGTTCAAGCTCGACCTGCGCGACCGGGTCCAGGCGGTGATCCTGGCCTACGAGTCCGGCCTGGTCGTGGCGGGCGAGCCAGGCCAGCCAGACCGCGCACCCGGCCGCTAATCACGCTCCGCCGCGCAAGCCCCGGCGGCCAGCCAGGTCCGGGCGGCTGGCCCGCCGGGGTCAGGCCCGGGCTGCCTCCCGGGTAGGGCTGCTGCGGCCGGGATTAGGTACTTCGCGGTGAGGCGGCCGGCGGCGGGACGCTCCTAGCCTGGCGATCATGAGACTCGCGGCCGGGATGACGTGGCGCCGCTGGCTGATCGACATCGCGCTGATCGCCGGGGGCGTGGTGTCGGTGATCTTCGAGCCGTTCTCGATCGCGCTGCACAGCATCATCGGGCTGGCCTTCGCCGGCATCGTCGGCCCGCACCTGTGGCATCGCCGGGACTGGATCGCCGGGGTCGCCCGCGGCCTGCGCGGACGCCGCCGGCTGCCGCGCAAGGTCCGCCTGAGCCTGGCCCAGTCGGTCGTGCTCGCACTGCTCGTGCTGGTCGTGACCGGGTCCGGCCTGTGGGACTGGCTCGCGTTCCCGACCAGGATCCGGATCCACGCCATCTCCAGCGTGCTGCTGATCGGCATCGTGAGCTGGCACGCCTGGACCAGGCGGGGCTGGCTGACCCGCCGCCGGAGCGGCTCGGCCGGCCGGCTGGCCGCTACGGCCGGGACATCGGCGCGCGAGCGATCACGCCAGAGTTAGCCGCCCCGGCGGCGGCGTCAGGAGCCGGGGCTCAGCTCCCGGCTCGCCGGCCGGCTCCGCCACCGGCTCCGCGGCGGGCCCGAGCAGCCGGCCCAGGCCGGTCATCAGCGCCTCCCTGGCCTGCTCGGCGGAGTACCCGCCATCGACCATGAACCAGTCGATGGTCTCGATCTGGGTCAGCGCGTCCGCCGCCGCCAGTGCCGCGTCGGCCTGATCGCCGAACCCGCCGAGTTCGGCCTCGAACTGCCGCGCGAGCTGCAGCCTGAGCATGCCCCGGCGAGCGTGCAGGCTCTGCCGGAGGACCTCGCTGGCCGGCGTGGGCCGAAGCTTCGTCCTGGCCACCGCGGCCCGGGCCGCGGGCGCGATCGCCTGGTACAGCCGCAGCCGGGCGTCGACGAGCGTCCGCACCCGGTCCTCGAACGGGCCCTCGCCGACCGGCTCGAACACGAACAGCGGGCCGACCCGCTCCAGGTGCCGGTCGATGGCCGCGCGGACCAGGTCGTCGGCATCGCTGACGTAGCGGTACACCGACCGCAGCGACACCCCGGAACGCTGGGCCACCGCCTCGGGCGCGGGGCTCAGGTCGCCCTCGGAAAACAGGTCAAGAACGGCGTCCAGGACAGCCTGGCGGTTCCGGTCCCGGCGCGCAGTCCGGCCGTCGGTGAAGCCAGGGAGGGCGTCGGCCAGGTTCTCGCGCGCTGCCACAGTGCTCATGCCTCGATGCTCAGGTGCTGGCCGAAGAACGTGCTGATCCGGCGGCGGGCGTCAGCCGCCGACGGCTCGTGGTACCCGCCGCCCATCAGCGGGCCGGCGGCCGCGGTGACCATGGCGAAGACCCGCGGCAGGGCAGCGTCGGGGCCTGCGGCGCCGCGCAGGGTGGCCAGCGTGCCCGGATGGTCGTTCAGGAAGGAGTGCCCGGCGCCCGGGTACTCCTTGACGTCGCCTTCGACCCCGGCCGCCTCGAGCGCCGAGGTCAGCGTGGCGGCCGCTCCGCGCAGCGTCCGGTCCCGGGCCCCGTAGCTGCCGACGACCGGGCAGGCACCGCGCAGGAAGGCGGCCGCGTTCTTCGGCACCGTCCCGTAGTTGGCGCTGGCCGCCGCGAACCCGTGCCCGGGCGCCAGCAGCAGCGCGAACCCGCCGCCCACGCAGTAGCCGATCACGCCGATGCGCCCGGTGCAGCCGGCCTGGGCGGCCAGCCATTCGCGGCAGCCATCCGCGCGGGCGAACACCGGCCCGCGCCCGGCGGCCAGATCGCGGAACATCGCCACGAGGCAGCGCAGCTTGCCGCCGGCCGAGTACAGGTCGGGAGCGAGCGTCAGGTAGCCCTCGCCGGCCAGCCAGTCGGCCTGGGCCCGCAGGTCTGGAGTCATGCCGAGGGCGTCGTGGAGCACGACCACGCCGGGCCGCGGGCCGTCGCCAGCCGGCCGGGCGAGATAGCAGCGCAGGGACTCCGTTCCGACGGCGATCCGGACGTCGGGCACGAGCACCTCCCCGCTTGTCCGTTCAGCCGATGATGACGCTGTCTACATGCTCGCAGCGCACGGGGCGTTTGTCCCGGTAACCGGCCAGCAGAACTTCGCGCACCGGCGGCGGCAGCGGCTTCACCGCCTCGCGCACGGTGACGCCCGAGGCCCGGTCCACTCGCGGCCCGAGCCAGCGGGCGACGAGATCCGGGCGCTTCTTGCCGGTCTCGCGCAGCACCCAGCCGATCGCCTTGCGGATAAAGAACTCCCGTTCCCCGAGCATCGCATCGGCATATCCGGCGAACCTGCCGAAGTCGCCGCCGCCGCGCCGCAGCGGCCGCAGCAGCGCCAGCAGCGCGCTGCGCCGGATCCAGAAGTTCTCGTCGCGAGCCCACCGGTCTAGCGTGCGGCCTAGCTCCGGATAGCGCTCGACCAGGTCACCGGCCACGTTCGCGGCCAGGCCGTCGACCAGGGCCCAGGTAAAGGACGTTCGCAGGAACTCCTCGACGAGTTCCAGGTCGGCCGGAACCAGCCCGGCCGACGTGGCTTCGAGCAGGACGACGGCGCACTGCCGGCACTCGTGCAGGGGGCTCGCCCAGAGCTGCACAGCGAGGCTGGTGACCTCGTCCCGGCCGGCCCCGGCCCTGGCCGCGAGCCACGACTTCACCAGCGACCGCATGACCGGCATGGATACCCCGGCGAACTCCCGGTCGCTCTTGAGATAGGCCTTCTCCTGCGCGGCCCGCTCGGCCGAGCCCAGGCGCCGCAATTCCCGCTCCCAGCCGGCCGCCGCGGACAAGTCAGGCGCCGCCCCGGCCGATCGCTCCCTGCCTGCCCGCGCCCCGGCCACGCTGCGACCCTACGCCGTGCCGCCGGCCGGGCAGAGTCGTGACACAGGATTGGCCGGCGAGCGTATTGTCGGCGCTCTGACCAGAATGCGTGAATGAAGAGGAGCCGACCATGAGCAAGGACGACGCCATCGTGATCGTCGGGGCGAGCCTGGCGGGTGCCCGCGCGGCCGAGGCGCTGCGGGCAGAGGGCTTCGGCGGTCCGGTCGTGCTGATCGGCTCGGAGCCGGAAATCCCCTATGAGCGGCCGCCGCTGTCCAAGGACTACCTGATGGGCAAGCAGGGCCGGGACAAGCTCTACGCCCAGCCGCGCGAGTGGTACGGCGAGCACGACGTGGACCTGCGGCTGGGCACCACCGTCACCGGGCTGGATCCGGCGGCCAAGCAGGTGGTCACCGAGGCCGGCGACCAGATCAGGTACTCGCGGCTGCTGCTCACGACCGGCTCCTCGCCGCGGACGCTGCCGGTCCCGGGGGCCGACCTGGAGGGCGGCGTGCTGTACCTGCGCACGGCGGCCGACAGCGACCGGTTGCGGGCCGCGCTGGACGGCGCATCGAGGGTCGCGATCATCGGCGCAGGCTGGATCGGCCTGGAGGTCGCGGCCGCCGCCAGGAACGCCGGCGCCGAGGTCACCGTCCTGGAGATGGCCGAGCTGCCGCTGCTGCGGGTGCTCGGCCGGGAAGTGGCCGAGGTCTTCGCCGGGCTGCACGCCGAGCACGGCGTAGACCAGCGGTACGGCGTCCAGGTTGCCGAGATCACGGCGGCCGGCCGCCGGGCCGATGGCGTCCGGCTGGGCGACGGCAGCCACGTGCCCGCGGACATCGTGATCGTCGGCGTCGGGATCACGCCCAACACCGGTCTGGCCAAGGGAGCCGGCCTGGACGTCGCCAACGGCATCGTCGCCGACGCGACGCTGCGGACCTCCGCGCCGGATATCTTCGCGGCCGGCGACGTGGCCAGCGCCTATCATCCGCTGTTCGGCAAGCACATCAGGGTCGAGCACTGGTCGAACGCCCGGCACCAGCCGGTCGCGGCGGCCAAGGCGATGCTCGGCCAGGACGTCAGCTACGACCGGGTCCCGTACTTCTTCACCGACCAGTACGACCTCGGCATGGAGTACGCCGGCTACGTCGAGCCCGACGGGTACGAGCGGGTGGTCTTCCGCGGCGACGTGCCGGGCCGGGAGTTCATCGCCTTCTGGCAAGGTGCCGACGGCCGGGTGCTGGCCGGGATGAACGTGAACATCTGGGACGTCAACGACGCCATCGCCGCCCTGGTCAGGTCCCAGCGCCCGGTCAGCCAGGACGCCCTGGCCGACGCCTCGGTCCCGCTGGACTCGCTGACCTGACCAGCTCGTCGAGGATGGCCGCGGCCGCCGGATGGCCGGCCGTCGCGGTCCGGGCCGCCGCGACGAGACCGGGCGCGGCCCGCGGCGGCCGGGCGGCCGTCCTCGTTCCAGTCGCGCAGGAAACGCTCACCCGCCTCGGCCGCCGCCCGCAGGTCGCCCGCCAGGACCGACGGCGCCATCAGCTCGTCGTCGGCGACGTCCCGGCTCTCCCGCAAGAACGGCAGCTCGTGCTGCCCGTGGGCCATCCGCGCAGCGGTCGCGATGTGCCCGGCCCCGAGCGCGCAGAACGCCGCGACGTGCAGCGCATCCTTCAGTTCCAGGCCCACCGCGGGCTCGGCGGGGTCGAGCGCGGTCAGGGCCGCGAGGCGATCCTGGGCCACGGCGTGCGCTCCCTGCACGTCGAGCCCGAACAGCAGGGCGGCGGCCAGGGTGTCGAGCGCCGAGCTCGCCAGCAGCGGATCCCCGGCCGCCCGGGCGGTGGCGAGGGCACGGTAGGCCCGGTCCGCTGTCGGGCGGCCGTCAGGTCCCGCGTACCCGGCTTCGGCAGCTTGCGCCGCCGCCGCCACGCGGGCGTCGTCCGGGGCCATCGCCCTGGCCCGGGCCAGCAGCGGACCGCCGTTCCCGACCTGGCCACCGAACATGCCGGGGAAACGGCTGAGGAGCTCGGCCGCACTGGCGAGGGCCAGGGCCGCGGCCTGCCGGTCACCGCCGGAGCGAGCCCGGTCCGCCGCGGCCAGCTCCAGCCGCAGCGCATCCCGGCCGCGTACCCGGCACTTCGCGACGGCCGCAGCCCGCCGCAGGGCCGCGACGGCGAGCACCGGGTCACCGGCCAGGCCGGCGGCCTGTTCCAGCCGGGCCTGGGCCTCGGCCAGGCGCCCGGAAGCGTACAGCAGCAGGCCGAATTCGGCCCCGAACTCAGCAGCCGGGCCGGGATCGGCGCCGGCGGCCCAGCCCAGGGCGGCCCGGGCCTCGTCGCGGACCCTGGCATCGCCTGGGCCGCGGGCGGCGAGCAGCCGCCGGACCGAACGCCGGCACCAGGCCAGGTGCCGCCAGAAGCACTGCCGGTCCCCGGCGTCCATGGTGGCGATGCCGTACTGGCGGACCGGTTCGAGCAGCCGGAACGCCCGCTCGCCGGCACCGCCGGCCGCCACCACGAGGTTGTGGTCGGTCAGCTCCGCGAGCACCGACGCAATCCCGGCTGTGGCCAGCGGCGGGAACCCGGCCACGGCCACCGCGCTGTCCAGGCCGAACGGCGTGACGAAGACCGCGATCCGGCGCAGCGCCCTGGCCGCGTCCGGCGTCAGCAGGGCGGCGCTCCAGTCGAGCATGTCCGTGATCGACCGGTGCCTGGTCACCTCGCGCGCCGCCGGTCAGCAGGCCGGCCTGGTCCACCAAGCCGGCCTCGACCCCGGACAAGGCCAAGGCGGGCAGCCGGACGGCCGCGAGCTCGATCGCCAGCGGCAGGCCGCCGAGGGCGGCGCAGATGGCGGCGACGCGCTCCGGCCGGGCCTCGGCCAGATCGGCCCCGGCGGCCGCCGCCCGCTCGGTGAACAGGGCCACCCCGTCGCTGGCTGGCAGGCCCGGCAGGGCAACGACCCGCTCGAACGCTACCGCGAGCCTGACCCTGCTGGTGAGCAGGATCGTCAGGCCAGGGCAGCGCGCCAGCAGCCGCTCGGCCAGCACGGCCACGGCGGTCGCCAGATGCTCGCAATTGTCCAGGACCAGCAGCGTGACCTGGTCCCGGACGGCGGCGACGATCGCCTCGGCCGGGCTGCGCCTGCTCGTGGGCGTCGCGTCGCAGGCGGCGGCGACGGCGTCCTCCAGATCGGCCGTCGTCGCGATCGGCACCAGATCGACCCAGCGCACGCCGTTGCCGAAACGCGATGCCTGGGCGGCTGCGGCCGCGATGGCCAGCCTGGTCTTGCCCACGCCGCCCGGCCCGGTCACGGTGACCAGCCGGGCGCCTGCCATGGCCACGGCCAGCGTCTCTAGGTCGCCGGCCCGGCCGACGAACGAGGTCAGCGGCATCGGTGGAGCGGTGCCGCGGCCGCCAGCCTCGGAGCGATGTTCGGCCGCCAGCCGCACCAGGGTCCGGTGGTCCGGAATAGCGAGTTTGCGGCGCAGCGCCGCCACGTGGCTCTCCACCGTCCGGACCGAGATGAAGAGCCGCTGGCCAATCTCCGCGTGGGTCAGGTTCGCGCCGAGCAGGTTCAGGACTTTCGCGCTCACGTTCCGTCACCGCCCGCACGTCCACGCAGCCAGTGTGGCACGCCGGCCGGGGCCGGCTCCGTAGCGATATCCGGGGTAACTCCGGATGCGGCCGCCCCGGCGTCCGGGCGAGCCTGGCAGCACAACGCCCGACCGAGTCAGGGAGGCTGACATGGGATCAGCAGCAATTCAGGGACCGCTGTGGGGACGTCACCCGGAGATCTGGTCCGCCACGATGGAGCAGAAGATGCGCCCGCTCTACCTCGCCGCGATCGGGGCGCTGGGCCCGCTCGGCGGCAAGACGCTCCTCGACGCCGGCTGCGGGGCTGGCCAGGCAGCGGCGGATGCTGCGGCCGCCGGAGCGACGGTGTCGGGGCTGGACGCGTCGGAGCCGCTGCTCGGGATCGCCAGGCGCCGCAGCCCGGCCGGCGACTTCCGCACCGGCGACATTGAGTCGCTGCCCTTCGGCGACGGATCGTTCGACGTGGTAACCGCGTTCAACTCGGTTCAGTACGCGACCGATCCCGCGGCCGCGGCCGGCGAGCTGGCCAGGGTCTGCCGGCCCGGCGGCTCGGTCGTGGTCGGAGTATGGGGCGACCCGGCGCGATGCGAGACCGACGCCCTGTTCGGCCGGCTCAGGTCGCTGGCCCCGCCGCCGCCGGGAACCCCGGCCCCGCTGGCCTGCAGCGATCCTGGCGTGGTAGAGGACCTGCTGGCCAAGGCGGGCCTGGAGGTCCGGGACGGAGCCGAGGTGGCGATCCCGATCGAGTTCGTCAGCCTGGACGACGCCTGGACGGCGCACACCTCGGTCGGCCCGCTGCAGAAGGTGATCGAGATGGCCGGGCCGCAGGCGGTCCGCGCCGTCATCGACGCGGTGCTCGAAGCGGACAGAAAGCCGGACAGCGCCCTGCGCCAGGACAACGTCATGCGGTACGTCCTGGCGGTCAAGCCCTGATCGGCCGGACGTGGCGGCCGGGCCCGGCGGCGATGCCGGCCGGGTCCGGTGCCCTGCCTGGTCTAGCAGTCGTAGTACATCTCGAACTCGTGCGGGTGCGGGCGCAGCCGCAGCGGGTCGATCTCGTGCTCCCGCTTGTAGGCGACCCAGGTCTCGATCAGGTCGCCGGTGAACACGCCGCCCTCGAGCAGGTACTCCTGATCGGCTTCCAGGCTCTCCAGGACCTTCTCCAGCGAGCCCGGCACCTTGGCGATCGCCAGCGCCTCGTCCGGCGGCAGCTCGTACAGGTCCTTGTCCACCGGCTCCGGAGGCTCGACCTTGTTCCTGATCCCGTCCAGGCCGGCCATCAGCATGGCCGCGAACGCGATGTAGGGGTTCGCGGACGGGTCGGGGACCCGGAACTCCAGGCGCTTGGCCTTGGCGCTGGACCCGGTGATCGGGATCCGCACGCACGCGGACCGGTTGCGCTGGGAGTACACGAGGTTGACCGGGGCCTCGAAGCCGGGGACCAGCCGGTGGTAGGAGTTCGCGGTCGGGTTGGTGAAGGCCAGCAGCGACGGCGCGTGCCTGAGCAGGCCGCCGATGTAGTAGCGGGCGGTGTCGGACAGCCCGGCATAGCCGACCTCGTCGTAGAAGAGCGGGTCGCCGTCCTTCCACAGACTCTGGTGGCAGTGCATACCCGAGCCGTTGTCACCGAACAGCGGCTTGGGCATGAAGGTGACCGTCTTGCCCGACGTCCTGGCCACGCTCTTGATCACGTACTTGTAGAGCATCAGCTTGTCGGCCATGTGCAGCAGGCTGTCGAACTTGATGTCGATCTCGGCCTGCCCGGCCGTGCCGACCTCGTGGTGCTGCATCTCGACGTCGATGCCGCACTCGATCAGCATCCGCACCATCTCCGACCGCAGGTCGGCGTAGTGGTCGGTGGGGGAGACCGGAAAGTAGCCGCCCTTGTAGCGGGGCTTGTAGGCGAGGTTGCCGCCGTCCTCGTCCCGGCCGGTGTTCCATGCGCCCTCGATCGAATCGAGGTGGTAGTAACCCTCGTTCGGGCCGGTCGCGAACCTGGCCGAGTCGAAGATGTAGAACTCCGCCTCGGGGCCGAAGTAGGCCGTGTCGGCGATCCCGCTGCCGCGCAGGTACTCCTCGGCCTTCTTGGCGATGTTGCGCGGGTCCCGGCTGTACGGCTCGCCGGTCAGCGGGTCGTGCACGAAGAAGGTCAGGTTCAGCGTCTTGTGCTGGCGGAACGGGTCGACCACGGCCGTGCTGGGGTCCGGCAGCAGCAGCATGTCGGACTCGTGGATCTCCTGGAACCCGCGGATCGAAGATCCGTCGAAACCGAGGCCGTCGGTGAAGACGTCCTCGGTGAACGAGCCGACCGGCACGGTGAAGTGCTGCATCACGCCCGGCAGGTCGCAGAAGCGGACGTCGACCATCTCGACGGCTTCCTTCTCGATGTACTTCAGCACCTCGTCGGCGGTCGTGAACACGCTGTCCTTTCCGGAGCTTGGTCGGCTGTCCGCGACGCTAGGCGAGAGCTGTGGCCCCGCGGTGTCACGGTTGTTACAGCGGTGTTGCGCGTCGGCTCGTGCCTGGCCGCGCGTCTTTGGGCGGCTCGGCAGGCCGAGGCTAGCCCAG
>JBPCKO010000092.1:0-5420 GCA_051004215.1 Streptosporangiaceae bacterium | reverse complement strand
ACCCCCGTCCCCCCCCCTTCTCCGTCCGCCCGGGGTCTTTCCCCCCGGCACCCCCGCTCGCGTTCGTCCGGACGCCCCCCGGCCCCCGGCACCTGCGACTACTTCAGCGGTAGGCGGAGATCCCGGTCAGGGCCTGGCCGATCGCGAGGGTGTGGATCTCCTCCGTGCCCTCGTAGGTGAGCACGGACTCCAGGTTGTTCGCATGCCGGATGACCGGGTACTCCAGCGTGACCCCGTTCGCGCCGAGCACGGTCCGCGCCGTCCGGGCGATCTCGATCGCCGTTCTGACATTGCTCATCTTGCCCAGGCTGATCTGCTCGGGGGTGACCGTGCCCGCCTCCTTGAGCCGCCCGATGTGCAGGGCAAGGAGCTGGGCCCGCTGCAGATCGGCGAGCATCCAGGCGAGCTTGGCCTGGGTCAGCTGGAAACCGCCGATCTTGCGCCCGAACTGCTCACGGGTCCGGGCGTAGTCGGTCGCGGACTCCAGGCAGGAGCGCGCCGCTCCCGTCGCTCCCCAGATGATCCCGAACCGGGCCTCGGTCAGGCAGGACAGCGGGCCCTTCAGCCCGCTCACGCCGGGCAACGCGGCGTCGGCTGGGAGACGAACGTCGTCCAGGTGAAGTTCAGAGGTCACAGATGCCCGTAGAGACAGTTTCTTATGGATATTCCGCGCGGTGAAGCCGCGTGTGCCCTTGGGCACCAGGAACCCGCGGATCCCGTCTTCGGTCCCGGCCCAGACGACGGCAATGTCGGCGATCGACCCATTAGTGATCCACATCTTGGAGCCCGAGAGCACCCAGTCCGAGCCGTCCTTGACCGCCCGCGTCTCCATGCTGGACGGATCGCTGCCGTGGTCAGGTTCGGTCAGCCCGAAGCAGCCGACCGCCTGGCCGGCGGCCATCCGGGGGAGCCACTCGTTCTTCTGGTCTTCCGAGCCGTACTTCCAGATCGGGAACATGGCTAGCGAGCCCTGCACCGAGACCAGGCTGCGCAGCCCGGAATCCGCGGCTTCCATCTCCCGGCAGGTGACCCCGTACGCGATCGGACCCATCCCGGCGCAGCCGTACCCCTTCAGGTGCATGCCGAGCAGCCCGAGCTCACCAAGCTCGGGGACGATCTCGCGGGGGAGGGTCCCGGCCTCGAACCAGTCGGCGATGTTCGGCATGATCCTGTCCGCCGCAAACTTCCGCACCGTATCCCGGACGAGCCGTTCCTCGTCGCTGAGCTCGTCATCGATGCGCAACAGGTCACTGCCGGCTGGTTCTGCGGTGCGCGGCATATTTCGGTCCTCTCTGCACAGTCCCTGCGGCCAGCGTATGCGGGTCCGCCCGCCTTGCGCAGCCCGGGCAGGCTGGGCTCTGTACTGGTGTTCCGGCCACAGGGGTAGGAGCCTTCGGAGTGCGGGATAATGCCTGTATGAGTTACATGAACGGAAGCGGCAAGGTCCTGGTACGCCGCCGGGACAACCGGATCATCGCCGGCGTCTGCTCCGGGCTGGCCGATTACGCGGGCATCGACGTCAACCTGCTCAGGGTCATCGTGGTCCTGGTGACCCTTTTCACGGTCGGGACCGGGGTCCTCGCGTATGCGATCGCCTGGATCGTGATCCCGGACGAAGGCAGCAAGTCGTCCATCGCGGGGGACTTCGTCAACCAGAACCGTCAGCCCTGACCAGACTGGGCCAGTTCAGCTGCACGTGGCCGGCCGCCCCTCCGGGCCCCCCGGCCACGCCGGGGACGACGGATCGCGGCATCCGCTTTGCCGCCGGTGCCCCCCGTCCCCTATGCTGAATCGGTCCCCGACGGCGGGCGCCACGGGCAAACCGGCAGTGGGCCGTCGAGCCCCCATCGTCTAGCGGCCAAGGACACCGCCCTTTCAAGGCGGCGGCGCGGGTTCGAATCCCGTTGGGGGTACGGCTGACGAACGTCAGCAGCGACTGCGCGCAGCGCATAAGATGCGTCTGCGCGATTTGCTCGCGATACTGGTAGTACAGCTGGGTCCTGTAGAGCAGCTCGGAGTGCTCGCCACCCTGTCAAGGTGGAGGTCGCGGGTTCAAATCCCGTCAGGACCGCTTCGACGGCGGGCGGCCAGGGCGCCAGACACTGGTTCCGCCCGGTCGCCGATGATGGTCAGGTAGCTCAGTTGGTATGAGCGTCCGCCTGAAAAGCGGAAGGTCGGCGGTTCGACCCCGCCCCTGACCACCACCCTCACCAGCCAAGACGTCTCAGCCGGTTCTCCGTACGGGGCGTTTGACGGCAACCGTGACGGCAACGCTGTCAACTCAGGGCCTCTCCGAGCTTGCCCAGTGCCTTCCGCTTCTCATCGAGCGAAGCGTGCGCGTAGATCGTCATCGTGACCTCGATTGCCGAATGACCGACGATCTCGCGGACCACGTGGGGAGGCACGCCCAGGTCGAGCAGTAGCGTCACACACGTATGGCGAAGATCATGAAACCGGACCTGAGACAAGCCCGCCTCGGCGCGTATGGCCGACCAGCTACGGCGCAGGTTGTCCGGCTCCATGGGAGTACCGCGCCGCGAGGGGAACACCAGCCCGTGATCTTCCCAGTCCGGCCAGGCGTCGGACCGCTCGCCGAATTGTCGGCGCTTATGCTCACGAAGCGCTTGCACACAGACAGGCGGCAGCGGGACCGTTCGGCGCGAGCCCGCCGTCTTTGGCGGCACGAGCTGTAGCGCCCCGCCCACACGCTGAAGGGTCTGGACGATTTCAAGCTTCCCGCCGTCGAGATCGACGTCTTCCCAGCGGAGCCCGAGCAGCTCCCCGCGGCGCAAGCCGAGGAAGATCGCCAGGACGTAGAGGGCACCGAGCCGCTGGGCACGAGCAGCCCTCAGAACCGCCCGCGATTGCGGTGCGGTTAGGCCGCGATTCACCGCGTACTGCGGCGCAGCCACTTTGACCATCCTGGCCACATTGCGCGGGATGACTTCCTCCCTGACCGCGCACTCCAGCGCGTTCCGCAGGACGGCGTGGACCGACTGAACCATGCGAGGCGAAAGCTTGGTCTCACAGCACCGGCCCCCCTTGATCGCACAGCACATGGCGTTCTCTCGCTCGGCATCCCAGCCGTTCTTGCAGCATTGGCATTCCTGCCTGATCCGGGTGATGAAGATCCGGACATCTTGCGCACTGAGTTTGGCCAGCCGCTTCCTTCCAAGACCCGGGGTCAGATGCAGCCGCACGACACCCTCATAGCCCTGGTAAGTCTTCGGGCGCCGCTCCTGAAGGACCATGTTGCGCAGCCAGTAGGTCAAGTAGTCCGCCACCGTCCATGTCGCCGACGCGACCGGAATGCCCTGATCTGACTGCTGGATCAGCTGGGTCAGCTTCTTGCGCGCGGTCTCGCGAGTTGTGGCGTACGCGCGGATTCGCCGGTAGGTGCCCGCGGTGGTGAGAACGAAGGCAGCGCCCTCCCACCGGCCATCTTTCCGCTGGTAGATCGTTCCTTCGCCGTTGGCTCTCTTGCGACCGCGGCGGCCACCGAGAGGTTGGCCGCCCGAGTTTGCGGATGTCATTACGCCACCCTGAGTTGTTCGACGCATTCAGCCAGCGCAGCAGGGGTTACCAGGCGACGGCGGCCGATCTTCACCGTGCGCAACTGGTTGGCGCGGATCAGGTTGTACAGAGACCAGCGACTCACGCGGAGCCGGTCCGCGGCCTCTTAAACGGTCATCAAGTAGTCCTGGCGAGCATCCCGCGTGCCTTGAGTCATGCCGCCCTCCCGGTTGCCGAAAGATTGCCTGCCTGTTCCTGGGCTCTTCGTCTGGCTTCAGCCAGCGCGGCCTGCACCCGGGCACGCTGGGCGACGACGTGCAGCAGCCGCCGGTCGGCAGGCAGGTGGTCGGGGTCAGACGGGGTGACGACGTGCCAGGTGTAGCGGGCCGGGTCCGGGTCGGGCGGCTCCAGGCCGAGGGTGTGCAGGAACCAGGCCTTGCGGTCGCCGCGATGGTCGGCCAGCGTCTTGCCGGACCACTTGCGGGATACCAGCACCCGGCGTCCGGCGTAGCCGAGGTGCTCAGCCCTGTGCGCCTTGCCCCTGCAGGCGCCGGGGACCAGGCCGTCGCGGGCGTTCTTGGGCTGGATGCCGTACCGCAGCCAGTTCGCGCACGTCGGCGAGCACGGCTCGTAGCGCAGCGCGGCGGCGAGCCGGTCCGCGTGGGCGCGCTGGGCGCCAGTGTCGGAGGTGTGGCAGTCAGCGACGTGCTTGGTCAGGTAGCCGATGCACCGGTTGGCGTCCTTGGACCCGGCCAGCACGCCCTGGGCGTCGGACCTGGCCCCGAACCGGGCCACATGCAACGGGTCATCATCCGGGCCGATGGCGTCGAGGGCCCGCTCCCAGGTCGGCAACACTTCCCCGGTGGCCGGGTCGAGATAGTTACCGGTGGCCTCGTCCCAGACCGGCAGCTCGTCACCCTCGAATCGCACTAGGTCAGTTGAGGGCCACCAGACCTGGTGGTAAGTGGCGGCGATGACCTGCCGTAGCACCGGCCTGGGGACCGAGCCTCGGATAGCGAGGTGGATGTGTGGGGCGAGCCGTTTTTGGGGTTCGACGGCGCCGAAGTACTGCACGTCGTAGCCGAGGGTGCGGCGCAGGTTCTGGATGAACCGGTCCACCAGCGCGGCGAAGTGCAGCGCGTCCCGGGCGGCCCGCTGGTAGTCGTACGAGCCGGGGTCGGCCGGGGTGCCGTCGTCGCGGACTTGGCCGTAGCTGTCGCAGGTCAGCGTGATGAACATGGACGGCCGGTACCGCTTGCCATCCGGAGCGGTGTAAACCTTCCCGGTGGTCCGGGCGTCGATCCTTTGTCGGGGCAGCGCAGCGGCGTCCTGGCGGCGCCGGGTGGACCTGGACCGGCGGCTCTCCCGCTTCCCGCCTCCTCCCCCGGTGGTGACCTTTCCCCGGACCCCAGCGCGGGTGATCTCGGTGTCGAGCTCGGCCGCGAGCTCGTCCAGCTCGGTCACGTCCTGGCCCGCCGCTTCGGCGCGGTCGCGCTGGGCCTGGACCTCGGCCCGCAGGGTCAGCCAGTACGCCTGCATCTCATCGGGGGCGGCCGGGGTCAGGTCGGGCTCGTCCTCGAGGTGCCAGCCTTCCCGGCATTGAACGGCGCGCAGCTTCTTGGCTTGTTCGGCGCAGGGGAGGCAGATGCTGGCCAGCGTCGCCCCGCACGGAATCATGATGGTCTCGGACTGACCCGTCTGGGTGTCGGTGCGGCGCAGCTGCACCGGCCGCAGGCAACCGCCGACCGACTCGGCGATCTTCCGGATCGCGTCCCGGTCCTGCGGCATCTGCATCCGCTGCGCCCTCGTGGTGGTTCCGGTTTCGGTCATTTGCTCACCTCGTTTCCGTGGTCACCGGTCCAGGTGGACGACCAGCCGCACAGCCCACAGTCCAGGGTGATCTGGGC
>JBPCKO010000091.1:0-4808 GCA_051004215.1 Streptosporangiaceae bacterium | reverse complement strand
AGATGCGGGAAGATCACCCCGAACTTCGCCGCCAGCATCTCCCCGGTATCCAATGCCATGCCAATACGCCATACCACACTGCCGGGCGCAGACCAGGGAACCTACGGGTTATTTACCGACAAGCCCTTAGCGCCAGTCGATGGTGAAGCGAGTCGTCTGCGCTAATACCCTGAGGGCACCATTTTCGGGAAAGGCTGCTGTTTCGGCGCGCCGGCACGTGGCGAACCGCGGCGACTGGAGGCAGGCATGAGCGAGCAGCAGCACCTTCCCGCCGGCGCGGCCCCCGGGCCGGGCGGCGCGGTCCCCGGGGCAGGCCTGCGTGAGCCCGGTTCGCTGCCGTACCCGGACCTGCCCGCCGGAACGGACACGATCCCGCAGATCAAGCACATCGTCGTCCTGGTGATGGAGAACCACTCCTACGACAACCATCTCGGCATGCTGCGGCGGGCGGGGGCGGACGGGTTCACGCTCGGGCCCGACGGCAGGCCGGCCGCGGTCAACCCGTACCCGGACGGGCGCCTGCAGCACGCGTTCCGGATGCCGGACACGTGTCAGGTGCTGTTCAAGCCCACCCAGACCTGGCCGAACGCGCACGCCCAGATTGACGGCGGGAAGATGGACGGGTTCGTCAGGTCCGGCAGCGGGCCGGTATCGATGGGGTACTGGGATCACACCCAGCTGCCGTTCTACTATTCGCTCGCGTCGGTGTTCCCGCTGGCCGACCGCTATTTCTGCTCGGTACCCGGGCCGACCTACCCGAACCGCCGGTTCCTGATCGCGGCCACCTCGATGGGCATGACCGGCGACTCGATCCCGAGCCTGACCGCCCATCCCGCGAACGGAACGATCTTCGACAAGCTGCACGAGGCCGGGGTGACCTGGAAGGACTACTACTCCCGGTGGTCGCTGGTGCCGACGCTGGCGCTGTTCCCCGAACTGCTGGTCCGCTACCACGGCAACGTCACCGATACCGATGGCTTCTTCGCCGACGCGGCCGCGGGCACGCTGCCGCAGTTCTCCCTGGTCGAACCCAACTACTTGCTCAAGTCCGAGGAGACCCCGCAGAACATCGCCTGGGGCGAGCAGTTCGCGGCCAAGGTCATCGACGCCGTCATGGCCGGTCCCGGCTGGGAGCACACGCTGCTGCTCTGGCTGTTCGACGAGCACGGCGGGTACTACGACCACGTGCCGCCGCCGCGGGCGATCGCCCCGGACGACGTCCCGCCGCACGTCGATGACAACGGGCCCGTCTTCGAGGGCTTCGGCCGGTACGGCGTGCGGGTGCCCTGCGTCGCCGTCTCGCCGTGGGCCCGGCCCGACTACGTGTCGCACCAGGTCTTCGATCACGCCAGCATCTGCGCGCTGGCCGAGGCGAAGTGGAACCTCCCGGCGATGACCCGGCGCGATGCCAACGCCAACAACATGCTGGACATGGTCGACCTGACCGGCGCCCCGGCCTTCGCGACGCCGCCGGCGCTGGCTCAGCCGCTGGCCGGCACCGACCCCGAGGTGCTGTTGCGCATCCTCGATCCCGGTACGATCCCGCCGCCCGGGACGGTCAGCCCGGCCCTTCCCGCAGCTCCGCATTGACCTCGGCGACCAGGCCGAGCAGCCGGCCCAGGCCGGCCGCCCGGTCCGTGACCGCGGACGGGGCGAACGACACCCGCAGCGTGCTGATGCCCGCGTCCCGGTACAGCCGCAGCCGGGCCTTGACCATGGCGTCGGTGCCGATCAGGTTGGTGCGCAGGCCGAGTTCGGCCGGAACCCGGGCCGCGGCCCCCGCCCGGTCCCCGGCCAGCCACAGCCGTTGCACCTCGCGGACATCGCTCGGTGACGAAGTCCCACACGGTGCCGATGTCCGCGGCGATGAGCGTGCTGACCTCGGTTGCCGGGCCGTCCGCATACCTCATGGCCCGAGCATAGGTTCCCGCCCGGCCGGCGGGATTCCGGTCGCGTCGCCCGTGAGCAGGTCCTGGGCCAGCCGCGCGGCCTGCCGGTGCGTCGGCGCGTGGCCCAGCACGGCGGCCAGGAACGTATCGCGGCCCAGTTCGTAGACGGTCGCGGCGGTGCGGGCGGTCACGGTCCTCGGGATCGCTCGGAGCAGGGCAATCTCGCCAACCCCGGCGCCGCGGCCGCACTCGCGGACCGGCCGGCAGCTCGCGCCGGACCAGGGCGCCAGCCAGGCCCTCGATCGCGGGCGCGGGCAGCTCAGCGAACAGCGGCAGTGCGCGCAGCAGCGCGATCTGCACCACCGGGACCTGAGCCCCGGCGTCCAGGCTGAGCAGCGATCGGCCGCCCGCGAGGGCGGCCAGCGGCAGGATCGCGGCCACGCCGAGCAGGGCCAGCTTGCTGCCCCCGAGAGCGGTCAGGCCAGGCACCAGTACCGCGCCAACGGCCAGGCCGGCCATCATCAGGCCCTCCAGCAGTCCGAACATCCGGCCGATGAGCTGTACCGGGACCGACCGCTGCAGCAGCGTGCGACTGGCCACGTCGAGGACGGCGCGGCTGGCCCCCGCGATGACCAGCAGGACCAGCGTGCCCGGCAGGCCCGCGCCGGCGGCCAGCGCCGCCAGCGACAGGCTGAGCAGCAGCGCGGAACCGAGCACGGGCAGCCCGAGGCGGCGCCCGACCAGGGCCGCGCTGACCGTGGCGGCGACCACGGCGCCGGCGCCGTACACCGAGTTCAGGTAGCCGGCCCAGGCTTGGGCCCGGCCGAGCACGCTGACCGCGAGGATCACGAACAGCAGGTCAAGCGCGCCGACGATGACGGAGTCGGCCGTCAGCAGGCCGAGCATCAGGCGCAGCCGGGGTTCGCGGGCGGCCAGCCGCAGGGCCGCGCCGAGGTCGGCGAGGACCTCGGGCTGCTCGCCGGCCGGCCCGAGCCGGCCGGGCCGGAGGGTTCCGGTCAGCGCGGCGGCCGAGACCGCCAGCCCGGCGCCCGCGGCGAATACCAGCGCGGGACCGCCGGTCCAGATGGCCAGCCCGGCCAGCAGCCCGGCGGCGGTCGTGGCCGCCGCCTCGGTCCAGCTCACCACGACGTTCGCGGCGGTCAGCTGGTCGGGCGTGCCGCACGCGGACGGGATCAGCGCCGCCTGAGCCGGGCGCGTGGTGGTGACCGCGGTGGAAGCGACGACCGCGGCTCCGTAGGCAGCCAGCGGCGCGCCGGCGAACATCGCGGCCGCGGTCGCCGCCATCCCGGCCCCCTGCGCGAGGTAGCCGCAGGTCAGCAGCAGCACGGGGGAGCGCCGGTCGGCGACCGCGGCGGCGACCGGCGCGAGCAGCGCGGCGGGCACCAGCTGGGCCAGCGCGATCAGCCCGGCCAGGGTCGCGCCGCCGCGGGCGTAGGCGTAGACCAGCATCGCGATCCACACGGCGTACTCGCTGAGCACGAACAGCGCGTACGCGCCCACGATCCTGACCAGCGGACGGCTGCCGGCCAGGGACCTGAAGACGGCCAGGGACCGGAAGGCGGCGATCCGGCGCCTGGGCCCGGCGGGCCGGGGCCGATCGCGGCCGGGCGGCCTGGTCACGGCTAGTCCGCTCTGAGCAGCTGAGCCGGGCGGGACCGGGCCGCGATCAGCGCGGGCAGGACGGCGAGCACGTTCGCGGCGGCCAGCACCGCGGCCGCGAGCAGGACCAGCGTCCAGGCCGGCACCACCGCGACCGGGACGACGCCGATGCTGGTCGCGAACAGCCGCCACGCCGCCTTGCCGGCCGCGATGCCCAGGGGGACGCCCGCGGCGATCCCGGCCAGCGCGATCGTCGTGGCCTGCCAGCCCACCACGGCGGCGACCTGCCGGCGCAGGAAGCCGAGAACCTTGAGCAGGCCGGCCTCGGTGCGCCGGCGAGTCACGCTGACCAGCAGCAGGTGCACCATCGTGGCCGCCGCGAACAGCGACAGCAGCGAGCTGAACAGCAGCGGGAAGTTCACCGACTCGCCGAAGTCGGTCAGGTCGGTCGGCTTCTGCCTGGGCTCGACGAAGGAGTGATACCGCTGGGTGAACCGGGCCAGCGCGGCCGCGCCGGCCGGGCCGGCCGCCGGCCGGACGAGCACGGAATAGATCGTGCCGCTGCGGGCCCGGCTCACGCAGCCCGGGCGGCCGGGTGGCGGCCCGCACTGCGCCCTGGCCAGGCCGCTGAAGGTCAGTACGGCCCCGGTTCCGAGGCCACCGGTGCTGAAACCGGGGGAGAACGAGGCCCGGCCGGTGACCAGGAAGCTGGCGTTCCCGCCGGGCCTGGCGCCCGGGCCTGGCGCGGTGACCGCCACGCGGCCCCCCGTGGGCGCCCCGGTGGCGCGCATGGTGGCCGCTCCCAGCATGATCTGGCCAGCGCCGTGCGGTGGGCGGCCGTCGACGACCGACAGCAGCGGCCGGCCCCGGACCGCGTTCACGGCCAGCGCCCGGACCTGATGACGGTTGACGGTGAGCTCGACCAGCGTCGTCACGGTGATCTGGCTGATCGCGGGGTCGCGGCGCAGGCTCGGGAGCAGGCCCGTGGTCAGCGTGGTGCTGTTGCCGTTGTCCTGGTAGCTGAACTGGGTGCTGAACGGCGCCCCGTACAAAGCGGGCGTCGCGATCAAGACGGCCAGGCTCGCGCCGAACACGGCGGTACCGCAGAGCGCGGCCAGACCGAGCACGCTGCCGAGCAGCGCGGTGCCGACCGGGACGGCCTCCTTTCCGCGGCCCCGCGCGAGGGCGTACCTCATGCCCAGGACCGCCGTTGCCGGGGCGCCTGCCCAGGCGGCGGCGCGGACGAGCGCGGCCGGGGGCAGCCTGGTGGCCGGCCGCGCCCCGCCCAGTCGGGCGGCA
>JBPCKO010000090.1:0-2777 GCA_051004215.1 Streptosporangiaceae bacterium | reverse complement strand
GGCATCCGTTGTCCCGGGCCGCCGCGGCACCGGCCTAAGGTACGTTCAGGCGCTGCTGCACGGCCAGGCTGTGCGCCTGGCCCGCGGCAATGCCCCGCACGTTCGGCAGCGTTCCCTGACCGCCCTGGCCGGTGACCTGAGCCGGGGTGAGACTGCAGGGCACGTGCTCGGTCGTGCACTGCTGCGGACCGGTGTTCTGGCCCAGGCCAAGCTGGCCCTGGTCGTTCTGCCCCCAGGCCCAGACTGTGCCGCCCGCGCCGAGGGCGAGGATGTGCAGGCCGAGCGGCGAGCCGTTGGCCGCGACCGCGGTGATCCCGGTCAGATGGCCGGCGCCGCCCGGACCGGCGACCTGGACCGGCACCGTGCTGCAGGGGATCGGCACCGGCGCGAACGGCGAGTTGCACTGCTGCGGCGTCCAGGACGCCGTCTGGCCGAGAGTGGAGAACGCGTTCGAGCCCCACGCCCACACCGAGCCGTCGGACCGGACCGCGATCGTGTAGTCCTCCCCGGCCGCGATCGCGACGACATGGTTCAGCACGCCCTGGCCGGCCGGACCGGCCGCCTCGACCGGCGTCGTGCTGCACGCGGCCGCGTTGAAGTTCGAGTACGGCTTGCAGCGGCCGGGACCGGTGGAGTTCCCGATGCCGAGCTGGCCGAGGTCGTTCAGGCCCCAGCTCCAGACGGTGCCGTCGGACCGGAGCGCGACCATGTGGTTGTCACCGGCCGCCAGCGCGATGATGCCGCTGAGACGGCCCGTGCCGCCGGGGCCGGCCACGCCGACCGGGATCGTGCTGCAGACGTCGCTGGGCGACGGCGGGCGGCGGTTGACCGGGCAGTGCTCAGGTCCGGCGGATGTGCCGTCGCCCAGCTGGCCCCAGATGTTGGTTCCCCAGGCCCAGACCTGCCCGCCCGCGCCGATGCTGGTCCTGGCCAGGGCCAGGCTGCTGGTGTTTCCGGCCGCGATCGCGGTGATGCTGCCGAGCTGGCCGGTGCCATTCTGGCCCACGACGGCGACCGGCCGGTTCTCCTCGAACACGTGCGTGCCGTTGCCGAGCTGACCCTGCTCGCCGTCACCCCAGGCGCGCACCTGGCCGCCAGCCGTCAGGGCCAGGCTGTGCGCCGTTCCCCCGGCGACCCGGGTCACCGGCTGCAACGCCGGCGTTGTCCCGGTTCCCCGGACCTGAACCGGGCTGAGCGACAAGCAGTTCGGGCCCGTCCCGGAAATACAGCTCGCGCCGATGCCGAGCTGGCCGTTGGAGTTCGAGCCCCAGCTCAGGGTCAGCGCACTGGGTTGCGATCCGGCGGGCGAGGCCGACGCCGGCGCCGCGAGCAGGCCGCCCGCGACCGCCGTCGCCAGGGCCAGGCCGGGCGGCAGCAGCAGGCGACCGTGCCTGGCCGGCCTCCGTCCCTTCGTTATCCGGCGGCCCAGGCCCCGGGCGAGCCGGTCAGCGCGGGTATCGTCGGGCCATCGGGCCAGCAAGCCCGCGGCGCGGCTGGAGGTACCCGTGACCGTCTCGCCGACCGGCATCGACGCCGTGCTCGAGGCTCCTCCCCCAGCCTTCTCCCCCGCCCTGGCCTGCGATGCCGGGCGGACCGGGTTCGGCCTCGACGCGGCCGGCGCCAGCGGCCTGGGCAGCGAGCGGGACCAGGCGTTCCTGCTGCGGGACGCGGCCGGCGTCGCGACCGGCGTGCTCAAGGTGTCGAACCAGGCCGAGGATCCAGCCATGCTCGATATGGAGGCATTGGCGACATTTCATGCTATTCGCGTGGATCAGGAGCTCACGATCGCGCTGCCCCGCCGGACCGTCCGGGCCGGGCGCGAGCCTGCCCCGCCCGGCGACGACGCGCCCGGCGACGACGTGCCCGGCCGCCGGCTGCGCTGGGAACACGACGGCGCGCCCTACTGGGTCAGAGCCTATGACGTGCTGCCCGGCCGGGCCAGGCTCGACCCGCTCACGCTGCCGGACGGCGCCCTGAGTTCCTGGGGCGAGACCACCGCCCGGCTCGGCCGGGCGCTGCGCGGGTTCATCCATCCCCGGGCGATCCGCCGGCTGCCCTGGGACGTCCAGCACGCCGCGACCGCGCGGCCGATGCTGTCCGCGATTGACGATCCCGGCGCCCGGGCGGCCGTGACCGGGGTGCTCGACCGCTTCGACGCCGCGGTCACGCCGCGCTGGGGCGAGTTGCGGGCCCAGGTCATCCACGGCGACCTGACCGCCGACAACGTGCTGGCCGACGAGGACGGGCTGATCACCGGCATCGTCGACTTCGGCGACATGACCCACACGGCGCTGATCGCCGACCTCGCCTCGGTGCTCGACTCGGTGTGCGCCGGCCGGGTGCCGGAGGAGATGTTCCGGACGGCCAGGCTGGTGATCGACGGCTACCAGCGCGTCCTGCCGCTCGAGCAGGCCGAGCTTGACCTGCTCGGCGAGCTGTGGGCGGCGAGGTCGGCGGTGACGGTGGCGATCGGTTCCTGGCGGGCCGCGGCCGGCCTGGAGGATCCCGCGTTCGCCGGGCGGTTCCACGACAGCGCCCTGGCCATGCTGGACGCGCTGCTGACGGCGGGCTGGGACGCGCTGCCGTCCAGGCTGGGGGCCGGCCTGGACGGATCCGCCGGGTCCGCCCCCCAGCCCGGTCCGGCCGGCCCGACGCTGGCCGCCCGCCGCGGTACGGTCTTCGGGCCGACAACGGAAGCTTTCAGCTACGCGGCGCCCATTGAGCTGTCGGGCGTCCGCGGAGTCTGAATGGACGGCGTCGGAGGTAGCCGCTGACTG
>JBPCKO010000089.1:0-5717 GCA_051004215.1 Streptosporangiaceae bacterium | reverse complement strand
ATGAGCTCGTCGAGGTGAGTCACGCGCAGGCCAGCACGATCATTCAGTACTTCCGGGAGAAGTTCGCCTCGGATGACCCGGGCGGCTAACTTGGGCGGCCCGCGGCCCGGGACCGGCCGCGGAACTCGGCGATGACCTGGTCGCCGCGGCGGACCGTGACGTCGTAGAGGCCGCTGCGGCCGAACGCGACCCGCTCGGCCGCGGTTGCGGTCAGCTCGTCGCCCTCGCGGGCCGGGGCGACGAAGCTGATGTCGGCTCCCGCCGCCACCGTGGCCACTCCCCCGCTGTTGCACGCGCACGCGAAGGCGGTGTCGGCCAGCAGGAACACGAATCCGCCGTGCGCGATTCCGTGCCCGTTGACCATCCGCGGCCCGATCGTCATCCGCACCACGGCCGCGCCCTCGCCCAGTTCGACGAGCTCCATGCCCAGGTCACGGGAGGCGCGGTCCGCCGCGAACATCTCGGCGGCCAGGTTCGCCGCGGGTCTGCCAGCTGACATGGCGACATCCTCCCGCACGCCGCCGCGCAGTACCGTGTCCGGCATGCCGACTTTCCGGCCGCCAGGCACGGTCGTGACCGAGCACCTCGTCGAGGTTCCGCTCGACCACGCTGACCCGGGCGGCGCCCAGTTCACGGTCTTCGCCAGGGAAGTCGCGGCGACCGAGCACGCGGCCAGGGCCGAGGCCGGGACGCTGCCGTGGCTGCTGTTCCTGCAAGGCGGGCCTGGGCGGCCGAGCCCGCGGCCGGCCGGCCGGGACGGCTGGCTGGACCGGGCGCTGCGCGACTACCGGGTGCTGCTGCTTGATCAGCGTGGCACCGGGCGGTCCACCCCGGCCAACCGGCGGACGCTCTCCCGCCTGGGCGACCCGCAGGCCCAGGCCGCGTACCTGACGCACTTCCGGGCCGATTCCATCGTGGCCGACGCGGAATTGCTCAGGCACCGGCTGGCCGGCGGCCGGCCCTGGAGCGTGCTCGGGCAGAGCTTCGGCGGCTTCTGCACGGTCACGTACCTGTCCCAGGCTCCGCACGGGCTGGCCGAGGCCTTCATCACGGGCGGGCTGCCCGGCCTGGACACCAGCGCCGACGACGTGTACCGGGCCACGTATCCGGTCGTCGCGAGGAAGAACGCCGTCCACTACCAGCGCTATCCCGGCGACGTGGACCTGGCCAGGAAAATCGCCACCTACCTGGCGGCCCAGGAGGTGCTGCTGCCATCGGGCGCGCCGCTGACCGTGGAGGCCTTCCAGAGCCTCGGCAACGCGCTCGGCGCGGCGGCCGGCAGCGACGAACTGCACTACCTGCTCGGGGACGCGTTCGACGGCGACGAGGTCGGCGACGACTTCCGGTACCGGGTCGACGCGGCCCTGACCTTCGCCAGGGGGCCGCTCTATGGCCTGCTGCACGAGGCCTGCTACGCGCAGGGGCCGGCCACCCGGTGGGCTGCCCAGCGGGTCAGGTCGGAGTTCGGCGCGTTCAGCCCGGGCGCGGCGCTGAACGGGCCCGACCCGCTGCTGTTCACCGGCGAGATGGTCTACCCGTGGATGTTCCAGGTCGATCCGGTGCTGCGGCCGCTGGCCCAGGCGGCCAGCCTGCTGGCCGAGCACGAGCCCTGGCCGGCCTTGTACGACCCGGCCGTACTGGCCGTCAACGAGGTCCCGGTCGCGGCCGCGGTGTACTACGACGACATGTACGTGCCCCAGCAGTTCTCGGTCAGGACCGCGGACCGGATCCGCGGCCTGCGCCGGTGGGTCACCAGTGAGTACGAGCACGACGGGCTCCGGGTCAGCGGCGGGGCCGTGCTTGACCGGCTCATCGCCATGGTGCGCGGCTCGGTCTGAGCCGCGCGCGTACCCTTAGGCCGGTGACGATCAGGACCTGCCTGTGCCTGCTCACCAGGCCGGCCGCGAACGGCCAGGCCGCCGCCACCGCGGCCGCCGCCGGGACCGAGGTACTGCTCGGATTCAAGAAGACCGGCTTCGGCGCGGGCCGCTGGGTCGGCCTCGGCGGGCACATCGAAGAAGGCGAGGAACCGGCCGCGGCCGCGGTCCGCGAGGTCGAGGAAGAGTCCGGGCTGGTCGTCGCGGCCACGGCGCTGACCCACGTGGCCAGGCTGAGGTTCGTGTTCCCGCACCGGCCAGCCTGGGACCAGACCGCCGACGTGTACACGGCGACCGAGTTCGGCGGCGTCGCGGCCGAGTCCGACGAGCTGGTCCCGCGCTGGTTCCCGGCCAGCGCGCTGCCGTTCGACGGCATGTGGGACGACGCGCGGTACTGGCTTCCGCTCGTGCTGGCCGGCCAGCGGGTGACCGCCACGATCTCTTTTGCGGCCGACAATGCGACGGTCGGCACCATCGAGCCTGACCTGCGCGCGGCCGCCGGAGCCTGAACCGGGCGGTGGCCGGGCGGCCGCCGGTCCGGAAGCGCGGCCGGAAACCTGGTCATGAGCGGCACTCAGACTATATAATTAGCCGTGCTAAGGTTCTGGCTGTGACCAGGGCCGAGACGGATCCCGCGGGGGCGGGCGCCCCTTCCGCGAGCGGGAGGAGCGCCCATTCCGCGGCCGGCCCGGACGGCCCGGGCGCCGGCGACCGCGATGGTACCGACGGCCGGTACAAGTGGGTCGCGCTGTCGAACACCACGGTCAGCATGATGATGGCCACGATCGACACCTCCATCGTGATCATCGCGATGCCGGCCATCTTCCGCGGCATTCACCTGAACCCGACCGATCCGGCCAACATCAGCTACCTGCTGTGGATGATCATCGGCTACCTGCTGGTCACGGCGGTGCTCGTGGTGACCCTTGGCCGCCTCGGCGACATGTACGGCCGGGTCAGGATCTACAACCTCGGCTACGTCGTGTTCACGATCGCCTCGGTGGCGCTGTCGCTCGATCCGCTCACCGGACCCTCGGGTGCGCTCTGGCTGATCTTGTGGCGGATCGCCCAGGCGTTCGGCGGCGCGATGCTGATGGCGAACGCGGCCGCCATCCTGACCGACGCCTTCCCGGCCCGCCAGCGCGGGATGGCGCTGGGCGTCAACCAGATCTGCGGCATCTCCGGCCAGTTCATCGGCCTGATCCTGGGCGGGGTGCTGGCCGCCTGGGACTGGCGGGCGGTGTTCTGGGTCAACGTGCCGATCGGCGTCTTCGGCACCATCTGGTCGTACCGCAAGCTCCGCGAGCTCGCGACCGTGCGCAAGGCCAAGGTGGACTGGTGGGGCAACATCACGTTCGCGGCCGGCGCCGGGCTGCTGCTGGTCTCGATCACCTACGGCATCCAGCCCTACGGCGGGCACCCGACCGGCTGGACCAGTCCCCGCGTGCTCGGCGGCCTGGCCTGCGGCATCGCGCTGCTGGTGCTGTTCTGCCTGATCGAGACGCGGATCGCGGAACCGATGTTCCGCCTCGGGCTGTTCCGCATCCGCGCCTACGCGGCCGGGAACATGGCCAGCCTGATGAGCTCGATCGCGCGCGGCGGCCTGCAGTTCATGCTGATCATCTGGCTGCAGGGCATCTGGCTGCCGCTGCATGGCTATGACTTTTCCCAGACCCCGCTGCGGGCCGGGCTGTTCCTGCTGCCGCTGACCGCGGGTTTCCTGATCGCCGGGCCGGTGTCGGGCTACCTGTCCGACCGGTACGGGCCACGGCCGTTCGCGACCGCCGGGCTGCTCGTGTCGGCCGCCGCCTTCGCCGGCCTGCTGCTCCTGCCGGTGGTGTTCCCCTACTGGGTGTTCGCGCTGATCATCCTGGCCAACGGCCTCGGATCCGGCCTGTTCGCGTCGCCGAACACCTCCGCGATCATGAGCAGCGTCCCGGCCAGGTACCGCGGCGTCGCCTCCGGGATGCGCTCGACCTTCCAGAACTCCGGCATGTCACTGTCGATCGGCATCTTCTTCTCGCTGATGATCGCCGGGCTGGCCTCGACCCTCCCCCGCACGCTCAGCGCGGGCCTGCGCGCGCACGGCGTGCCGGCTGGCCTCGCCGCCCACGCGGCCGGCCTGCCCCCGGTGAGCACGCTGTTCGCGTCGTTCCTCGGCTACAACCCGATCGGCAGCCTGCTGCGGCCCAGCGGCGAGCTGGCCCGG
This sequence comes from Streptosporangiaceae bacterium, assembly GCA_051004215.1. Lineage (GTDB taxonomy): Bacteria > Actinomycetota > Actinomycetes > Streptosporangiales > Streptosporangiaceae > Chersky-822. The sequence continues at coordinate 1,631 of JBPCKO010000089.1, read as the reverse complement.
CTGCCGAGGGCCGACGCCTCGGTGCTGACCAGCAAGGAGTACTTCCCGCACCTGATCTCCGGACCGTTCCACCACGGCCTGGTGATCGTGTTCAGCGTGGCGATCGCGATGTCGGTCGCGGGCGCGGTCATCTCGCTGCTGCGCGGCGGCCAGTACTACTTCGAGGAACCAGCGCCGCGGCCGGCGCCCGTCCCGGCGGCCGCGATCACCACCGGCGCCGAGCTCAGGCTCGCGGCCGAGATCGGCGACCCGCCCGCGGGAACGCTGGCGTAGGATCGGGCCGTGCCCCGATATGAGTACCGCTGCCGTGCCTGCGGCGACACCTTCGAGCGCTCGCGCCCGATGAGCGAGTCGTCGGCTCCGTGCTCGTGCCCGCAAGGACATGACGACACCGTGCGGCTGCTGTCGACCGTGTCGGTCGCCGGCCGGTCCCGCGACGCCGGCCCGGCCGCCGGGGGCGGCGGCGGTTGCTGCGGCGGCGCCTGCGGCTGCCGCTGACCCGCTTCGCACCATGGCGATGAGCCGGTCAGGCGGCTGAGCGTCGCTAGCCCGCGAACGCGACCGCGACCGGGCCCGCGCCGGTCCGCACCGAACCTGACGCGCGGTCGGTGCGCGTGTCGATCAGCCGCACCGAACCCGCATAGGTCCCGAGCACCACGGCCAGCAGTCCCCGCGGATCCGTCGCGATCACCGTCGGATAGGTGTACCGGCCGACCTGAATTGCGTGGCCCGGGCGGCCGCTGGCCACGCCGACCGGGGTCACCGTTCCCGAGATCGTCCCGACCACGTACATCCGCGTTCCTGTCCGCGACATCGCGATCGCGGCGGGCGCGTAGCCGACCCGCACCGGCCGGCCGGGCCGCCACGACGCGGTGCTGATCGGCGTGAGCGTGGACCGGTCGCCACTGACGACGTAGACCGTCCGGCCGTCCGGCGTCACCGCGAGCGCGTCGGGGGCGGCCCCGACCCTGGCCGGCCGGCCCGCCCGTCCGGTTGTCAGGTTCACCGGGGTGACCGTGTCGGCGCCGAAACTGGCGACGTACAAGGTGCCGCCGCCAGGCGCGAACGCGGCCGCGACCGGGTAGCCGCCGACGCTGACCGGCCGGCCCGGCCGGTTGCCCCGCACCCGGATCGGCGTGACCTGGCCGCTGCCCCAGTCCAGCACGTAGGCGGTCTTTCCGTCCTTGCTCATCGCGATCGAGCGCGGGTACCGGCCGACCGGGATCGGCCGGCCGGCCCGTCCCGTGCGGGTGCTGACCGGGGTGACCGTGCCGGATCCGCTGTCGGCCACGTACAGGGTGCGCCCGTCCGGCGTGATCGCGAGCGCCCGCGGATCGCGGCCGACCCTGATCGGCGCCCCGGCCCGGCGGGTGACCGGATTGACCGGCGTGACCTCGCTGGCCCCGCTGTCGGCGACGTAGAGCATCCGCCCGTCCGGGCTGGCCACAATCGCGGTCGGGCGCGCGCCGACCCTGATCGCCGGATCCGCTCGCTTGGTCCGCAGGTCTACCGGCGTGACCGTGCCCGAGCCCGAGTTCACCACGAACGCGGCCCGGTCCCGGTGCGGCCCGGCCGTCACCCCCGGCGGCCGGACGGCCGGCCCCCCGCGAGCCCGGCCGCCAGCTGGGGCC
>JBPCKO010000088.1:0-6971 GCA_051004215.1 Streptosporangiaceae bacterium | reverse complement strand
GTACCGCCGGGCGGCCCTGAGCCGGCGACCGGCCTGGGCGCCCAGCGCGGCGAGATGCGGGCGCTGGCGTGCGCGAGAGCACGGCCGCCGGGGCCGGTGAGAGTGACGTGCCACCGGGTCGAGGGGTGCCGGGCCAGGCGGGCGGCCAGGTCCCGGGCAGTCCATCCGTCGACCGGTCCGTAGCCGGGCAGCTCGCCGGGTGCATCCGCCCAGCCAAGCCAGGTCGCCGCGGGCAAGGTTAGGTGCACCGATCCGGCCAGCGCCGCCAGCCCAGAACGCGCGGCCGCCCCGGCGGTCCGGCCAGATCCGGGGATCCCGGCAAATCCGGGCCCCGGCTGACCGCCGGGACCGGGCGCGGAGCCGGGTGCGGGGCAGGGTGCGGGGCCGGGTGCGGGGCCGGGTGCGGGAAACAGCGCTTCGGGATCACGGCCGGCCAGCAGCGCGCAGAACACCGCCGCGCGGACCTGATCCAGCGACCCCGCTGCCCCGGCCGACTGCAACGCCCTCGCGATCGCGGTGATCCGGGCGTCGGCGGTCAGCATGTCGGCTGCGGGGAGTTCCCGCCCGGACAGGGCGCCGTTGCCGGACATCTCCTGCCAGGTTTCGACCCGGGCCTCGCGGCGGGCATTCTGCGCGCGTTTGCGAGCCGCGTCGGGGTCAGTCAGCAGCACCATCGCCCGGATCCGGATCCGCAGCTGCCCCGTCGTCAGCGTCCCCGCCTGGCCAAGGAAGGCATCAGCGACGCTGCGCGCAGCCTCCTGGTCCAGCCCGGCAAGTTCCTCGGCAAACACCACCGCGCGGGCCCGATCGATCGTGCCTTCCATCAACCCCGCAACCACGGCGGGCAGTCGGACCAGATCCCGGGCCAGGCCCAGCAGCAGGTCAGCCGACCGGCCCGTCAAGACCAGCGCCATGGCTAGTTCCTCGGCCACGTGCTCACTCACCTGCGACGAGCCAGGCCGCGCGGACGCGGCTATCCGCCGGGCATCCAGCTCCGCCACTGCGGCCAGTTCCACCCCGTCCTGCCAGGCGGCCAGCCGCCGCGACGCACGCACCACTCCGACCAGCGCGTCGTCGGTCAGCGCGGACAGGCCATACTCGATGGCCTGCTGCGACAACCCGGCGAGCTCCGGCCCCGGGTTCAGGCTTTCGCCCGCCTCCTCGGCGGAGAACACCGACACCCCGGCCGGAACATCCGCGGAACGACTTGGGCAGCCGGCGGCGAACCATGCCGCCTCCGGGTCTGCTATGACCGGCCGCGCATCCATCTCGGCGTACCATTCCGCGAGTTCTCCGGCGGTCAGCTCCTCCCGCCACCCGGGGGGAGCACCGGCCACCGTGTCCGCGTCAGAACCTGGCCGTGCCTCGTCGTCAGCTAGCGCCCAATCCCGCGCCGCCGCGGCTTCCTCCCACCAGTCATCCCCAGGCTGTCCAGGCCCGGATAGCGGCGGCACGGATCCGGTCGTCATCTGATCGGGAGCCTCCAGCCGGAGTAGGCAAGTCGAATCTGTTATCGACCACGCTACTTCGACCCACCGACAGTCAGAGGAACCGTTCGATGTCGGTGTGGAAGCTCAGGGCACCTTGCCGGCGAGCCCCGACGGCGATGCAGCGGACGTACATTCGAGGTCCCGCTACCGGTCCACGGCACTGGCGGACCGCTGACAACCGATCCGGCATGCGCGTCGTTGCATGCAGTGTGAACCGACGAAGGAACACCCTGACAATGGCGGCCGCCCACGAAGCCGAGTTCGCCGCCTTCGCGGCCCGCGATGCGGGCCGGCTCACCGGGTTCGCCTTCCTATTGACCGGCAACCGGCACGACGCCGAGGACCTGGTCCAGCAAGCCCTGCTGCGAACTGCCACCCGCTGGGCGGCAGCGAGACAGTCTCCGGCCGCGTACAGCCGCACCGTCCTTATCAACCTGGTGCGGGACCGATGGCGAGCCAGGCAACGCCAGCATCAGGAGTGGCTGTCGGCGGACTTGACGGAGCTGCCGGAAACGGCCGATGCCGCCGCGGGTGTCATCGACCGACAGGTGCTCCTGAATGCCTGCCGGCTGTTGCCGCTCCACCAGCGGGCCGTGCTCGTCTTGCGGTTCTGGGAGGACCGCTCCGTTGAGGAGACCGCGGCGGTCCTCGCGTGCACTCCAGGAACGGTCAAATCCCAGACCCACCGCGCCCTGGCCCAGCTGCGCGTCGTCCTGACTGACCCGGCTGACACGACCCTGACTGGCCCGACGCTGACTGACACGACGCTGACTGACACGACGCTGACTGACACGACGCCGGGCGTTAGCACACTACGAGGAAGGAATCAGCATGCTGACCGATGAGGACTTGCGGAAGGAGCTCGCCGCCGCCTTCCACGACCGGGCCGATCCGGTCACTACGACCTTGGCCGAAGCAGGCATGATCGACGCAGCACCGCTGTTCCGGCAAGCCGTGCGGCTAAGGCACCGCCGGGCTAGCGCGCGGGTCGCCGCCCTGATCGTGGCATCAGCCACGGCCGTGGCCGCGGCCACGCTGGCAACGACTCTTAGCCGACCCATCCAGCCAGCACCAGCCGCTCCGTTCACCGGGCGCCTGCTCGCGGCTGCGGTCATGCTTGCCCCGGCCGGCGTGGCGGCGGCGCACGGGATGCCGCCGTTCTACCTCGTGGCCAACCACGACCGGCCGGTCGCGGTCATCCGGGACTCAGCGACCGGGCGGCCGGCCGGCACAGTCCGGCTCCCGGCCGGGACCGACCCGAAACAGACGCTGGTCACCGCGGCAGCTAATGACCGCACGTTCATCCTGGCCGTTGCGCTTCCCCGCGGTACGCGGCTCTACCGGCTCCGGATCACCCCAGGCGGCCATCAGGCCGCACTGACGCCGCTGCCCGTTCCGGCCTGGCAGGCCGGGGAGTCCGCCGACGCCATCGCGCTGACCGCCGACGGCACCCGGCTAGCCGTGGCCACCCAGGTCGCCGGCGGCCAAGGGACGATCGAGGTGATCACGATCGCGACCGGCGCCGTCAGGACCTGGGGAACTACTCGCGGCGGGACGCCACAGAACCTGTCCTGGGACGCGGAAGGGCGGCGTCTGGGATTCTTCTGGGACGGCGACCGGGCGACGGGCGGCCTATGGCTGCTGGATACCCGCGCGCCAGGCACCGAACTGTTCTCGGCCCGGCGCGTGCTGCCCCAGGTCGTAGGTCCCGACACTGTCCAGTCGGCGCTTATCAGCCCGGATGCGCACACCATCATTGCCTCGGTGACCTACGACGGGACCGGGCTCGTCCACCGGGGATCGGTCGTCGGCGGCATCGTGGCCGTGTCCGCGCGGACCGGTCGCCCGCTGAAGACGCTGCTCGCCGAGCGGGCTGCTCGTTCCCGCGACGCGGGCTGGTTCATCACCGACTGCGCACTGCCGTCCATCGACGGGACCGGCCAGCACCTGCTCGTGAGCTGCGGCCGATTCGGCCGGCTGGACCGCGGCCGGTTCACCGCCATGCCCGGTGCCGCCCCGCTCACCTCGGTGGCTGTCGCCTGGTGATGGCAGCCACCCCGGCTCCCGGCGGGGCGACTTTCCCGCCGGGAGCAAGCCGCCTCCCGGCCCAGCAGTCGCGACGCCAGCCGGCAGCACTACCGCTAGGTGTTGCGCGCGAAAATCCGCAGGAAGAACAGGAACACGTTCAAGATGTCGAGGAAGATCGACGCGGCGAGGAGCGGCGCGGACCTGACATCCTTGGACGTCCGCAACCGCTGGAAGTCGAACATCGTGAAGCCCGCGAAGATCACCAGGCCGATGACCGAGTAGATGAGGTCGCCGTTCGGGATCCGGACGAAGATCATCACGATGCCGAAGATGATCAGCCGATCAGGGCGAAGAAGCAGATCCTGGCCAGCGCGGACAGGTCGCGCCTGGTCGCGTAGCCCGCGGCCCCGAAGCCGGCGATGAACAGGGCCGTCGCGCCGCCCGCGGTCCACAGCGCGTGCGGGTCCGTGCCCGCGTAGTACGCCAGCACGGGGGCCATCGCGAGCCCGATGAGCAGGCCGAACGCGCACAGCAGCGCGACCGTCAGCTGCCGGGACTTGCGCACCGTGAAGTTCATGGCGATCAGGCAGCCGAACGCGCCGATGAACCAGACCCAGCCGAGGCCGTAGGACAGGTTGCGGCCCAGGAAGGCGCCGGCGGCGAACAGGGCCGAGGTCAGCGCCACGTACCCCATCGTCTGGCTGAACAACGTGCGGGTCTGGTCCCTGGTCAGCGCGCCGTAACCGCCGTAGCCGCCGTAATCGCCAGATGCCGCCTGGTTGCTCACGGCCTCATCCTTCCCCCTGGTCCGGCATCATCATCTCGCGGCTGGCATCATGCCTGGAATGCGCATCCTGATAGCAGGCGGAACCAGGTTCGTCGGCCGGCACATCACCCAGGCCGCCCTCGACGCCGGGCACGAGGTCACGCTGTTCCACCGCGGCCGCAGCGGGGCGCAGCTGTTTCCGCAGGCCACGCACCTGACCGGGGACCGCGACGGCGACGTGTCGGCGGCGGCCGGCCTCGGCGCGCTCGCGGGCAGCAGCTGGGACGCGACCATCGATGTATGCGCCTACTTCCCGCGCCAGGTCCGCACGCTGGCTCAGGCACTGGGCGGGCGCGGCGGGCGCTATGTCTACATCTCCTCGACGTCGGCGTACTCAACGCCCGCCGCCTCACAGTCTTTCAGCGAGAACGCCTCGCTCGCCGAACTCGCCGATCCGCTGACCGAAGAGATCACCGAAGAGACCTACGGAGGGCTCAAGGTTGCCTGCGAGCGGCTGGCCGCCGAACTGCACGGGCCGGACCGGGTGACGATCGTCCGGCCGACCTATGTCGTCGGGCCGTACGACCGCTCCTACCGGTTCACCTGGTGGATCGAGCGGATCGCGCGGGGCGGCGAGGTACTCGCCCCGGGAGCGCCGGACGGCCCGATCCAGGTCATCGACGCCCGGGACATGGGCCGCTGGATCGTCGCGCTGGCCGGGCGGCCGGCCCAGAGCCGGGGGCCGGATGGCCGTGGGCCGGATGGCCGGGAGCAGCAGGATGGCCGGGAACAGGATGGCCGGGCCGGACCCGAGGTCTATCACGCGGTCAGCCCGGCGCCACCGTACGGGTTCGGCGACCTGCTCGAGGCGATCGCGGCCGAGGTCGCGCCGCCGGGAACGACGCTGACCTGGGTCAGCCCGGAGTTCCTGCTTGAGCGGGGCGAGGACGCCGAGTCGCTGCCGCTGTGGCCGGGCGGTGACCCGGAGAGCGACATCAACACCGCCGACCCGTCCGCCGCCTACGCGGCCGGGCTCGCGCCGCGGCCGATCCGGCAGACCGTCGCCGAGATTCACGCGGCCGAGCAGGCCGCGCCGACTCCGGTCCCGGCCGGAACCGGGATCGGCGCCGACCGCGAGGCCGAGTTGCTCGCCGCCTGGTCGGCTCGCCCGGTCTAGCGGCCGAACCCGGCTCACTCAGGAAGGATCCGGCGCGGGATCACCGGTGCGCGCTCGCGGCGGCGCCACTCCCGCGGGTAGCCGAGCGAGACCTCGATGTGCCTGATCCCGTCGTGCCAGATGGTCCGCGGGATGTGCAGGTGCCCGTAGACCACGGCGACGGCGCCGAACCTGCGCGGCCAGTCGGCGGTCCGCGTGGTCCCGCACCACTGGGCGAAGGCCGGATACCGCAGCACCCTGGTCGGCTCGCGGACGAGCGGGAAGTGGTTCACCAGCACCGTCGGCGTCCCCGGCGGCAGCGCGGTCAGGCGGACCTCGGTCTGGGCCAGGCGGGCCGCGCACCAGTCCTCCTTGGCCGGATACGGGTCGGCGTGCAGCAGCGTCTCGTCGTTGGCGATGATGCCGGCCGCGCTGGCGCACGCGAGAGCCTCCGCCTTCGTGGTCGCGCCGTCGGGCAGGAACGTGTAGTCGTACAGCAGGAACAGCGGCGCGATCACGACCGGGCCCGCGCCGGGCTGGTCCCAGGTCAGGTAGTGGTCTTCTGGCGTGTGCACGCCGAGCCGGCGGCACATCGCGATCAGGTGCTCGTACCGCTCGACGCCGCGCAGCAGCAGCGGCTCGCGCCGGTGCGTCCACAGCTCGTGGTTCCCGGGGACCCAGATGACCTGGGCGAACCGCTCGCGCAAGGTGCCGAGGGCCCACTCGATGTCGGCGGCGAACTCGCCGACATCGCCGGCCACGATCAGCCAGTCCTCCGGCGATGCAGGCCGCAGCCGGTCGGTCAGCTCCCGGTTCTCGGCGAAGCCGACGTGCAGGTCGCTCACGGCCAGCAGGCTCGGGCCGCCGGAGTTGTCCGGCCGGGCCGGGCCGCCGGAGTCGTCCCGGCTGTCCGGCCGGGCCGGGCCGCCGGGACCGACGGGGCCGGGCGGCCCGTGGGGCGAGATCGGCATGCGGTCGCTCTCTGGCTCGGCGGGAGCGCGGATTTGGCTCCTCATGATCTCAGCCGTGATTGCGAGCCCGGCCGGGCGGCCCGGGCCGGCCCGCTCCGCGGACCAGTCGACATGGCGTCAGCTCGCTCCGAAGGCCGGCGCCCGCAGCGCGCTGTCGGTGGGTCACGGCAGAATCGGAGCGTGCGGGTCGCTGTCGTGCCCGGGCCCGGCCGGTCGGGCCTGCTGTGCGGGCTGCGCGAAGACGGCTCACCGGACGGCGAGCCGCTGGCCGTGCCCGACCTGACCGCCGCGATCGCGGCCCGTGAGAACGGCACCGCTCGCGAGGCCGATCCGGCCGGCCCGCGCTGGGTGTGGGCGTCCGCGGCCAGTGTGTACCCGCGGCTTCTGGAGGCCGGCGTTCGGGTCGCGCGGTGTCACGACGTCCTGCTGGCCGACGCGCTGCTGACCGGGCGGGACAGCGCCCTCGGCCTTGTCCCGGCCGCCGGGGACGCTGACCCGGTCCAGGCCGCGTTCGGGTTGCTCAGGGCGGCCGAGAAACCGAGGCCAGAACCCGGCAAAGC
>JBPCKO010000087.1:0-3134 GCA_051004215.1 Streptosporangiaceae bacterium | reverse complement strand
CACCAGCCGCGAGCGCGGCCGCCAGCACCGCCGCGCGGGCGGGACCACTGATCAGTGCGAATTTCCCGTGTTGCATCGGACGCCCCCATCCGCCGGACTCGCGCGCATTGCCCGCGCCGAGTGCGCCATGATTCGCACATTCGCTGGCGAACGCGCAGAAAGAGGAATGCGTGCACGTCAGGGCGCGGTCACGATAGTAATGCCAACGCGAATTGGCCGCCGGGCGGTTTACCGGTTCTTATCTTCGGCCGGCGGCCTTCGCTAGCCGCGGATCGCGGCCCCGGTCGCGGGGTCGAAGAACTGAATCTGGCTGACGTCGACGGCCAGCGACGCGGTCTGGCCCTCGGCGATCGCCGTGCGCGGGTCGGTCCTGGCCACGATCGTGGCCAGCGAGCGGACATCGTCGGCGTCGCCGCCGGCCGGGTGCGTGACGGCACCGATCGCGCTGTGCAGGTGAACCTCGGACCCCAGTTCCTCGCGCAGCCTGATCGGCAGGCTGAGCAGTGCGCTCGTGCCGTTCGTCCCGGTCAGCGCCGCGTCCTGCAGGTGCTCGGGCCTGATGCCCAGCACGATCTGGCGGTCCAGGTAGCGGTCCAGGCCCGGATGCGCGGCCACCACCGGCGGCGGCACCACGAGCTTGTGGCCGCCGAACGTCACGACTGGCCCGCCCGCGGCGCCGCCGCGCTCGAGCGTGGCGTCGATCAGGTTCATCGGCGGCGAGCCGATGACGCCGGCCGCGAACAGGTTGGCCGGGTTGCGGTACAGCTCCTGCGGTGCGGCGATCTGCTGGAGCACCCCGCCGCAGATCACCGCGACCCTGGTGCCGAGCGTCATCGCCTCGGTCTGGTCGTGGGTGACGTAGATCGTCGTGGTGCCGAGCGAGCGCTGGAGCTGGGCGATTTCGGCCCGCATCTGCACTCGCAGCTTGGCATCCAGGTTGGACAGCGGCTCGTCCATCAGGAACGCGCGCGGCTGGCGGACGATCGCCCGGCCCATCGCCACCCGCTGGCGCTGCCCGCCGGACAGCTGCCGCGGCTTGCGCGGCAGGTACGGCTCGAGTTCAAGGATCCTGGCCGCCTCGGCGACCCGGCGCCTGATCTCGGGCTTGGCTGCCCCGCCGCGGTACTTCAGGCTGAACGCCATGTTGTCGTAGACGGACAGGTGCGGGTACAGCGCGTAGCTCTGGAACACCATCGCGATGTCCCGGTGCCGCGGCTCCAGGTCATTGACCGCCCGCCCGTCGATGCTGATCGTGCCGGCCGAGACATCCTCGAGCCCGGCGACCATCCGGAGCGCGGTGGTCTTGCCGCACCCCGACGGCCCGACCAGTACGAGCAGCTCGCCGTCGCCCACGGCCAGGTCGAGCGAACTGACCGCGGTCGTCCCGTCGGGGAACTGCTTGGTGACCGCTTCGAGTTCGATCCGCGCCACGCCCCGCTCCTTACTTTCCCATGCCCAGGGTCAGGCCCTTGACCAGGTGCCGCTGGAAGATCAGGTAGACCACGATCGCCGGGACCGCGCTGATCAGCGAGCCCGCCATCAGGGCCGGGACGCTGGTGGTGCGGCCCGTGGACAGCGTGGCCAGCCCGGCGGTGATGGTCCGCTGGCCGTTCGGCAGGAAGAACAGCCCGACCAGCAGGTCATCCCAGATCTGGATGAACTGCAGCACGGTCACGGTCGCGATCGCGGGCAGCGACAGCGGGATCGCGATCTGCACGAACGTGCGCTCGTAGCTGAGCCCGTCGATCACCGCGGCCTCGATCAGCTCGTCGGAGATCCCGCGGTAATAGGTCGCCATCAAGAACGTCGCGAACGGCGTGCCGAGCGCCGCGTAGACCAGGACGGCGCCCGTGTAGGAGCTGGTCAGGCCGACGTTCGACAGGTTGACGAACTCGGGGAACAGGATCGACTGCAGCGGCACGAGCAGCGCCGAGACGACGAGCAGGAACGCCAGCCCGCTGCCGCGGTAGCGCAGCTTCGCGAACGCGAATCCGGCCGTGGTCGAGACGACCAGGATGATCGCGATGGCGGCCGCGCACACCAGCGTGGAGTTCAGCATCTGCCCGGCCACCGGCAGGTTGGCCAGCAGCTGCCGCCAGCCGCCGAGCGAGTGCCCGGATTGCCGGTCGTACTGGCCCGCGCTGCGGAAGGCGTTGTCGATGATGTACCAGAACGGGTACAGCATGATGACCGCGACGATGACCATCGCCGCGAACAGGACCCAGTTGTTCGCCCGGCGCCGCAGGCGGGTCGCCAGTACCTGGGCCGGGCGGGCCGGGCGCACGGTCATCGCTACCAGCCTCCGCCGTCGTCGGGCCTGATCAGCCGGAGCTGGACCAGCCCGGCGATCGCCATGATCACGAACAGCACGACGCCGTAGAGCGCCGCGGTGCCGAGCTGCACCTGCTGGAAGCCGGCCTGGTAGATGAAGAACTCCAGGGTCGTGGTACCGAAGCCCGGACCGCCGCTGGTCATCACGAAAATCAGGCTGAACAGCGCGGAGAACGCGCTGATCACCGTGATCACGAAGGAAAACTGGATGAACCTGGTCAGCAGCGGCAACGTGACCCGGAAAAAGATTTGGGTCCTGGAAAGCCCGTCCACCCTGGCCGCCTCGGTCAGCGTCGGGTCGAGCGTGGCCATGCCGGTGAGGAAGATGATCGTGTTGGTGCCGACCATCGACCAGATGAACGTGATCGCGAGCGCGGCCAGCGCGCTGTGCTCGCCGGCCAGCATGTCGGTCGCGGACGGGCCGAACCCGACCCCGGCCAGCAGGTGGTTGAGCACGCCGGCGGCCGAGAAGAACCGCAGCGCGAACATGCCGATCACGACCCAGGAGATCGCCGTCGGCAGGAAGTAGACGGAACGGAAGAACCGCCAGCCGCGCACATGCTCGTGCAGCAGGGCGGCGATCGCGAGCGGGATGCCGATTGCCACCGGGACCGCGAGCAGCAGGAGGGCATTGTTCTGCAGCACCCGCCAGAAGATCGGGTCCTTGACCAGGGCGGTATAGGTGCCCGGCCCGATCCAGGTGGCGGTCAGGCCGTTCCACTGGGTCATCGAGTAGTACACCGCCTGCCCGACCGGGACGCCGAGCAGGGCGATGACCAGCGCGACGGCCGGCAGCGACATGA
>JBPCKO010000086.1:0-6293 GCA_051004215.1 Streptosporangiaceae bacterium | reverse complement strand
CCAAGGAGGCACGTTCACCGTTTCAAACATGGGCATGTACGGCGTGGAGAGCTTCACGGCGATTGTCAACCCGCCGTCGGTGGCGATCGTGACGGTGAGCAGCCTCATCCGGCGCCTAGGGTTCGACGCCGAGGACAACGTCGTCCCGCAGAACACGATGAAGCTGACGATCGGCTCGGACCGCCGCGTCGTAAACGGCGCGGAGAACGCGCTCTACCTGGCGGAGGTCAAGCGGCTGCTGGAGAGGCCAATCTTGCTGACCGTCTAGGAATCAGGCAAAGGAGCGGATGTGGCGGACAGGTTCGATCTCGTGATCATCGGCGGCGGAAACGCTGGGTACATCCCGGCGATCCGTGCGAGGCAGCTGGGAATGAGCGTCGCGCTGATCGGCAAGGCGCTGATCGAGGGAGACCCGGACGGCTTCTTCAAGATCGTCGTCGATGCCGGCACCAACCTCATCCTCGGCATGCACGCAATCGGCCCCCACGTCACCGAGCTGATCGCCGAAGGCAGCTTCGCCAAGCTGGTCGAGGGCACCCCCGAGGAGCTCGGGATGAACGTGCACGCTCATCCTTCCCTGGCCGAGATCGTTGGCGAGGCCGCAATGGCGGTGGACGGGCTGGCGATTCACTTCTGAGGCGCCTGTCAGGCAGGTCCCGCCGATCTCAGGTGGCCCTGGGCAGCGCAACAGGGCATGCGCACCGGGATCACTCAGCCTCCGCCTGATCAAACCGGCCGGCAGACGACATGCGACGAGGGTTCAGGTCCCGAGACCGAACGGCTCGCTGAGCGCACCCGGACCCAGACGGACCTGAGGTGCCGCTGCCCGACATCGATGCCCGCCGGGCGATCTTGGACAGGACCATCGCGGCGGCCGCCGGCGCCTTCCCGGGGCCCAGCGCCTCCTCAACCCGCCCGCCCTGGACGTGGCGTCCCGGGCGGCAGAAGGGCTCGACGGGCGCCGTCTTCGGAAGGCCGTGGCCGCCGCGTGCGCAGTGTCACCGCAAGGACGCGATGACCCCGGCCAGGTGTCCGCCGATGACCTGCTTGGACGCTGGACCGGCTGAAACGGGGCGAGGGAAAGCGACGCGGACCTGGAGAAGCTGCTGGATATCTGCGAAAACATCCTGGGCCGGGCGTTCTGCGCGCTGGGCGACGGCGCGACCAGGCCGGTCACCTCCTCGATCCAGTACTCCAGGAACGAATACCTCGAGCACCAGAAGAGTTGCGGCTGCCCGTTCGACCCCGCGGCGTCCGCCTTGTTTGCCACGGAGCCCGGCCGGTAACCGTGCAGGCGAACGAGAACATGGGCGCGGCGCTGGCATGGCAAGCCCGGCGCCACCGTGACCATCGACGGCTTCGAGATCACCCGCCCAAGGGCACGCTGGTGATCCGCGCCGCCGAGCTGCTCGGCATCGAGGTCCCGCGGTTCTGCGACCATCCGCTGCTGGACCCGGCTGGGGCCTGCCGGCAGTGCCTGGTGGAGATCGAGGGCCAGCCCAAGCCGCCCGCGTCCTGCACGACCGTCTGCACGGACGGCATGGTGGTGCCCGGGTCCTTCGGCGCCGCCCTTCAGGTGCCTGCCGTGCGGACCGACCTGCAGGTGCTGGGGGCGCTGGCGGAGATGGACGTGCACCTCGGGCTGCCGGACGTGGCGGCTGCCCGGCGCGAGCTCAGCGCTGGCCGAGCGGGCCGGGCAGGCCGGGCAAGTCGGGGGATCGGCTGGTCAGGGGCCGGCCCAGGCGGGCCCGGTGACCCAGGCGGGCCCGGTGCCCCAGGTGACGGAGCCGCCGCAGGCTGCGGTAACCGGGCAGATCGGCCACACGGGCGCGTTCCTCCGGGCCCTGGCCAGGCGCTGCTCGCAACCTCGCATAATCTCCTCGACGCCGGCCGGATGCAGGACGACGAGCCGAACCTCGCGGGAACGGCGCGCGCCGTCGCGAAGATGTCCGCGTCATGGTCGGGGGAACAGCAGCCATTCCTCGTCCGCGGCCTGGCGCAGCACCTCCGCCCGGAGGTAGCCGAGCATCGCCTGCAGCTCCGCGGCGGGCCACCGGGCCCCCGGCGGTCGCTGTAAGCAGGTTCCCGGACCTGTGGGTGCCGGAAACCTGGTCCACCTGGGCAGATTCCCTGGTGATGCTCCGGTTCGTGGGTGTGCACCTTCAGATCCGAGGGCGGTCATGGGCCCGGCTGTGCACCCGATTCTGACCGCCCGGTCGGGCGAGCTGTCTGGCGGACGCAGAGCGCGAATGCAGAGGTCTTGCACGAGCTTGGCGCGGCTCGGTCATGGACGAGCCTGGCGTGGCCGGTTGCGTAGGCACCAGCTTGTGACTAGAATTCTGGTCATGTCGACGATCCCGATGGCGGATGCGAAGGCCCGCTTCTCGGCGGTCCTCGATGAGGTCCGCGACACCCACGAACGGGTGGTGATCACCCGCAACGGCCGCCCGGAGGCCGTCATCATCGCCGTGTCGGATCTGGAGGCGCTGGAGGACACGCTGGACCTGCTGTCCACGCCAGGAGCGGTAGATGAGATCCGCCAGGCCGAGGCTGACATTGCCGCCGGCCATGCGGTCGGCGCCGACGAGCTGAGCCGCCAGCTGACGGCCCGGGCCGAGCGCGAGCGGCGTGGCTGACGGCTCGTCTCGGCTGTCGCTAGCACCGGCAGCGCGCCGACCGATCACCGAGGGTCCGCCTGTAGGTTTGCCCTTGGCGGTGGCAACGGCGGTGGCGGAGTTCATCACCGGGCCGCTGCTGGATAAACCCCATGTGGTGGGCAAGCCGCTGACCAATGAGCTGGCTGGATACCACTCGGCTCGGCGGGGCGCATACCGAGTGATCTATCGCATCGATGACGATGCGCGGGCCGTTCACGTCGTGCGCATCGACCACCGGGCCGACGTCTACCGAACCTGACGGGGCGTTGGCGCAGCGCGTAGCGCCGTGGGCCATGCGCATCCCCTGCCACCTGGGCAGATGCTGTGCGGGGAGCCGTCGGCCCGGTCCCGCGAACGGCGCCTAGCTAGCCTAGCGGGCAGGCAGGTCCTGGTTCGGGCCAGCGTGAGATGATCTTCGACTTGTGGGCTTGAAGCTGATCTTCCTCATCATGACCCGGGGCGTGTCGGTGCTGGGCCTGTCGCGGCGGGAGGCGTGTGGAAGGACGCCGAGATCCTGATGCTGCGCCATCAGCTCGCGGTGGCCTTGCGTGAGCGGCCGAAGGCTCATTCGCGGTTAACGTGGCCGGACCGGGCGTGGCTGGCGTTGCTCGCCGGGACGCTGCCGGTCGAGCGGCTGGCCGGGCTGCGGCTGATCGTGACCCCGGCCACGATTTTGCGCTGGCACCGCGACAGTGCCCGCCGCCGGTGGGCGCGGTTGTCCCGCTGAGGACGTCCCGGCCGGCCGCCGGTGCGCCGCGCTGTGCGGTCGGTGGTGCTCCGGCTGGCGCGGGAGAACCAGTCATGGGGATACCGGCGGATCCACGGTGAGATCGCCGGGCTCGGCATCACCGTGGCGCCGTCGACGGTGTGGCAGATCCTCAAGGACGCCTGGATCGGCCCGGCTCCGCGCCGGGACGGCCCTGGCTGGGCGGAGTTCCTGCAATCCCAGGCGCAGGGGATCCTGGCGCTGGACTTCTTCACCGCTGACTTGCTCAACGGCGCGAAGGTGTATGTCCTCGCCGTGATCGAGCACGGCACCCGCCGGATCCGGGTCCGCGGCGCACCCCGCCCAGTCCTGGGTCGTTCAGCAGGCCCGGAACTTGCTCATGGACCTGGAAGACGCAGGGACGCGGGGTGAAGTTCGTGCTGCATGACCGGGACGCCACCCTCACCGCCGCGGTCGACGCCGTCTTCCAGGCCGCTGGTGCCAGGATCGTCCGTTCGGCGGTGCAGGCTCCGCGGATGAATTCGATCATGGAACGGTGGATCGGCAGTTGCCGCCGTGAGCTGCTGGACCGGACTTTGATCTGGAACCAGCGGCACCTGATGATCGTCCTGCGCGAGTACGAGGACTTCTACAACACCCACCGGCCGCACCGCGCCCTCAACCAGGCCGCGCCCCTCCGTCCTCTGCCCGACGGCGTCACCGACTTGGATCAATTCCGGGTCCGTCGCCGAGACCGCGCTGGCGGCGTCATCCACGAGTATCGCCTGGTGGCATAGGTTTTCGGCACCCACAGCTGGTCATGGCGACCCGTTCCGGCACCGTTGATCCTGGCCGGCCGACAAAGGCGTGTACTACGACGCCCACCCGATCGAGCACATGGGCCACCATCTCACGATGCTCGTCTACGACATGAACGGTGAGCCCCTCAGCTTCGGCCACGGCGCCCCGCTCCGGCTCCGCAACGAAAACGAGCTCGGCTTCAAGCAAGTCAAGTGGACCAAGGGCATCGAGTTCGTCGCCCACTACAGTGAGCTCGGAAGCGGCTACGGCGGCTACAACGAAGACCATGAGTTCTTCGGCTACCGGCAGTCCATCTAGACCGCAGGCCCGCACGCCGTGACAGGACCGTCCAGGACTGCCGGAGGCCAAGCCGAAGCGCCTGAACCTGGCCGCGCCGGATCCAGGCGGGCGACGGCAGGAGGCAACGAACGAAATGGGTGACCTGCACCGGATTCAGGTACGCCGGGTCTATGATGATCCCGCCCCGGGGGACGGCACCCGGGTGCTGGTGGACCGGATCTGGCCGCGGGGTATGACCAAGGAGAAAGCCAGCCTGGACGAGTGGTGCAAGCAGATCGCTCCGTCCGCGGTGCTGCGCAAGTGGTACGGCCACGACCCGGAGCGGTTCGGGGAGTTCACCCGCCGCTACCGTGAGGAACTGACCGAGCCGGAGCGGGCCGAGGCCCTCGCCCATCTGCGCAAGCTAGCGAGGACCGGGACGCTGACGCTGCTCACGGCCAGCAAGGCCGCTGATATCAGTGAGGCCACTGTGCTCGCCGGGCTGCTGCAGTGACCGGCGCCCCCGACGGCCGGTGCGCGGGCCGTTCGTCGGCTGCAAGCCGCTCGTGAGCACTAAATTAGCTGCGGCGGTTGCAAGGCCTCTGCCTGTCTGGGCGGTTGCCCGGCCGAAGAGATCGTCATGGGTGCGAGCTCCTGCGAGACGTACGCGGACATCGTGCCGGTCTGTCGGCTCTGGAAGCCCAGCGCCAAGCCCGAGGAATGACCCGAGGCGGACGAGACAACCAGCAGACGGAAAGCCTGCACCGCCCGGGAGCCGGTCGTCGTGGCGGCAGCGATTCGAGCGGGCGTTGCAGCTGGCGGAGACGCATTCGCGGCGCTGCCGTACGGCGAGTTCGGGCTGGCCGCTTCCGGGTGAGCCGCCTGCCCAGGCCGGGGTCCCGCTGGAAGACCCCCGCGACATGACCAAGCTGGTCGTCACGGGCCTGGCCACGCTCCCGGGCGCACAGCGGCTGAGCCAGTTCATGATCTATCTCGCCGCATCTCCCGATGGCGCGAGCGCGGGTCAGTGCCGTGGACAGGATGACGCGGCAGATGGTGGACGAGGCGCTTAAAGTCGATTGGGTGCGGATTTCGAGCTTCAGGAGCATCAGGCTGGCTGAGCCACCGGCGGGGCCAGGCTGCGGCCATCGCATAGGGGCGCACCCAGGCCGAGGCGGGGAGGCATGGTGACTCTTCCCTGGATCCTCACCGGAGCCGCCACGGGCCTGATCGCCGGCCCCCGGATCCGCGCCAGCGTGTTCTCCCGCAGCACCGACCACGGCCAGCCGCCCCGCGGCGCCTGCCCGGCCTGCGCCCATGAGATCCTGCCGGACCGCTGGCGGCGGCGCTCGTTGCTGCCCGTCACCGGGCGCTGTCCCTCCTGCCGCATCAGGATCGGGCCCGTATCCGCTGCTGGCCGAGCTTGCCGCCGGGCTCGCCCTGGCGGTCATGGCCGCCCGCGCGTCCTCTGCATGGGAACTGGCGGCCCTGGCCTGGCCTGGCCTTCTCGCCGTTCCCCTCGCCTTCATCGACGTGGCCGTCCACCGGCTGCCGGACCCGCTCACCGCCGCCGCCTGTGGCGGTACCCTCGGCCCTAGTCTGCTTCTACCTTGCCCTGTTGGTGATCCGGCCGGGCGGCATGGGCCTGGGTGACGCCAAGCTTGCTGCCAGCGTCGGTGCCGCCCTTGCCTGGATCAGCTGGCACGCCTGCTCACCGGCACCTTTGCCGCGTTCGCTCTCGCCGCCGTCTACGGCGGGGCACTGGGGGGCCGGGACCAGAGCAGAAGCACAAACCACCCCCCACCCGGGACGGCCCCCCCTCTCCGCACGCTCATCAACACCCCGACCTT
>JBPCKO010000085.1:0-5046 GCA_051004215.1 Streptosporangiaceae bacterium | reverse complement strand
GCTCCGCCGCCCTGGCTTCGCAACGGGACGCCGGAGCTGGCCGGGAGCGCGCGGCGGAGGCGATCCGGGCGATTCGGAAAGCCAAGTCCGAAGCGCGGCTGGCGCAGAAGGCGGGGGTCTCGCGGGTCGTGGTGAGGGGGGCGGTCTCCGGGCTGGCCGTGCTGGAGACAGTGCTCTCTGACGTCGTGGCGGCGGGGAACGTGGGCGAGGTGGACATGGTGCCGGATGAGGGGCCGGAGCTGCGGTTCGAGGTGGAGCTGTGAGACCGGCCGGGCCGGACCGTGGCTGGGCGGGTCCTGGCCGGTTAGGTAGGCTCGAGGTTATGAGCGATGGGCAGCGGACTGAGGCGGAATGGCGGGAGCGGCTGACGCCGCAGGAGTACCGCGTGCTGCGCGAGGCGGGCACGGAGGCTCCGTTCACCGGCGAGTACACCGACACCAAGACCCGGGGCGTGTACCGGTGCCGGGCCTGCGGGGCCGAGCTGTTCAGCTCGGATGCCAAGTTCGAGTCGCACTGCGGCTGGCCGAGCTTCTATCAGCCCCAGGAGGGCGACGCCGTGGTCCTGCTGAAGGACAAGTCGTTCGGCCGGGCCAGGACCGAGGTCCGGTGCGCGAACTGCGACTCGCACCTGGGGCACGTGTTCGAGGGCGAGGGCTACGACGTCCCCACCGACCAGCGCTGGTGCATCAACTCGGTCTCGCTGAGCCTCGAGCCCGCCGAGAATGGCTGAGCCGCCCGCACCGGCGACGGCCGCGGCGGGACTGCGGCTGATCAGGGGCAGCGAGCTGTCCGGGGCGACCGCGCAGACCGAGGGCATGGCGCGGGCGGCGGCGATCTCCGGCGACCAGGTCGGAGCGAGATCGCTGTGGATGGGCCGCACCGTCCTGCCCGCCGGGGTGTCGTCCGGCGATCACCACCATGGCGAGTCGGAGACCGGCATCTACGTGGTCTCCGGCGCGCCGGTGTTCGTCTTCCGCGACCTGGCCTCCGGCGAGCTGGTCCGGCTGGAGACGGCGCCCGGTGACTACGTCTGGGTGCCGCCGCACGCCTGCCACCGGGAGGAGAACCCGGGCGGCACCGAGGCGGTGGTCGTGATCGCCCGGTCTACCCAGGAGGCGATCGTCATTAACGTCGGAGGGCTCTAGACCGGCTGGCCCGCGCGGACCACGGCGCCGGGGATCAGGTCGGCCAGGCTGGCGAAGCCGGACAGCCGCATGGTCAGCTCGAAGTCGTTGCGCAGCGCCCGGAGCACGTGCTGCACGCCGTCCTGCCCGGCGAGCCCGAGCGCGTACGCGTAGGGACGGGCGATCAGCACGGCCTGGGCGCCCAGCGCGAGCGCCTTGATCATGTCGGCGCCGCCGCGGATGCCGCTGTCGAAGAGCACGGTCAGCCGCGAGCCGACCGCCGCCGCGATCGCCGGCAGCGCGTCCAGGGCGGCGATGCCGCCGTCAACCTGGCGGCCGCCGTGGTTGGACACCACGATGCCGTCCATCCCGGCGTCGGCCGCCCGCTTGGCGTCCTGCACGCACTGAATGCCCTTGAGCACGATCGGGCCTTCCCAGTGCTCCTGCAGGAACGGCAGGTCATCCCAGGTCAGCGAGGGGTCGCCGAAGGTCGCCACCCACTGCAGGATGGCCGCGTCCTTGTTCTCCTCCGGCGGCCCGCCCAGCCTGGCCGCGAACACCGGGTCGGTGAAGTAGTTCTGATTGCCGATCCCCCGCAGGAACGGCAGGAACGCCCGGTCCAGGTCCCGCGGCCGGTACCCGAGCAACCTGGTGTCCAGCGTGAGCACGAGCACGGTGAAGCCGGCCGCGGCGGCCCGGTCCAGGAAGCTGGCGGCCAGGTCGCGGTCCTTCGGCCAGTACAGCTGAAACCAGCGCTGGCCGTCCCCGTTCGCGGCGGCGACCTCCTCGATCGGGTACGACGCGGCCGTCGACAGCACCATCGGCACCCCCGCGGCCGCGGCTGCCCTGGCCACCGCGACCTCGCCGTCGGGGTGGGCGAGCCGGAGCACGCCGACCGGGCCGAGCAGGAACGGCGCGTCCAGCCGGGTGCCGAGCACGGTGCTGGCATAGGACGGCGCGCTGACGTCGGTGAGCATCCGCGGCACGATCCGCCACCGGCCGAACGCGGCCAGGTTCTCGCGCACCGAGTCCTCGGTGCCGGCGCCGCCGCAGATGTAGTCGAAGGACTCGGGCGCCATCTGGTCCCTGGCCAGCTCCTCCAGGGCCGCCAGCCTGGCCGGCAGCACGGGCGTCGCCCCGCCGAGCCCGCTGAGGTAGATCTCGTCCTGGTACGACTCGAGCGGCTGGTTCAACGCGGTCTCCTCGCGGCGGCGGCGGTCGCTCCTCCGCAGTTACCCTAGCCCGCTACGCTCGTAGCCATGACAGAGGAGCTGAGCCCGGCCGCGCACGCGCAGGACATTGACGACGCCCGCCGGCGCTTCGCGGAGTTCGTCCGGGGCTGCACCGACGGCGACTGGCACGAGGCGCCGGTCGACGGCGACCCGCGCCCGGTCGGCGTGATCGCCGATCACGTCGCGCACGCCTACGAGTACCTGGCCGGATGGATCGCCGACCTGACGGCTGGCCGGGACGCCGACTTCACGCCCGAGATGGTGGACGCGATCAACGGCGAGCACGCCGCCGATGCCGCCGGGGTCACGCCCGCGCGCGTCGCCGATCACCTGCGCTCCAGCGGGGACGCGCTGATCGCCCTGGTGGCCGGCCTGCGGCCCGACCAGCTCGACCTCGACGACGGCCGGGTACGCCGCCTGGCCGTCATCGCGGCCCGGCACGCCGACAGCCACCGGGACGAGCTGCAGGCCTGCCTGGCTGCCTCCGCCTGACCGCATGCCGCCGGCCAACGAGACCGTCGCGGCGCTGTTGCGCGAGTTCGCCGAGCTGCTGGCGATCGCCGGCGGAGACCAGTTCAGGTCGAGGAACTACGAGAAGGCGGCCAAGTCCGTAGCGGGCTACGGCGGTGACGTCAGCCAGCTTGGCGAGGGCGGCCTTCGGGCGATCCCCGGCGTCGGCGCCTCGATCGCGGCGAAGATCGTCCAGTACCAGCGGACCGGCACCATCGCGGCACTGGAGGATCTGCGCGCCACCATCCCCGATGGCGTCCGCGAGCTGACTAAGATCCCGGCGCTTGGCCCCAGGCGCGCTCTTCAGCTGTACCGGGAGCTGGGCATCGGCTCGGTCGCCGAGCTGTCGGCGGCCATCGACCAGGGCCGGCTGGCGGATTTGCGGGGCTTCGGGCCGAAGAGCGAGGACAAGCTGCGGCACAGCATCGAGCTGGCCCGCAGCCTGTCCCAGCGGGTGCCGCTGGACGTCGCGTCGGCGGTGGCCAGGCGCGTAGTCGCGGCGATCAGCGCGGTGCCGGGCTGCGAGCGCTGCGAGCACGCGGGGTCGCTGCGCCGCTTCCGCGAGACCATCGGCGACATCGACGTGCTCGCGGCGGCCAGGGACTCCGGGCCGCTCATGCAGGCGATCGCGGACCTGCCTGAGGTCACCGAGGTGATCGTGCGGGGGCCGGCCAAGACCTCGGTCCTGATCAGCACCGGGCCCCCGGCCCGGCCCGGGGGACATCGGGGGGCCGTTCCCCAGGGCCAGCGCCGCGGCAGCATCCAGGTCGACCTGCGGGTGGTGCCGCCCGAGTGCTGGGGCGCGGCCCTGCAGTACTTCACCGGCTCGCAGGCCCACAATGTCGCGGTGCGGGAGATCGCGGTCCGCAAGAAGCTCAAGCTCTCCGAGTACGGCCTGTTCGACGCGGCCAGCGGTGACCTGATCGCCAGCGAGACCGAGGAGGAGGTGTACCGCCAGCTCGGCCTGGCCTGGGTGCCCCCGCCGCTGCGCGAGGACACCGGCGAGGTCCGGGCCGCGCTCCGCGGCGAGCTGCCCGACCTGATCCAGGCGGCCGACGTGCGGGGCGACCTGCACGTGCACACGAACCTGACCGACGGGGTCGGCACGCTGCAGGACATGGTGCTGGCCGCACGGGCCCGCGGCTATGAGTACGTGGCGATCACCGACCACGCGCCCGACCTTTTCATGCAGCGGATGACCCTGGACAAGATGCTGATCCAGCGGCACGAGCTGGCCGGGCTGGCCCAGCGCCTGGCCGCGGACGGCGGGCCGCCGATCGCGCTGCTGCACGGCACCGAGCTGAACATCGGCCCGGACGGGTCGGTGGACTGGCCGCAGGAGATCCTGGCCGGGTTCGACCTGTGCGTGGCCTCGGTGCACTCGCACTTCGACCAGCCCCGGGCCGCGATGACCAGGCGGTTCCTGCGCGCCTGCGAGAACCCGGGGGTGCACGTGATCGGCCACCCGTCGGCCCGCCGGATCGGCCGGCGGCCGCCCGTCGACGTCGACTTCGGCGAGCTGTTCCGCGCCTGCGCGGCGACCGGCACCGCGCTGGAGATCAATGCCAGCCCCGGCCGCCTCGACCTATCGTCCGACTACATCAAGGCGGCCAGGGACGCGGGCGTGGTCTTCGCGATCGACACCGACGCGCACGCCGTCGGTCACCTGGACTTCCTGCCCTACGGGGTGGGCACCGCCCAGCGCGGCTGGCTGACCGCCGACGACGTGATCAATACCTGGCCGCTCGACCGCCTGCGCGCCTTCCTGGGCGCCAGCGGCTAGCGGGCCCGGCCGGCCCGGCGGCGGGCGGCCGGATCGGGGTCGTTGGCGGCCCACGACGGCGGCTCGCCGCCGGCCCAGCGCCGCAGGTTGGCCGCGAACGCCTCGCCGGTCTGGCGGAACATCGCGTGCGTGAGCCCGCCGACGTGCGGGGTGGCGAGCACCCGCGGGTGCCGCAGCAGCGGCCAGTCCGGGTCGGCCGGCTCGGCCGCGTACACGTCCAGCCCCGCCCCGCCCAGCTGACCGGACTCTAGCGCGGCCAGCAGCGCGGCCTCGTCCACCAGCCCGCCCCTGGCGACGTTGATGAACAGCGCGCCCGGCCGCATCGCGGCGAACGCGCCCGCGTCGAACAGCGGCGGCTGGGCGCCGTCGAACAGCGCGGCGCAGACCACTGCGTCGG
>JBPCKO010000084.1:0-3227 GCA_051004215.1 Streptosporangiaceae bacterium | reverse complement strand
GGTCCGCGCTGACCACGCCGCTGCCGGTCATCGGCCGGCCGCCCCCGGGGTTCCTGGCCGGAGTCGACGCGCGTTCCCGGCGGGCCGCCGCCTCGCTCCGGCAGCTCCGCTGGCGGGAGGTTCCGGCCCGGCTGGCCGGGGCCGTGACCCAGGAGCTGATGTTGGCCGCGCTCGGCGGGCTCTGCCTCGGCCTGACTAGCCTGGCCAGCCTGACCAGCCTGGTGTACCTGGTCCCGGTGATCGCCGCGGCGGCGGTGCTGCTGGCCGCGCGGCGGTCGGTCGGCGTGGCGTTCTGCATCGGGATTGTGGTGAGCACCGGCTATGGTGCCGGAGCCGGCTTTGCCCTGGCCCAGCCGCCGGCCGGGCCGCAGGCGATTCCGCTCCGCGCGCTCGGCCTGGATGCGGCCGGGCTGACGCTGCTCACGATCGCGGTCGTGGCGCTGCTGCGCGCGCCAGGGATCCGGCGGCGGGTGCTCAGCGCCTTCGGGCGGGCGCCGCTGCGGTGGCTGCCCGCCGCGGCCAGCGTCGCCGTCGTCGCCGCGCTCGGCTGGCTGGCGGTCCGGCCCTACCTGCAGACCGTACGGGGCACGGTCAGCCCGGGGGCGGCGCGTTATGTCGGGATGCTGCAGCGGCTGGCCGGGCTGCGGGTCGATCCGGGGCGGCTGTACTCCGAGGACACGCTGTACTGGGTGATCTGGTACGCGGGCGTGGCGACGGTGCTGCTCGGCGGGTTCGGCGCCGCGATCCTGGGCCGCCGCTGCCTGCGGGCGCTGCTGACGTGGGAGGACCCGGGCGGCCCGGCGCTGAACTGGGCGCTGCCGCTCACGGTGATCCTCGGCGGCTCGGCCGCCGTGCTCTGGCAGCCGTTCACCGTGCCCGACCAGCCGTGGGCCAGCCGGCGGCTCGTGCCCGTGGTCCTGCCGGGGCTGATCCTGCTGGCCATCTGGGCATCCGCGTGGCTGACCCGCCGGGCCAGGGAGCGCGGCGCAGGCCCGGTCACGGTCGCCGTGGTCGGCGCGTTCTGCGCGGTGGCGATGCTGCTGCCCAGCGTGAGCACGGCGTTCGGGTTCGGGCTGACCCACACCGGGACCAGGGGCGGCCTGCGGCCTACGGCTGGCGGCCTGGCTCAGCACCGCGTCGGCGCACATGAGGCCGACGCGGTCCGCGGCCTGTGCGCGTCGATCGGCCGGTCGTCGTCGGTGCTGATCCTGGACGCCCGGATCGCGTCGATGTTCAGCCAGGTGATCAGGGGCATGTGCGGCGTCCCGGTCGCCCGGCTGGCCCCCGGCGCCGGCTCGTCGGAGGTCGCCGCCGTGGTCAGCGGCATCGCCAGGGCCGGGCGGCATCCGGTCCTGCTGGGTTCGAGTCCGGCTCAGGTCGGCGGATTCGGCGGCAGCCCCACGATGGTGCTGAACCTGTCGACGACCCAGTACCCGCACGTGCTGACCCAGCCCCCGGGAGCGCCCTGGCGGGCCAGGTACCGGATCTGGCTGTCCGCGGTCAAGCCCGGCAACGCCGGCATCTGAGCCCGCCTCGCCGCTGGTCTGAATGTGTGGGTGGACTTACCTTGCTACGGCGATAACAATTCCACCCAGTCATTCAGGGCGGCCACGTCAGCTGGCGGTGGATTTGCCTCGGCCTGGCGGGGGACGTAGAGTAGGTCCCTACCGACGCGGGGTGGAGCAGCTCGGTAGCTCGCTGGGCTCATAACCCAGAGGTCGCAGGTTCAAATCCTGCCCCCGCTACCAATGTGATCTGTCAAGACATCGAGGACACCGCGAACCTGCGTTAGGGTCGCGGTGTTTTCGGTTGCGGGCCTGGTGGTCGGCCGGTGGGCTGGTAGTCGCGTGATGGGTCGAGGTCGAGTTCGCGGAGCAGCTCGCCGGTGACGGCGTGGATGACGCGGATCCGGAGGTCCTGGATCAGAAGCAGGACGGGGGTTCGGGCGTGGGTTCTGCCGATGCCGATGTGGTGGAGCCGTCCGGCGTGGCGGAGGGTGACGACGCCGGAGCCGTCGATGATGTCGGTGCGCACTCTGTCGGTGGGCCGCCCCGAGCTTTCCGGACAGCGGAATTGGAGCTATTTCATGCCGCACGCTGCCGGCTCAGATACTCGTCGTGGACTTCTTGCGGAGTCCGATAGCCGAGCGCCGAATGAAGACGAGTCCGATTGTACCGGAGCTCGATGTACCGCGCAATGTTTTCCCGCGCTTTTCTTATCCTCGGGTACACGGTCCGGTGGACCCGCTCGACTTTTACCGCCGCATTGAACGATTCCGCCAGGGCATTGTCAAAACCCGATCCCGTCCGCCCCGCTGACTGGCGTATTCCCAGCCCTTCCAAGACCCCGGCGAACTCGGCGGAGGTGTAGTTACTGCAGGGACGCCCGGCCCAGCCGGGCGTGCGCCGCGCAGGCCGCGGACAGCCGCTGCCGGAACGGCTCCTTCGCATAGGCCGGCAGACGCCGCTTCAGCGTCGGATACGACGGCGCCCCGACGCCGGCTTCCTCCAGCACCCGCAGCGAGTCCAGCTTGCTGACCGGCTCGATGATCCGCGCCAGCACCAGCCGGGCGAACACCTCATCCCCGCACGCGGCATCGGCGAGCCCCAGCACCCGGTACGCATGCTCCAGCGCATCCACCAGGCAGCCCATCCGCGAAGCCGTGATCGGCAGCGGGCCGCCCGCCGCGGCCGTATCCAGCCCCAGGGCAAGCTCACCCTGGCCGGCCGCCAGCCGCTGCCGTGCGACCGCCTTCAGCAGCTCCAGCTCCGCCTCATCGTGAGCCGAGCCGATGTGCTCGACATCCCGCGAACCGCGATGAGAGGAGTACACGATCTGAACCGCGGTGGCACCCGACGCTGTCCTGACGGTCCGCACATACGGCATCCGGCCACTCTACGACCCCGGATTAGTGCGCCCTACGTTCTTTCCAGGGCGGTCGGGCCGTTCAGGAGTAGGGTCCGGTCAGCCCAGGGGAACCGGGTGTGGCTGTTAGTGCGCTGCCGTTCATGTGGCTCAATTTGTTTGGCCGCCCGGTTCCCCGAAGACGACGCGGCCGCTGATTGGGAAGTGCGATTCGATCGCTGTGTAGGGTGACGCCGGCGCTGTCGTCTGCGGGAATGCGAGCATCCGAGTCAACGGGGGGGGGGGGGGGGGGGGGCACCCGCCTAGGGTTTGGGCCGGGGTGGCCCCCGGGAAGCCAACCACCCCCGGCGTGTTGGTCGCCA
>JBPCKO010000083.1:0-12398 GCA_051004215.1 Streptosporangiaceae bacterium | reverse complement strand
GGTCGGCGCGGGACGCGGGATGCGGGCCCGCAACTGCAGGTCCGCCTGACGGACCGGCGCCCTGGGCGGTCCGGACTTGGTCAGGTCGGGGCCGGCTGGCTGGGCCGCCGGCGCTCCGGGGCTCGTGGTCCCCTGGCTCGCGCTGCCCGGGCTCGGAGTGCCGGCGACAGAGTTGCCGGTGACCGAGCGTCCGGTAACGGACCTGCCGGTGACCGAGCTTCCGGTGACGGAGCTGGCGGTGACGGTACTGGCGGTGACAGGGATTTCGGTGGCGGAATTTCCCGCAGCGGGGGTTCCGGCAGTTCCGCGGCCCGGGGTTCCGGCCTGAGCCGGACCCGGACCGGCCGCGGCGACGGCGGGCTGCGGGGTGGTGGCCGGCTCGGGCTGGGCGCGGGCGACCGCCAGAGCGGCGAGGGCCGGGTTCAGAACCGGCGCCTCGTCGGCCGGCACCGTGCGAGGTGCGGGAACCACCGGGGCGGTGGTCAGGACGGCATCAGGAGACTCGGGCGACAGTGGCTCGGCGAGCTGTTCGGTATAAGACGAACGGCTGGCCTGGCGCCGCAGCCGCGCGTACCGCAGCAGCGCGAGCAGCAACCCGAAGCCGATGAGAACCAGGACCCACGGGATCACCGCCGCCAGGACGGCGCCCAGCTTGCGCGAGAACCTCACCCCGTCGGCGTGCACGGCACCGCCCCCGGCCAGGCCGGACAGCAGGACCAGCAGGCACAGCCAGGCGTAGATCCGGCTGATCCAGCCGGCCCCTCGCAGGGCCAGGACCGAGCACCCGGCCAGCACCAGCAAGGCGTCGAAGATTAGCGGGTAGATGGTGGCCAGCCGGGGCGTGACGCCCGACTGGATGGCGAGCCGGTGGATGGGTTCGTAGGACAGCACGCACGCGCCGGCGGTCAGCGCGGCGAGGCCCACCGCCACCGCGACCAGGGCCGCGACCCGCAGCACCCGCCCGGATTCGGCTGGCCCGGGCCGGCTAACCACGCTGTCGTCCTGCGCGACCTGGCCGCCCGCGCGGTTCTTGCTCTCCCTCGCCACGCCATTCCTTCCTGCTCAGTGCCTCTGGCCGGTCAAAACTGCCACGGGCCTATAGTCGGGGAAGATAGACGAGAACTGGCCGCACTGCTAATCCGCGCGGCGGGGCGGCCCGAGCGCCCCGTGAATGCCTGGCCAAAGGAGCGTAACCCGCGACGGGCGAGCGGCCAGGAATCCGGGGTTTCGCACTTGAGACCGCGACTATGGCGTCAAGGGAGATGAAATGCCGCACTACCGGGTGAGCGGTGAGATTCCGCGAAAACGGCATACCCGTTTCCAGCGGCCGGGCGGCGGCCTGTACGCCGAGGAACTGATGGGCGAGGAAGGGTTCTCGTCCGACTCCTCGCTGCTGTACCACATTCACCCGCCCACGGCGATCGTGAAGAGCGAGGGCCTCGCCGACGTCGCGGGCGAGGCGCCGCTGGCCCCGAACCAGCCGCTGCTGCCGCGGCATTACCGGACCGCTGCCCTCACCGCGACCGGCGATCTCGTTCTCGGCCGGCTGCTGCTGATGGGCAACGACGACATCCGCATCTCGTTCGTGACCGCGGACGCGCCTTCCGGCCTGTACCGGAACTCCACCGGGGACGAGGCCGTCTACCTGCAGGCCGGCGCGGCGACCTTCGAGTCTGTGTACGGCACGATCGACGCCGCCGAGGGCGACTACGTGATCGTCCCGCGCGGAACCATCCACCGCTGGATTCCGGCCTGCCGCGGGCCGGTCACGGCGCTGGTGATCGAGGCCCGCGGGCACATCAGGGCGCCGAAGCGGTACCTGTCCGCGACCGGCCAGTTCCTGGAGCACGCGCCGTACTGCGAGCGCGACCTGCGGGCCGTGACCGGCCCGTTGCTGGCCGAGGGCGAGGACGTGCCCGTGATCGTGCGCAACCGGGCCGGGCTGACCAGGCTGACCTATGCGTACCATCCGTTCGACGTGGTCGGCTGGGATGGGTGCCTGTATCCGTATGCCTTCAACATCGCCGATTTCGAGCCGATCGTAAAGCGCACCCACGCGCCGCCGCCGGTGCACCAGACGTTCGATGGGCCGAACTTCGTGATCTGCTCGTTCTGCCCGCGGCCGCTGGACTTCGATCCGCAATCCATCCCGATTCCCTACAATCACCACAACGTGGACTCGGACGAGATGATGTTCTACGTGGCCGGCGACTATTCCGCGCGGAAGGGCTCGGGCGTCGGGATCGGCTCGATCACCCTGCACCCGTCCGGGTTCACGCACGGCCCGACGCCGGGCGCGGTGGAGGCGGTGATCAAGGGCATGGAAGCCGGCCGCACCACGACCGACGAGACGGCGGTCATGATCGACACCTTCCGCCCGCTGCTCCTGGCCGAGCAGGCCGGCGTCGCCGAGGACTCCGAGTACCCCTGGAGCTGGGCCCGCGCCGCCCGGTCCTGAAGCCCGGCCCGACGAAGAGGAGATCGGATGGGTGACGAGGGACTGCCGGCGAAGGCCCGGCAGCTGTTCGACGGGCCGAACCACGTCACGATCGCGACCGTCGACCCCGGCGGCCGGCCCCAGGCCAGCCTGGTCTGGGCCAAGACCGACGGCGCTGACGTGCTGTTCTCCACGATCAAGGGCCGCCGCAAGCATGCCAACCTGACCAGGGACCCGCGGGTGTCGGCGCTGGTCTATGACCCGGCCGATCCGTACACCTACGCCGAGGTCAGGGGCACCGCGACGATCACCGATGACCCGGCCGCCGAGCTGATCGGCGAGCTGGCGCTGAAATACACCGGCCAGCCCTTCGGCGAGCGGCCGGGGGAGGAGCGGGTCATCGTCAGGATCAGGCCGGACAAGGTCGTCCTCTACCTGGACTAGCGGCCGCCGGTCGCGGCCGAACGGGCGGCGCCGATCCAATAGCCTTGAGCGATGACGCTCCGGCTGCACGACACCGCGACCCGCGCGGTGCGCGAGTTCGTCCCCGTGACGCCAGGTAAGGCCACCCTGTACCTGTGCGGGGCAACGGTTCAGGCTCCGCCGCACATCGGGCACATCCGCTCCGGGGTCAGCTTCGACATCTGCGTGCGCTGGCTCAAGGTGAGCGGCTACGAGGTCACGTTCTGCCGCAACGTCACCGACATCGACGACAAGATCCTGCGGGTCGCGGCGCAGGACGGCACCGCCTGGTGGGCGGTCGCCGAACGCAACCAGCGCGCCTTCACCAGGGCCTATGACGTGCTCGGCTGCCTGCCGCCTGATGTCGAGCCGCGGGCCACCGGGCACGTGCCCGAGATGATCGAGCTGATGGGCCGGCTGACCGGGACCGGGCACGCCTACGCGGCCGAAGGGGACGTCTACTTCGACGTCTCGTCATACCCCGAGTACGGCGCGTTGTCCGGGCAGCGACCCGACCAGATGCGCGCGGCCGACGACACCGTGGGCGCGGGCGGCAAGCGGGACCAGCGTGACTTCGCGCTATGGAAAGGGCACAAGCCAGGCGAGCCGTCCTGGCTCACGCCCTGGGGCGCCGGCCGGCCCGGCTGGCACCTGGAGTGCTCGGCGATGGCGACCAAGTACCTCGGCGCCACCTTCGACATCCATGGCGGCGGCCTTGACCTGGTCTTCCCGCACCACGAGAACGAGCTGGCCCAGTCCCGCGCGGCCGGCGACGGCTTCGCCAGGTACTGGCTGCACAACGGCCTGGTGCGGCTGGGCGGCGAGAAGATGAGCAAGTCGCTCGGCAACTCGCTGCTGGTCGACGCGATGGTGACCAGGGTGCGGCCGGCTGAACTGCGCTACTACCTGGGCCAGGCTCACTACCGCTCCGACATCGAGTACTCCGAGCAGGCGCTGGCCGAGGCGGCCGCCGCGTACCGCAGGATCGAGGGTTTCCTCGTGCGGGCGCTCGAGGCCACTCAGTCGGGCCACACGCCGAGCACCAGTCAGGGCGAGAACTCCAGGCCGGGCGGCTCCGAGCCGGCCAGGCCGCTCACCGCCGTGCCGCTCACCGCCGTGCCGCTGCCTGGCGCGTCGGCTGGCCTACCGCTCGCGAGCAGCCTGCCGCGGGCGTTCGCGGACGCGCTTGACGACGATCTCGCGGTTCCGCAGGCCCTCGCCGTCGTGCATGAGACCGTCACCGAGGGGAACAGCGCCCTCGCCGCCGGGGACAGCGCGGGCGCGGCCAAGCAGGCCGAATCGGTCCTGGCGATGCTGACCGTGCTCGGCCTGGACCCGTTCGCGCCGCCGTGGGCCGACGGCGGCCGGGCCGGCCCGCGCGAAGTGGTGGACGCGCTGGTCGCGGTCGCGCTCGAGCAGCGCCAGGCGGCCAGGGCACGCAAGGACTACGCGGGCGCGGACGCGATCAGGGACCAGTTGCACGCGGCGGGCATCGTGGTCGAGGACACCCCGGCCGGCCCGCGCTGGGAGCTGGCGCGAACGGAGACCAGGACATGAGCGGCGGCAGCAAGGGCCAGCGCGGTAGCGGGTCGCGGTCCGGCAGCAAGTCCAAGACGGGCAAGCCCCGGCCAGGCACCGGGGGCTACGGCCGGCGCCGGCTGGAAGGCCGGGGCCCGACCCCGCCCGCCGAAGAACGGACCGGTCACCCGGCTCAGCGGCGGGCCACGGCGGCGGCCAAGGCCGCCGCCAAGGCCAAGCAGGCCCGTACGGCGGGCGCCGGCGCGCAGGACGACTTCGGGCCGGGCGCCGGCCGCGGAACTCGCGTGAGCCAGGGCGGTCCAGCCGGAACCCGCGGCAGCGCTGGCGCAACTCGAGCCGGCGGAACTGCTGCCGGCGGGACTCGCGGCGGCCGCGGGCCTGGCGCCGCTCGAGGGCCGGGGAGCCCGAGCCGGGGCGCCGGGGGTGCTGGCGGGTCCGGTGCCAGGGGCGCCGGGGGTGCTGGCGGTCCCAGCGCCAGGGGCGCCGGCGGTGCTGGCGGTCCCAGCGCCAGGGGCGCCGGGAGTGCGCCCGAGGTGGTGGCCGGGCGTAACGCGGTGCTGGAGTCGCTGCGGGCCCGGGTTCCGGCGCTGGCGCTGCATGTCGGCCCGCGGCTGGACGCGGACGACCGGATCGGCGAGGCGGTCAAGCTGGCCGCCGACCACGGCATCCCGGTGGTCGAGGCCGGGCGGTCCGAGCTTGACCGGCTCACCGGCGGGGCGATCCACCAGGGACTGGCCCTGCGGATGAAGCCCTACCCGTACGCGCATCCGGACGACCTGATCGCCGGCTCCGGAAGCGCGGACCCGCTGGTGGTCGCGCTGGACGGGATCACCGACCCGCGTAACCTCGGCGCCGTGGCGCGGTCGGTCGCCGCGTTCGGCGGCAGCGGTGTGCTGGTCCCGGTACGCCGGTCGGCCGGGGTGACCGCGGGCGCCTGGAAGGCCTCGGCCGGGGCGCTGGCCCGGGTGCCGGTCGCGCAGGCGCCGAACCTGTCCAGGTCACTCACCGGCTACGCCGAGGCTGGCCTGTTCGTCGTCGGCCTGGCCGCCGGGGCCGACGACGAGATCGGCGGGCTCGAACTCGCCGACGGCCCGCTGGTGCTGGTGATCGGCTCAGAAGGCAAGGGACTGTCCAGGCTCGTGGCGCAGCAGTGCGACACGCTCGTCCGGATTCCGATCTCCGGGGCCGAGTCGCTCAACGCCGGGGTCGCCGCCGGCATCGCGCTGTACGAGGTGAGCAGGATCCGTGCGGCTGGCGGCGCGGCGCCTGGCCCGTCGCGGAGCGCCGGGGACGGCTAGCCCGGCCGCCGTTCCGGCGAGCTGACCGTCAGGCAGGCGCGTCAGCACGGGCTCGAACGGGCCGCCGGTCAGATCGGGCATCAGGGCGGCCGGCCCGGCGATCAGCGGGTCTATCGTGCCGACGACCTGCTCGTCCTTGCCCTGGTAGGGCAGCAGCGACAGGACCTGGCGCATGGCCTCGAGCCGGGCCCGCTTCTTGTCGTTGCTCTTGATGATCGTCCACGGGGCCTCCGGCACGTCCGTATGCCGGAACATCGCCTCCTTGGCCCTGGTGTACTCGTGCCACTTGTCCAGCGACGCGAGGTCGATCGGGCTGAGCTTCCAGCGCTTGACCGGGTCGTCGTGCCGGCTGACGAAGCGCGCGAGCTGCTCGGCCCTGGTGATCGAGAACCAGAGCTTCACGACCGTGATCCCCTGGGCGGCCAGGTGGCGCTCGAATTCGGGGGCGTCGGCCAGAAAGCGCGAATACTCGTCGGCCGGGCAGAACCCCATCACCCGCTCCACCCCGGCCCGGTTGTACCAGGACCGGTCGAACATCACCAGCTCGCCCGCCCCTGGCAGGTGCGGCAGGTACCGGCGCAGGTAATTGTCGCCCTGCTCGTGCTCGGCCGGCTTCTCCAGCGCGACTACCCGCGCGCCGCGCGGGTTCAGGTTCTCGGTGAACCGCCGGATCGTGCCGCCCTTGCCCGCCGCGTCGCGGCCCTCGAACAAGATCAGCACGCGGCCGCCGGTTGCCTTGATCTCGCGCTGCAGCTTGAGCAGCTCGATCTGCAGCAGGCGCTTGGCCGGCTCGTAGTCCTTCCTGGCCAGCCGCCTGGCGTACGGATAGCCGTCGCGCCACGTGTCGACCCGCACGCCGTCGGGCCACACGAGCGCCGTCCGGCCGTTCTTGCGCGGCCGCAGCGTCATCCCCAGCTCGGCGGCGAGCCGGCCGAACAGGGCGCCGATGGTGTCGTCATCAGGCAGCTGGTCTGCGACTACCGCGCTCACGGCCCTCCCCGGGGATGTCCCTCCGCCTCCGGCGCATGCCCGGTTCGCGGTCAAGCGATGCTGTCCGGCCGGCAACGTCATGCCAGCCGGGAGGTCCCGTCGCTGGCGTCCCCGGCACCTCGCGGCCGGCGGGCCGCGCCCCGGGAGAACGAAGCGGAACGTGAAGTTGAACAACGGCCGAATAGATACCCAAGCGCCGTGCTGGCACACATGGGGCAGGCGGGACGCCGGGGCGGCCGGCGGGGGCCCGCTGAGCACGGTCAAATGACGGCGAACGGACGATTCTGTAACAAGACAACCTCAGGTCAGCGATACGCGTCCTGAAGGCTGGAAGAGTCGCCTAAGCGGCTCATTCGCCCGCGCACCGGACAGGAGCTTGATCGATGGCGCACGAAGGACGACGGTGGCTGGCCAGCCTCGCGGTGGCGGCCGCCGCGGGGGCAATGGTCCTTGGCCAGGCGGCTGCGGCCGGGGCGGCAACAACCGGGCGGGTCGCGCGGGCGGCCGGCCAGCCGGCGGCCGCGGCGATCCCGCCCGGCTACCTGGGCCTGGGCAGTCACGGTGCCAAGGTCCTGGCCCTGCAACGCCGCCTCACCGCGCTGCACTACTACCTCGGCAAGTCCGACGGGAAGTTCGGCTGGAACACGATGGAGGCCGTCTGGGCGTTCAAGGAAGTCCAGTCCGGGCGGCGTACGCCGATGAACCCCGACATCGTCGGCCCGAACATGCTGCGCCAGCTCAGGCACCCGAAGCGGCCGAAGGTGCTGTACCCGCACCGCGCGCCCTGGCGGGTCGAGGTGAACAAGAACACCGAGGTGCTGGTCGTCTACAAGAACCACAAGATCACGCTGATCAGCCACGTCTCGACCGCCGCCTGGAGCCGCCCGGACGGCACCGGGTTCGTCACCCCCGACGGCCGGTACCGGGCCCAGCTGTACCTGCCGGGGTGCGTCCACGATGCCACCTACGGCGGCTGCATGTACAACCCGGTCTTCTTCATCGGGACCAGCTATGCGATCCACGGCATGCCCAACCCGACCTCGACGTTCAGCTACGACGGCGTCCCGCTGAATCCGGCGTCGCACGGCTGCGTCCGGGTGCCGATGGACGTGTCGGTGATCTTCCACACGAAGGTCCACGTCAGCCAGTCCAGGGGCACCCCGATCTACATCTTCGGCAACAACCGCTAGCGCGCGGCGGGGGCGGCCCGGCCCGGCCCGCCCGCCCCGGCTAGAATCGTCCACCGCAGCGAGCGAAACGACCCTGGTGCCAGGGACGATGAGGTGGGGCGGGATGCGACGGTTCATGGTGGCGGCAAGTGTCGCCGTGGTGCTCGGCGGCGTGGCCGCGTGCGGCAGCGCAGGCAGCGGGTCAGGTTCGACCCCGTCCGCCTCGGCGGCGGCCTGCACGAAATCCGGCCTGCAGCACCTGCTGCACACGTCGGGCAAGCTGACGGTCGCGACGGATAACCCGGTCTACACGCCGTGGTTCGTCAGCAACACGCCGCAGAACGGCAAGGGCTACGAGAGCGCCGTCGCCTACGCGATCGCGCACCAGCTCGGATTGGCCAAGTCCGCCGTCGCCTGGGTGCACGAGCCGTTCACCAGCTCCTACGCGCCGGGACCGAAGCCGTTCGATTTCGACATCAACGAGGTCTCGGTAACCCCGCAGCGGGCCCAGGCGGTCACGTTCTCCAACAGCTACTACCCGGTGCAGCAGGCGATCGTGGCGCTCAAGGGCACGCCGATCGTCGCCCGGCACTCCCCGGCTCAGCTCAAGACCTACCAGTACGGCGACCAGATCGGCACGACCGGGCTGACCTTCATCACCGGGCACATCGTGCCGTCGAAGCAGCCCAAGGTCTTCGACACGCTGGCCCAGGCCCTGGCCTCGCTCGCCGCCGGGCGGATCGACGCGCTGGTCACGGACACCCCGACGGCCCAGTACATGGCGTCCGCACAGCTCAAGCACGCGGTGCTGGTTGCTCAGTTCCCGACCACGGGCGAGCACTACGGCCTGGTGTTCGCGAAAGGAAATCCGCTGGTGACGTGCGTGAACAAGGCCCTCGCCAGCCTGGCTTCCAACGGCACGCTGAGCTCGCTGCAGAAGAGGTACCTCGGCATCTACCTCCACTTCCCGACCATCAAGCCCTGACCAGGCCCGCCAGGCAGGGTCGGCTAGCGGCGCATGGACAACACGCAGCAGGATGAGCCGGTCGATCCGCTGACCGGGCTGCCGGCCCGCACCGCGGGCGGCCTGTCGGTTCAGCCCGGCGGGTTCGGCGGCGGTGGCCGGGGTCCGAAGCTGTTCTCCGGCGGCGGTACCCGGGCGAGCGTTATCTCCACGGCCAGCACGATCGTGGTGCTCGGCGTCCTGGCCGCGATCTTCCTGCTCGCGCCGGGGGCCCGCGCGGTCGAGCACGCGTTCTTCAACCCGACCGACATGTGGCAGTCCTTTATCGGCAATCCGAAGCAGGGCTACTACTCGGTCGGGGCCGCGATCTGGCTGAACATCAGGATGTTCGCGGTCGCCGAGGTGCTGATCCTCGCCTTTGCCCTGCTGATCGCGCTGATCAGGCAGTCCGCCAATCCGGCCCTGTTCCCGATCAGGCTGCTGGCCACGGTGTACGTGGACTTCTTCCGCGGTGTCCCGCTGATCCTGGTCATCTTCGCGCTCGGGCTCGGCGTCCCCGCGCTCGGCCTGAAGCCATTCATCTCCACCCAGCCTGACGTGGTGTACGGCGTCGCGGCGCTGGTGCTGTCCTATTCGGCCTACGTGTCCGAGGTGTACCGGGCCGGGCTGAACTCGGTGCACCAGAGCCAGGTGTCGGCCGCCCGCTCGCTCGGGCTCTCCCAGGGCACCGCACTGCGGTACGTGGTGCTGCCGCAGGCCGTCCGCAACATCATCCCGCCGCTGCTGAACGACTTCATCAGCCTGCAAAAGGACACGGCGCTGGTCGGCACGCTCGGGGTGATCGAGGCCAACAAGGCCGCCGACATCTACAGCGAGACGGTGTTCAACTTCTCCAGCTTCACCGTCGCCGCGATCTTGTTCCTGATCCTGACCATCCCGCTGGCCAGGTTCACTGACCGCCTGATCGAACGTGACCGCCGGCGCCGGCTCGCCGGGGGCACCAGATGACCGGGCCGGCCGGGTCGCCCGGGCCGGATGGGCCGGCCGGGTCGCCCGGGCCGGATGGGCCGGCCGGGCCGGCCGGCGGCGAGGCGATCAGGATCGAGGGCCTGCACAAGTCGTTCGGGCCGAACGAGGTGCTGCGCGGCATCGACCTGCGGGTCGCTTCGCACGAGGTGATCTGCCTGATCGGCGCGTCTGGCTCGGGCAAGTCGACGCTGCTGCGCTGCATCAACCTGCTCGAGCCGATCGCGTCCGGCCGGATCAGCCTGCTCGGGCATGACATCACCCAGTCCGGCACCGACGCTAACCTCGTGCGCCGTCAGATCGGCATCGTGTTCCAGTCGTTCAACTTGTTCCCGCACATGACCGTGCTGCGGAACGTCACGCTCGCGCCGGTCAAGGTGCTGAAGACTCCGGCCCGCCAGGCCGAGCAGCAGGCCCGCCAGCTGCTTGACCGGTTCGGCCTGATTGACAAGTGCGACGACTACCCGGACCGGCTCTCGGGCGGGCAGCAGCAGCGGGTCGCGATCGTCCGGGCCCTGGCCATGCAGCCGCAGATCATGCTGCTCGACGAGGTGACCAGCGCGCTCGATCCCGAGCTGGTGGCCGAGGTGCTCGCCGTCATCGCCGAGCTGGCGGCCGCGGGCATGACGATGCTGATCGCCACCCACGAGATGGGCTTCGCCCGTGAGACCGCGAACCGGGTCTGCTTCCTGGAGGAGGGCCGGATCATCGAGGAGGCCCCGCCGGCTGAGCTGTTCACGAACCCGAAGGACGAGCGGACCCGCCGTTTCCTCCGCCGGATCGTCGAGGCCAAGCGCCTTTAGGCGCGCCCGGCCACTCGTATCTTCACTTATCACGCCTTTCAGCCGTCGAATCGGGCAAATTGCCTTGTGATCATGGCGCTAACCAGTGATAAGTGGCGGGCGGGACGTTCCCGGGCCGTGACAGCCGGTCTATAGTTCGCGGAGTAGTCACGAATGGTGCGGATGCCGCCTTAGGAGGATTACTCGTGCTCGGTCTTCCCCGAAGATTGACGGCCGCGCTGGCCCCGGCGCTGCTGCTGGCCGGCTTGAGCGCGGCGCCTGCGCTCGCCGCCCAGAAGACTGCCACCTGCCCGAGCCCGATCGTGGCCGGCGACACGGTGTTGTGCGGATCGCTGGCCGATGGCGCGACCTACCTGATCGAGGTTCCGGCGGACTGGAACCACAACCTGTTCCTGTACAGCCACGGCTATGTCGTGCCCGGCAGCAGCAACCCGGCCCAGGATGTCGGCGATCCCGTCACCGGCGGCTGGCTGCTCGGCCACGGCTACGCGCTGGCCGGCTCGTCGTACTCGACCACCGGCTGGGCCATCCAGCAGGCGCTGCCCGACCAGATCGCGACGCTCAAGCTGTTCCGCGCGCAGGTGGGGCGGCCCCGGCACACGATCGCCTGGGGCCACTCGCTCGGCGGGATCATCACGGCCGGCCTGATCCAGCGGTACCCGAACCAGTTCAGCGCCGCGATGCCGATGTGCGGGGTGCTGGCCGGCGGGGTCGCGACCTGGAACACCGCCCTGGACGGCGCGTTCGCGTTCCAGCAACTGCTCGACCCGTCGGTCCAGGTCACCGGCATCACCAATCCGACCGCCAACCTGCAGGGCGCCGAGTCGGCCGGGGCCACGGCCCAGGCAAGCGCCGCGGGCAAGGCGCGGATCGCGCTGGCGGCCGCATTGGGTGACACGCCGGGCTGGTTCACCCCGCTGTCGCCCGAGCCCGCGCGCACCGACTACGCCTCCCAGGAGGCCAACCAGTTCCAGTGGTTCTCGCAGGTGGACTTCCCGTTCATCTTCGCGTTCCGGGCCGAGCTCGAGGCCCGGGCCGGCGGCAACCCGTCCTGGAACACCGGCGTCAACTACGTCCGCCAGCTGGCCAAGTCGGCCGACCGGGCCGAGGTCCGGGCGCTGTACCGCCAGGCCGGGCTCAGCCTGCGGGCCGACCTGCGCACGCTGAACCGGGCCAGCCGGATCTCGGCCGACCCGGCCGCGGTGAGCTACCTGGCCCGCAACATCAGCTTCACCGGCCGCATCACGATCCCGGTGCTGAGCATGCACACCACCGGGGACGGCCTGGTCATCCCGCAGAACGAGCAGGCCTACGCCAGCGTCGTCCGCCGGGCCGGCCGGTCCTTCCTGCTCAGGCAGGTGTTCGTGCACCGGGCCGGGCACTGCGCGTTCACCCCGGCCGAGACCATCACCGCGGCGAGCATCCTGCTGCACCGGATGCGGTCCGGGCACTGGCGCACCAGGACGCTCGCGCCAGGGGCCATGAATGCCGCCGCGACCGCGCTCGGGCCGTCCTACAACATCTTCGAGAGCGGCGGCAACCTCGTGCCGACCGCGCCCGCGTTCACGGCGTACCAGCCGTCGCGCTACCCGCGGCCGTTCGATCTGGGCGCCCGGATCAGGAGCTAAACCGGGACCCTGCGGTCCTGATGACGCGGTCCTGACAACGACAGCGGCGGGGGGACAAGACGGGGGGGGCGCCGCCGGCACG
>JBPCKO010000082.1:0-3346 GCA_051004215.1 Streptosporangiaceae bacterium | reverse complement strand
GTGTGACGCTGCACGAATGCTTGGCCGCCGCCGCCGCACTCGCCGCCTCAGGCATCGCGGTGCGGGTCATCGACACCTACTCGGTCAAGCCCCTCGACCGCGACCCCCTCGTGGACTCATGCCGGGTGACCGGCAGCCGCCTGGTCGTGGCCGAGGACCACTACCCCGAGGGCGGGCTCGGCAGCGCCGTGCTGGAGGCCCTGGCCGACGCCCCGGTGCCACCACTGCGGGTCGCGCACCTGGCCGTGCAGGGGCTGCCCACCTCGGGGACGCCAGCGGAGCTGCTCGACGCGGCCGGCATCTCCTCCCGCCACATCGCCGGTGCCGCCCGCCGGCTCGCCGGATCATGACGCAGCGTAACCAAGGAGGCGCGATGAAGCCGACCCAGCAGCTGCACGAGGCAGGCCAGAGCCTGTGGCTGGACAACATCACCCGGGGCCTGCTCGACGCCGGGACACTGCAGGGCTACATCGCCGGGTACTCGGTGACCGGGCTCACTTCCAATCCCACCATCTTCGACAAGGCCATCGAGGGCGGCACGGACTACGACGCCGACATCACCGCCCGCAAGGCGGCCGGCGCGTCGGATGAGGAGGTGTTCTTCGAGCTGGCCCTGGCCGACCTGCGCCGGGCCGCTGACCTGTTCGCCCCGGCCCACGCCCGCAGCGACGGCGTCGACGGATGGGTCTCGCTCGAGGTCTCGCCGCTGCTGGCCCGCGACGCCAAGGCCACCATCGCCGAGGCCAAGGCGCTGCACGCCAGGGCGGGACGGCCCAACCTGTTCATCAAGATCCCCGGCACCCCCGAGAGCCTGGCTGCCATCGAGGAATGCACCTATGACGGCGTGCCCGTCAACGTGACCTTGCTGTTCTCAGCCGAGCAGTACCTGGCCGCGGCCGAGGCCTACCTGCGCGGCATCGAACGGCGGGTGGCTGCGGGCCTGGACCCGGCCGTGACCTCGGTGGCGTCGGTCTTCGTGAGCCGCTGGGACGCCGCCGCGGGCGGCCGGGTCCCGGCCGCCCTTCGGGACCGCCTGGGCATCGCCGCGGCGTCCCGAGCCTACGCGGCCTACCGCAAGGTGCTCGACTCGGCTCGCTGGGGCCGCCTGGCGAACGAGGGGGCCCGCCCGCAGCGGCTGCTGTGGGCCAGCACCTCGACCAAGAACCACGAGGCCTCCGACGTGCTGTACGTGGCCGCCCTGGCCGCCCCGTTCACCATCAACACCATGCCCGAGGCGACCCTGCTCGCATACGCCGACCACGGACAGGCCCCGACCCTGATGCCATCCGACGGCGGTGACGCCGAGCAGACCCTGGCCGCCTTCGCCGAAGCCGGGATCGACCACAAAGCCCTGGCCGGCCAGCTCCAGCGGGAAGGAGCGGAGTCCTTCGACCGGTCGTGGAAGAGCCTGCTGGCCAGCATCGCCGCCAGGCACCAGCAGCTGACCGCCAGCGGCACCTGACGCCAGGCCAGCCCCGGCACCTGCGATGGCCGCGCCGCATCCGGAGCTGGCCGAGGACCGGGTGACCGGAAGGAGGCCCCTGAAATGGCGACCGTAACTGGAAGCACCACCACCGCGATGTCGCTCCCCATGGTCTACGTGGAGCCGGGCTAGCCCCTGGTTACCGTCTACGCCCATCTGGACGGCTGGGCTCAGTTCGAGGCTGCCCTGCAGGCGCTGGAGCGGCGGGAAGCCCGGCCGCGCCTGGCGTACGCGTACCAGATGCCGGAATCCTCGGAGCTCCTTGGCATGCTCGTGCTGAATGCCGGCGCGATGGGCGGCGACCAGCAGCGCTGTCCCGGACGCTGGATAGCATTCCGGGGCTGCGGGTCATCTCCGCCCAGTCCCCGGGACCCGGGGTATCGTCACCGCCCACGGCGCCGAGGGGGAGCGGCTGCTCTACCAGCACGGCCGGGACGCCGGATCAGCTTGCCGTTGGTCACGTTGATCACGATCTGGCCGGCCTCCGGATACCCGTAGCCGCCCTCGGCGTAGGGCAGCGGCCGCAGCTCATGGACACCGTTCCGATACGATCCGGGCAGGACATGCGGGGCTCCCTCGTCGAGGTAGGCCCGCCAGCCGATGTGGCCGTTGGACAGCGCGAACACCGACTCAGTCTGGGTTAGCACGCCCAGGTGCAGCTCGGTCTCCCGCAGGCACCAGGGCTCCACGCTGAAGGCAGGGTGCGAGATCATGACGGCGGATCAGCGCCGGAGCATGTCGGCCAGCACCGCGGCCTCGCTGATGTCGGCCTGCTTCGTGGCAGTTAGTAGCGTCAGGTTGCGGCGCCCGGCCAGATCCCGCAGATGCTGCAGCGCCTCGGCGCGCTCGGGCTCTTCCAGCTCGGCCTGGTACCGGCGGCCGAATTCCTCGAACCGCTCCGGAACGTGACCGTACCACTTGCGCAGCGCCGTCGACGGCGCGACCTGCTTGCACCACTCGTCGAAGCCGGCCTTCTCCTTGCTCAGCCCCCGGGGCCAGATGCGGTCGACCAGTACCCGGGCGCCATCTCCCCGGGCCGGCTCGTCGTAGGCCCGGCCGACCTTGACCTTATGCTTGCTCGCCATGTGCCCGCCTTCTCTCGTGCTGCCGCCGGTCTGGTGCCGATGGCATTTCTCATCGCGTCTACGTGGGGCGGCCGGGTCAGTAGAGCAGGGCGGGGCTGACCCGCCACAGGAGGTCCTTCCCGGCCAGGTAGTGCCGCAGGTTCTCGCTGAACAGTTCCACGATCCGCTCGTTCTCATGAATTGACAGTCCTGCCGTGTGCGGGCTGATGAGCACGTTGGGCAGGTCCCACAGCGGACTGTCTGGGGCGAGGGGCTCGGCCGCGAAGACGTCGAGCGCGGCGCCGGCCAGGCGGCCCTGAGTCAGGGCGTCCACCAAGGCGGGCTCGTCGATAACGCCGCCGCGGCCCACATCGACCAGGACCGCGCCGGTGCGCATCCGGATGATCGCCGCCGCGTCGATCATCCCGCGGGTTTCCCCGGTCAGCGGCAGGGTCAGGACGACGCCGTGGGCCACCGGCAGCAGGTCGCCCAGGAACCGCGGCGGGCGGGCCTCGTCCACATATGGCGAGCCGGTGCGGCCGGTGCGGTTGACGGCGAGGACCCGCATGCCCAGCGCCTTGGTCAGCCGGGCCACCTCGGTGCCGACCGAGCCGAGCCCGACCACCAGCAGGGTGGCGCCGGCCAGCTCGGCCACCGGGTAGTGGTCCCAGCGCCGCGCGGTCTTGTCGGCGAGCAGCCGGGGCAGGCCCTTGGTGAAGGCCAGCAGGCCGAGGACCGCGAACTCGGCCAGCGGCCCGGCGTGCACGCCGCCCGCGCGGGTGATCAGCACCCGGCTGAG
>JBPCKO010000081.1:0-12971 GCA_051004215.1 Streptosporangiaceae bacterium | reverse complement strand
CAGCTGGAAATTCACCCGCAGCGACCTCGACGCCCTGCTGGACCGCATCGACGCCCACCAGGCAAAGCGACCCCTGGAACTCGCAGCATGACCCCTACCCCAGACGAACTTACGGGCGCGATCACTTAGGGTCGCCCCGGTCGTGCATGTAGGTGTGACGAGCCCACGGGAGGCCGCGATCGGCATCCGCCCCGCGATCAGCACCCCGGCTGATCCGTCGTTCGAGGAGTTCGTGTCGGCCTCGTCCGCGCGGCTGTTCACGCTGGCCATGCTGCTCTGCGGACGGCACCGGGCCGAGGCCGAGGACTTGCTGCAGGGCGTGCTGGAACGGGCCTACCGGCGGTGGCCGCGAATCTGCCGTGGCGGTGATCCGGAGCGGTACGTGCGGGCGATGCTGGTCAACGCCTCGGTCGACCGCTGGCGGCGGCTGCGGCGACGGTCAGAAGTGCTGGCCGGGCCGTCCGCTGACGCGCTCCCCCAGTCCGCCGTGCCCGATCAGTCGGCGGTCCTCGCCGACCGCGATCAGCTGCTCAGGGCGCTGGCCCGGCTGCCGCCCAGGCAGCGCGCGGTGATCGTGCTGCGGTACCTGGAGGACCTCTCCGAGGCCCAGACGGCTGCCGTGCTCGGCTGCTCGGAGGGAACGGTAAAGAGCCAGGCGTCCCGGGCGCTGGCCCGGCTGCGCGGGCTGACCGGTACAGGAGAGGATGCGGATCGATGAGCGATCTTGAGCGCAGGCTGCGCGATGCCCTGCACGGCGCGGCCGAGCAGCCACCGCCAGGGCTGGTGGACGCGGTGCGGCGCCGGCACCGTCGGCATCAGCTGCGGCTCGGGGCCAGCATGGTGGCCGTCGTGGCGGCGGCCG
This sequence comes from Streptosporangiaceae bacterium, assembly GCA_051004215.1. Taxonomy (GTDB): domain Bacteria; phylum Actinomycetota; class Actinomycetes; order Streptosporangiales; family Streptosporangiaceae; genus Chersky-822. The sequence goes on along the minus strand of JBPCKO010000081.1, from coordinate 12,109 downwards.
CGATCGCGGTTCCCCAGCTGGCGGGCGCGCTGAGGCCGGGCACCGGCGGGAACGGACCGGGACCGGCGGCCAGCGGCACCCGGACGATGGCGCCGTCGCACGGGGGCCCGCCCCACGCCGCGGCCGGGACTGTGCTGACCGGCTGCGCGAAGAGCAACATCGGCCAGCTCGGCCAGCACTGGAAGTCGGCGAACGCCGTCCACGCGGGTCCGCTCTGGGTGCTGCCGGAAACGATCCCCGGCGGCTCGCGGGTCAGCGGACGGCCGGGCAAGGACGCAATCAGGCTCTATGTCGCGATCGTTGTGCTCGACGGGCTCCGGCCGGGGTCGGTCGCGGTGCTCAGGAGCGTTCCCGCCGACCGTCATGAGCTGCGGTTCCTGTACTCCCAGCACGACTCGCTGAGCCCGGGGCTGCAGTACACGATGGCCAGCGGCGAGGCGGGCGTCACCTTTGGGTCGTGTACAGCGGCCCACGAGATATATCCCGCGCCCTACACCGACTATCTGGGGGCGTACCTGGTCCGCGGTCAGCGGTGCGTGCGTGCCACGGTCGAGGTTCCCGGCCGGCCGCATCGCACCGTGATCCGGCTCGGGGACTGCCAGCAGGGCTAGGCCGCGGCCACACCGGAGGCCGGGGCCTGCCTGGCCGCCCCTAGACTCGCGTGCGTGAGCGAAGCTCCGGCCGTCGAGATCAGCGGCCTGGTCAAGAACTACGGGCGGACCGCCGCGGTGACCGGGCTGTCGATGCGGGCCGAGCGCGGACAGGTGACCGCCGTGCTCGGCCCGAACGGGGCTGGCAAGACCACCACGATCGAGGTGTGCGAGGGCTACCGGCGGCCCGACGGGGGTACGGTCCGGGTCCTCGGCCTTGACCCGGTACGGGACGCCAGGCGGCTGCGGCCGCGGATCGGGGTCATGCTGCAGGCCGGCGGGATACCGACCACCGCGCGGGCGGGCGACTACCTGAACGTGATGGCCAGGTTCTATGCCCGGCCGATCGCGCCCGCGACCCTGCTGGACCGGCTCGGCCTGGCCGAGTCGGCGCGGACCCCGTACCGGCGCCTGTCCGGCGGCCAGCAGCAGCGGCTGGCGCTGGCCGCGGCCATCATCGGCCGGCCCGACCTGGTCTTCCTTGACGAGCCGACCGCGGGCCTTGACCCGCAGGCCAGGCACGCGACCTGGGACCTGATTTCCGGGCTGCGGGAGTCCGGGGCCACGGTCATCCTGACCACGCACTACCTGGAGGAGGCCGAGCGGCTGGCCGACTACGTGGTGATCGTCGACCACGGCGCGGTCGTCACCCAGGGCACGCCGGCCGAGCTGACCGGCAGCCAGGGCCAGCTCAGGTTCAGGGCCGAGCCTGGCCTGGACACGGCCGGCCTGACCGGCGCGCTGCCGGCCGGCGCCATGGTCAAGGAGTCCCCGGCCGGCGCCTACCTGATCGAGCTGAGCACCGGTATCGACCCGCAGGTCGTGGCCACGGTTACGGCCTGGTGCGCCGAGCAGGGCGTGCTGACCCAGAACCTGCGGATCGAGAGCCGGACCCTCGAGGACGTGTTCCTCGAGCTCACCGGGCGGGAGCTGCGATCATGACCGAGACCGCCTGGCCGGAGCCGGCGCCCGGCGCGGCGCCGATGCCCAGGATGATCGGAGCCCAGGCGGGCCTGGAACTGCGCACCCTGGCCCGGAACGGCGAGCAGTTGCTGCTGACCCTGATCATCCCCGTGCTGCTGCTCGTCGTGTTCAGTTCCGAGGCCCTGATCAGCGTCGGGCCTGGCCCCCGGATCGGGTTCATCGCGCCCGGCATCCTGGCCTTGGCGGTCATGTCGACGTCGTTCACGTCCCTGGCCATCGGAACCGCGTTCGAGCGGCGGTACGGCGTGCTGAAGCGGCTCGGCGCGACTCCGCTGTCCCGCGGCGGCCTGATCTCAGCCAAGGCGGCCACCGTGCTGGTCGTCGAGGCCGGCCAGGTGGTGCTGATCACGGTCGTCAGCGCGCTGCTCGGCTGGGCGCCGGTCGTCACCCCGGTCAGCGTGCTGTCCGCGCTGCTGCTCATCATCGCGGGCAGCGCGGCGTTCAGCGGGCTGGCCATGCTGATGGCCGGAACCCTGCGGGCCGAGGCCACGCTGGCCGCCGCGAATCTCGTCTACCTGGTCCTGCTCGGGGTCGGCGGAGTGGTGTTCCCGCTCTCGAAATTTCCGGCCTCCGCGCGTCCGCTGCTCCGTGCGCTGCCCTCCGGCGCGATGTCTGACGGCCTGCGCTCGGTGCTGCGGTACGGGTCGGGCTTCCCGGCCCGGGACCTGCTGGTGCTGGTGATCTGGGCGGTCGCCGGGCTGGCGCTGGCGGCGCGCTTCTTCCGCTGGGAGTAGCGGTGACGCACGCGACGGAGACGGCGCCGCCCCCGGTTCAGCCCGGGCGCGACCTGCTCGGGCGGGTCCCCCCGCCGCTGCTGCTCGGCACCGGCATCCTCAGCGTCCAGGTCGGCGCGGGGCTGGCGGCGCGGATGTTCGGCACCGTGCCCGCGGCCGGCCTGACCGGGCTGCGGCTGTGGTGGGCGACGGTGCTGCTGATCGCGCTCGGGGCCAGGCCGGCGATCCGGGCGGTCCGGGCCCTGATCGCCGACCGGGCCTGGCGGGACGGCGCGGTGGTGCTGGCGTTCGGCGTGATCCTCGGGGTCATGAACTTCTCGATCTACCAGGCGTTCGCCAGGATCCCGCTCGGCATCGCGGTGACGATCGAGTTCCTCGGCCCGCTCGCGGTCGCCATCGCCTCCTCGCGCAAGGCGATCGACCTGCTCTGGGTCGCGCTCGCGGCGAGCGGGGTGACCCTGCTCGGCACCGCCGGGGTCAGCGTCGCGCACGTCGGCGGCGCGGCCGCCGCCCCCGGATCGGCCACCGTGCTCGCCGGGGTGCTGTTCTCGCTGGCCGCGGCGACGTCGTGGGCGTGCTACATCATGCTGGCGGCGGCCACCGGGCGGCGGTTCGGGGGCTCGTCCGGGCTGGTGATCGCGATGACGATCGGCTCGCTGGTGGTCGTGCCGTCCGCGGTCATCAGCGCGGGCCGGACCCTGCTCCGCCCGGCCGTGCTCGGCGCCGGGCTGGCCATCGGGCTGCTGTCCTCGGTGATTCCCTACCGGTTCGAGCTGGAAACCCTGCGCAGGCTGCCGCCGCGGGTGTTCGGAATCTGGATGAGCCTCGAGCCAGCGGTCGCGGCCCTGGTCGGCGTGGTCATGCTGAGCCAGTCCCTGACCGTGCCGCAGTGGATCGCGATCGGCTGCGTGATCGTCGCGAGCGCGGGAGCGGCGCTGGGTGCGGGCCTGGGCAGCGCGGCGCCGCAGGCCTAGCCGCGCACCTTGCCGAGCAGGCCCTGGCCGGCCGGGAAGCGGGCATAACCTGGCCGATCGCCCTACGATAGGGGACGTGTCCGACCAGCCCGTTCCCGCCTCCCGGCCCGCGCTCGCCCGGAGGCTGGCCGCTCCCCTGCTGAGCCCGACGCCGCTGGCCATGCGGCGGATCACGCTCGCGGGGGTGATCGCGGCGGCGGCGATCATCCCGACCGGCGCCGCGGTCCGGCTGAGCCAGTCCGGGCTGGGCTGCACGCACTGGCCGAACTGCACGGCCGGGAGCCTGGTCGCCGGCGGGGACTCAGGCGATCCGCTGATCCACCGCTGGGTCGAGTTCGGCAACCGGCTGGTGACCGTGGTGATCTTCGTGGTCGTGGTCGCGGTCTTCGTGGCCGCGTGGCGGTTCCGTGACTCCGGCGGCCGGCGGCGGGACCTGACCTGGCTGGCCGCGGTCCAGCCGGCCGGGATCATCGCCCAGGCCGTCATCGGCGGCATCGTCGTGCTGACCAAGCTGTCCCCGTTCTGGGTGTCGCTGCATTACCTGGCCACGCTGCCGGTCATCGCGGCGGCGGTCACCTTGCACGTAAGGTGCGCGGAGGGGCGCGGGCCGGCCACCTCGCTGGCCCAGCCGGTCGTCCGGCTCGTGGCCCGGGCCCTGGTCGCGGTCGCCTCGGTGATGATGATCGCGGGCACGCTGGTCACCGGGACCGGGCCGCTGGCCGGGGCCGGGGACGTGCCCCGCTACCACTTCCTCGGGCTGACCCAGGTCACCCAGCTGCACGCCGACATCGGGTGGGTGCTCGGCACCCTGGCCGTCATGCTGGTGCTGGTCCTGCACCTGAGCGAGACGCCGCCGCGCGCGGTCAGGCTCGGCTGGATCGTGCTCGGGCTGATCGGGCTGCAGGGCGCGATCGGCTATGCGCAGTACTTCAGCGGGCTGCCCGCCGGGCTGGTCTGGCTGCACGTCACCAACACGGCGCTGATCTGGATCGCCATCCTGCGGCTGAACTTCGCGATCCGCGACCGCGGGCTGGTCACCGTGACCGAGCCGGCCCAGCCGGCGCTGACCCCGGCCCAGCCGTAGCCGCCAGCTCGGGGGGAATATACCTATTTTTAGGTTGACCGGATCGGGGTAGGTGCGGTCTGTCCTGCGCGATTGGATTGGCGGGGCGGGCGATAGGGTCGATTCTGAAGGAGCCAGCGCTGAGGAGGGGCATGCCGTGAGCAGTCAGACAAGCCACGAGCTGGAGTGGACGGCGGCCGACAAGCGCGCCGTCGACCTGATCCGCGTGCTGGCCATGGATGCCGTCGAAAAGGCAGGTTCCGGGCATCCGGGCACCGCGATGAGCCTGGCCCCGGCTGCGTACCTGCTCTTCCAGCGGGTGCTGCGGCACGACCCGGCCGATCCTGGCTGGCTCGGCCGGGACCGTTTCGTGCTGTCGTGCGGCCATTCCAGCCTCACCTTGTACATCCAGCTCTACCTGTCCGGGTACGGGCTCACCCTGGACGACATCAAGGCGCTGCGGACCTGGGGCAGCCGCACCCCGGGTCATCCTGAGCACGGGCTGACGGCCGGGGTGGAAACCACGACCGGACCGCTGGGCCAGGGCCTGGCCAACGCGGTCGGGATGGCGATGGCGGCCCGGCGCGAGCGCGGCCTGCTGGACCCGGACGCGGCCGCCGGCGCGAGCCCGTTCGACCATCACGTGTACGTGATCTGCTCGGACGGCGACATCGAGGAAGGCATCAGCCACGAGGTTTCCTCGCTGGCCGCGCACCAGCAGCTCGGCAACCTGGTCATGATCTACGACGACAACTCGATCTCGATCGAGGACGACACCAACATCGCCAAGTCCGAGGACGTGCTGGCCAGGTACGCGGCCTACGGCTGGCACACCCAGCGGGTCACCTGGCGCACCCAGCAGGGGTATCACGAGGACGTCCAGGCGCTGCACCGCGCGCTCGTCACGGCGCGGGACCACACCCAGGCCCCGTCGATCATCGCGCTGTCCACGATCATCGGCTGGCCCGCTCCCACCAAGCAGAACACCGGGTCGGCGCACGGCTCGGCCCTCGGGGCGGACGAGATCGCCGCGACCAAGGAGATCCTCGGCTTCGACCCCGACGTGAGCTTCCCGGTCGAGGACGAGGTGGTCGCCAGGGCCCGCGAGGTAGCCGACCGCGGCAAGGCGGCCAGGGACACCTGGGAGGGCAGCTTCGCCCGCTGGGCCGAGGCCAGCCCGTCCCGCCGGGTCCTGCTCGACCGGTTGGCCGAGCGCGCGCTGCCGGCCGGCTGGGCCGACGCGCTGCCGGAGTTCGCGCCCGGCGACGGGCCGGTCGCAACCAGATCGGCCTCCGGCAAGGTGCTGGGCGCGCTGGCGCCGGTGCTGCCCGAGCTCTGGGGCGGCTCGGCCGACCTGGCGGGCAGCAACGACACCACGATGCCGGGCGAGCCGTCGTTCATCCCGGTCGAGCACCAGACCAAGATGTTCCCCGGCAACCCGTTCGGCCGCACGCTGCATTTCGGCATCCGCGAATTCGGCATGGGCGGGATCCTGAACGGGATCACCCTGCACGGGCTGACCAGGCCCTACGGCGGCACGTTCCTGATCTTCAGCGACTACATGCGGCCCGCGGTCCGGATGGCGGCGCTGATGGAGATCCCGGTGACGTTCGTCTGGACGCATGACTCGATCGGGCTCGGCGAGGACGGGCCGACGCACCAGCCGGTCGAGCAGCTCTGGGCGCTGCGCGCGATCCCCGGTCTCGACGTCGTGCGGCCCGCGGACGCGAACGAGACGTCGGTCGCGTGGCGGACCGTCCTCGAGCACATCGACCGGCCGGCCGGCTTCTGCCTGACCAGGCAGAAGGTGCCGGTCATCGACCGGTCCGAGATGGCCAGCGCGGATGGAACGGCGAAGGGCGGGTACGTGCTCGCCGAGGCGCCGCAGGGCGAGCCCGACGTAATCCTCATCGGCACCGGCAGCGAGGTGCATATCGCGCTGGCCGCCCGCGAGGCGCTCTGGCAGGACAAGATCGCGGCCAGGGTGGTGTCGATGCCGTGCGTGGAGTGGTTCAGCGCCCAGGACCAGGCCTACCGGGATGAGGTGCTCCCGCCGTCCGTGCGGGCCAGGGTCAGCGTTGAGGCCGGGATCGGTCTCGGCTGGCGCGGCCTGGTCGGGGACGCGGGCGAGACGGTCAGCCTGGAGCACTACGGCGCCTCGGCCGCCTACGAGAAGCTCTACGCCGAATTCGGCATTACCCCGGAGCGGGTGGCCCAGGCCGCGCGGCTCAGTCTCAGCCGCGCCGCCGGGCCGGCCAGGAAGGATCAGCGATGACCACCAACACCGACGTCCTTGCCCAGCTCACGGCCGAGGACGTGGCGATCTGGCTCGACGACATCAGCCGGGAGCGGTTGCGGACCGGCAACCTGGCCGAGCTGGCCAGGGACTTCCATGTTCGCGGCGTGACCTCGAACCCGACGATCTTCGCCCATGCGATGGCGCACGGCAACGCCTATGACCAGCAGAGCGGCGATCTCGCCGTGCGCAAGGTCGACGTGGAGGAGGCATCCCGGGCGATCACCACCTATGACATCCGCTGGGCCTGCGACGTCCTGCGGCCGGTCTACGACGGCTCCGACGGCGTCGACGGCCGGGTTTCGATCGAGGTCGACCCGCGGATCGCCAAGGACACGGCCAGGACCATCGCCGAGGCGCGCGCGCTGTGGTGGCTGGTGGACCGGCCGAACCTGTTCGTCAAGATCCCGGCCACGGTCGAGGGACTGCCCGCGATCACGACCTGCCTGTCCGAGGGCATCAGCGTCAACGTGACGCTGATCTTCTCCCTGACGCGGTACGAGCAGGTGATCGACGCGTTCATGGCCGGCCTGGAGGCAGCCGGCGAGCACGTCGACCTGGCCGGGCTCGCCTCGGTGGCCTCGTTCTTCGTCAGCCGGGTGGACACCGAGGTGGACAAGCGGCTGGACGCGCTCGGCACGCCCGAGGCCAAGGAGCTGCGCGGCAAGGCCGCGATCGCCAACGCGCGGCTGGCCTACGAGCTGTTCGAGCAGCACTTCGACAGCCCGCGCTGGCAGGCGCTGGCCGATCTCGGCGCGCGGGTGCAGCGCCCGCTGTGGGCTTCGACCAGCACCAAGGACCCGTCCTACAAGGACACCATGTACGTCGAGGACCTGGTCGCGCCGCACACGGTGAACACGATGCCGGAGGCGACCCTGCATGCAATGGCCGACCACGGCCAGGTGCACGGGAACACCATCGACGGCACCTACGACGAGGCCAGGGCTCTGTTCTCGGCCCTGGAGAAACTCGGCATCGGCTACGACGACGTGGTCGCGGTGCTCGAGGACGAGGGCGTGCGCAAGTTCGCCGACTCCTGGGCCGAGCTGCTGGGCACGATCGACGCCCAGCTGCGCGGCGATAAGAAGGCCGCCAGGGAATCCGCGAGCTGATGAGCAACCCGCTGCGCGATCCCCGCGATCGCCGGATACCGCGGGTCGCCGAGCCGAGCGTGCTGGTCATGTTCGGCGTCACTGGCGACCTGGCCGGCAAGAAACTGCTCCCGGCGATCTACGACCTGGCCAACCGGGGCCTGCTGCCGCCGGGCTTCTCGCTGGTCGGATTCGCCAGGAGAGACTGGACCGACCAGGACTTCGCCAAGATGACCTACGAGGCAGTCCGCCAGTACGCCAGGACCACGTTCCGGGACAGCGTCTGGAAGCAGGTCAGCGACGGGGTGCGGTTCGTGCGTGGCGAGTTCGCCGACGATGCCGCGTTCGACCGGCTCGCCGCGGTGGTCGACGGCCTGGACGGCGAGCGCGGTACCGGCGGCAACCGGGCGTTCTACCTGTCCGTCCCGCCCGGCTCGTTCCCGGTCGTGGTGGGCCAGCTCGAGCGCTCCGGCCTGTCCGGCGGCCCGGAGTCCCATGGCTGGCGGCGGGTCGTGATCGAGAAGCCGTTCGGCCACGACCTGACCAGCGCGCGGGACCTGAACGACCTGCTGGCGTCGGTGTTCCCGCCGCACTCGGTGTTCCGCATCGATCACTACCTCGGCAAGGAGACGGTGCAGAACCTGCTCGCGCTGCGGTTCGCGAACACGCTGTTCGAGCCGATCTGGAACCGCCGGTACGTCGATCATGTCCAGATCACGATGGCGGAGGACATCGGCATCGGCGGGCGGGCCGGGTACTACGACGGCATCGGCGCGGCCAGGGACGTCATCCAGAACCACTTGCTACAGCTGCTCGCGCTGACCGCGATGGAGGAGCCGGTCTCGTTCGCGGTCGATTCGCTGCGGGCTGAGAAGCAGAAGGCGCTGTCGGCGGTGCAGATACCGGACGACCCGCGGACCGGAACGGCGCGCGGGCAGTACGCCGCCGGGTGGCAAGGCGGCATCCCGGTGCCCGGGTTCGTGGCCGAGGAAGGCATCGCGCCGGACTCGGTCACCGAGACCTACGCGGCGATCCGGCTCGGCGTGGACACCAGGCGATGGGCCGGGGTGCCGTTCTACCTGCGCACCGGCAAGCGGCTGGCGACCAGGATGACCGAGATCGCGGTGATCTTCCAGCGCGCGCCGCACCTGCCGTTCAGCGCCACCGACACCAAGGAACTCGGCCAGAACGCGCTGGTGATCCGGGTGCAGCCGGATGAGGGCATCACGATGCGGTTCGGCTCGAAGGTGCCAGGGTCGGCCATGGAGGTCAGGGACGTCAACATGGACTTCGCCTACGGCGAGTCCTTCACCGAGTCCAGCCCCGAGGCGTACGAGCGGCTGCTGCTCGACGTGCTCGTCGGCGACCCGCCGCTGTTCCCCGGGCACGAGGAGGTCGAGCTGTCGTGGAAGATACTCGACCCGCTGGAGGAGTTCTGGGCCGCCGACAGCCGCCCGGAGGACTACCTGGCGGGATCGGCCGGACCGGCTTGCGCCGACGCCATCATGGCGCGGGACGGCCGGGTCTGGCGGCGGCTGTAGCGGGCCGGGTGAACGATGAAGGTTGAGCTGATCGACACCACCGCGAGCACCGTGCGCAACGAGCTGACCCGGCTGTGCCAGCAGATGGGCGGCCTGACCACGGGCGTGGTGCTGAACCTGGTCATCATGACCGACGAAGCCGACCAGTATGACGCCATGCGGTCGGCGACCCAGGCGGGCCGGGAGCACCCCTGCCAGCTGCTCGGCATCATCGCCCGGGCCGGGCGGCGGCCCAGGCGGCTGGACGCCGAGATCACCGTGGGCGAGAACATGCCCGGGCAGACGATGCTGCTGCGGATCCAGGGCGAGCTAAACGATCATGTGGATTCCGTGGTCACGCCGCTGCTGGTGCCGGACACGCCGGTGGTCATCTGGTGGCCTGGCCAGCCCCCGCGGGCCCCGGCCAGCGACCGGCTCGGCGTGCTCGGGCAGCGCCGGATCACCGACGTCGCCGCGGACGAGGACCCGCGGCAGCGGCTGCTCGAGCTGGCGTCCGGTTACCGGCCGGGCGACACCGACCTGGCCTGGGCGCGCACCACGAACTGGCGGTCGCTGCTGGCCGCGACGCTGGACCGGCCGTACGCAACGATCACCGAGGCGACGGTCGCGGCGGAGCCCGACAACCCGAGTGCCGACCTGATGGCGGCCTGGCTGGCCGCCCGGCTGAGCGTGCCGGTCAGGCGGGAGGACTCGGCCGGCCCCGGGATCACGGAGGTCAGCTTCGCCACTGCGGACGGTCAGATCGTGATCAGCCGCGCCGACGGCCGGAACGCCACTCTGGCCAGGCCGGGCGAGCCCGACCGGTTCGTCGCGCTGCACCGCCGCGATGTGCCCGAGTTGCTGTCCGAGGAGCTGCGCAGGCTCGATCCCGACGAGGTGTACGGGGAGACCCTGGCCGAGCTGGCCGGAGAGGGGTAGCGCCATGAGCGTTCCGCAGATCCTCATTCACCACGACGGCGAGCTGCTGGCTAAGGCGATCGCGGCCCGGCTGGTCACCAGGCTGGTCGACGCCGTGGCGGCCAAGGGCGCGGCGGCGGTCGTGCTCACCGGCGGCGGGATCGGCACCAAGGTCCTGGCCGAGCTGGCGGCCGCGCCCGCCAGGGACGCGGTCGACTGGCGCCGGGTCGATGTCTGGTGGGGCGACGAGCGCTTCCTCCCGGCCCGGCACCCGGAGCGGAACGAGACCGGCGCCCGCAGCGCGCTGCTCGACCACGTGGACGTGCTGCCCGGCCACGTGCACCCGATGCCCGGGCCTGACGGCGAGGACGGGCCGAACCCGGAGGCGGCCGCGGAGCGCTACGCCCGTGAGCTGCGCGCGGCGACCGAGCCGCAGGACCGGGCCGGGGTGCCCAGGTTCGACGTGCTGATGCTCGGGATCGGCCCTGACGCTCACGTGGCGTCGCTGTTCGCCGGCCTGCCGGCCTTGTATGAGGAACAGCGGACCGTGGTCGCGGTCCGGGGCGCGCCCAAGCCGCCGCCGACCCGGCTGTCGCTGACCTTGCCGGCCATCAGGGCGGCCACCGATGTCTGGGTGCTCGCGTCCGGCCGCGAGAAGGCCGGCGCGGTCCGGCTCGCCCTGTCCGGGGCCGGGCCGGTGCAGGTGCCGGCGGCCGGGGCCAGAGGCTCGGTGCAGACGCTCTTCCTGCTGGACCGCGCGGCTGCCGCGGAGGTCCCGGTTCAGCTCAGCCGGCTCGCCTCGCCCTGATCGGCGGGCCGGCCGTTGCGGCGGCCGCTCGATAGCGCAGAACGCACATTTCCGGTAATCGGGTCTCCCCTTATCGATGAACCAGAGTTACGCTCAGTGCAGAACTTCCATATGTGTCTGGTGAGCACGTTAGTGCTGGCCGGCTGGAAGCAGGGACGACCGGTAGATGCGTACCTGGCTAGTTCAAGCCCGCGCCACCCTCTATCATCGCGTGCGCCGTACAAGGGCTCTAGCGTCGCCATTGACCGGTGGTATCCATTTCGTGTAGGTTCCCGTTCGCGCTAGCCGGTGTCTGGCGCGATACCTCTCTCCCCGAGGAGGATGCACGTGAGTACAACCGAAGAAACCGCTGTCACCCCCGCCGTCACGGGAGTCGCCGATCCGGCGCCGCTCGGCCTGGCCGCGTTCGCGCTGACGACGTTCCTGCTGTCGGCGGTCAACGCCGGCTGGGCGAAGAGCAGCACCGGCTTCGCCTGGTGGGGTTACGCGATCGCCTACGGCGGATTCGCCCAGCTGCTGGCGGGCATGTGGGAATTCCGAAACCGGAATGTCTTCGGCGCGACGGCGTTCTCGACCTACGGCGGGTTCTGGATCGGCATCGGGCTGTGGCTGCACTTCATTGCCCCCACGGCCAAGGACCCGGTCGCGCTAAATCGTGACCTGGGCTGGATCCTGCTGGCGTTCCTCCTGTTCAACACCTACATGCTGCTGATCAGCACCCAGGTCAACATGGCGGTCTTCGGTGTCTTCGCGACCCTGGAGCTCACCGAGCTGTTCCTGGTCATCGGTAACTTCACGACCAAGGTCCCGGCGCTGCCGCCGGACCCGACCAGTTCCTCGATGATCGTGATCGGCGGCTATATCGGCATCATCACGGCCCTGGTCGCCTGGTATACCTCGGCCGCTGGGGTAATGAACGGAATCAAGGGCCGGGCCGTCTTCCCGGTCGGCAACGCCCTGATGAACCTGTAGCCCGCGGACCTGGCGCCCCGGCCCCCCCCCCACGCCAGGACAAGGCGACTGCCCCCGCCCTTTGCCCCCCGGGCCCAGCAACCCTAAAGAAAAGCCCAA
>JBPCKO010000080.1:0-7132 GCA_051004215.1 Streptosporangiaceae bacterium | reverse complement strand
ACTTCCCGCAGGCCTTCAGTCACGTCCCGCTGGTGGTCAGCGCCAAGCGGCTGTCGCGCTAGCTCTCGTGCGTGGCTGCCGTGCAGGATGCCGCCGACGTGCTGGGCGACGAGGCGCTCGCACAGGGCGCCTTCGACCGTTCCGTCCGGCCGTGTGCGGGATCGCCAGCGGGCTTCGTGTTGTTTGCGCCGCCGCGTGACACGTACGTGAGACGCCGGCCCGGAATCGACTCTGCGCGCCCTCCCGGCAGGAAGAACGCGCAAGTCAACGGGGTGCGCCGCCAGGGACTTGAACCCCGAACCCGCGGATTAAGAGTCCGCTGCTCTGCCAATTGAGCTAGCGGCGCTGGAACCTGAGCGATGTTACCAGGGCCGCCGGCCGGCGCGCCAACCGGGCGATCGGCCCGGTCCGCCATCCAGCGCGGCGAGCATCACGAGCGCAGGAAGTCGCTCACGGCGCCGGCCGCGCGGGATGAGCGGCCGGTCCTGGTCTCGGCCTGGTCGGCCCAGGTCATCACGCGCAGGCCGGCATTGACGCCGAGCCAGCGCAGCGGCTCGGGCTCCCACGCCGGCGAGTGGTGGCCGACCCAGGGCAGGCGGACCAGTTCGCTGTCGGTGCCGGTGATCAGGTCGGCGAGCGTCCGGCCGGCCAGGTTGGTGGTGGACAGGCCGTCGCCCACGTAGCCGCCGGCCCAGCCGACGCCGGTCGCGGCGTCGAGCCCGACCGATGCGCACCAATCGCGGGCGATGCCGATCGGGCCGCCCCAGGTGTGGGTGATCGTGACATCTTCAAGGCTGCGGAACAGCTCGCCCAGCGTACTGCGCAAGGCCGAGAAGACGGCCGGCACGCGGTCAAACCTCGGTTCGACGGACGAGCCGAAGTGATAAGGCGCTCCCCGTCCGCCGAAGACCAGCCGGTTATCTGCGGTCCGCTGCCCGTAGATGATCAGGTGCCGCAGGTCGCTGAAGGTCGGCCTGGAGGCCAGCCCGACGCGCTCGATCACCTCGTCAGGGAGCGGCGCGGTCGCCACGACCAGCGAGTACACGGGCACGACGGCGCGCTCGCTGCCGGGCAGCTGGGGTGTGTAGCCCTCGGTGGCCCGGATCACGTGCCTGGCCGTGACCGTGCCGCCCGGCGTGACCAGCTTGCCCGGCTCCAGCCGCTGTACCGGGGTCTTGTCGAAGATGCGGACGCCCCTGACCCGCAGGACGCCGGCCAGCCCGCGGGCGAGCCTGGCCGGGTGGATTGCCGCGCAGTGCGGCGTGAACACGCCGCCGAGCAGGTCGGTGGCCTGGCCGTACTCCCTGGCCTCGGAGGCCGACAGCAACCGCATGTCGTCGTCGTCGAAGCCGAACAGCCTGGCCTCGTGCACCTCTTCCCTGGCCCGCTGCATCTGGGCCGGGGACCTGGCGAACTGGATGGTGCCGCCCTTGGCCCAGTGGCAGTCGATGCCCTCCTCGGCGGCCGCCTTGCCGACCTCGTCGACGGTCTGCTGCATGGCCCGGTACATCGCGATCGCGGACTCACGGCCCGCCATCCGCTCGAGCTTGGTCAGCGAGGCGGGGAACAGCGCCGAGCACCACCCGCCGTTGCGGCCCGAGGCCCCGAACCCGGCGATCTCCCGCTCGCATACCACGATGGTCAGTCCGGGATCGGCCTTGGTCAGATAGTAGGCAGTCCACATGCCGGTCAGGCCGGCGCCGACGATCGCGACATCGGCATCGGTGTCCTGATCCAGGGCAGGACCAGGTTCGAGCGAACCAGGTACGGTGGCGTGCCAGAACGACAGCCGCCGGTAGGCGTCGGCTTCGGTCATAGCTACACCGTCCCGCTTATCCCGGCCGGGATCAAGCCGGCCATCCTTATCGGTATGCCCGCTGACCGCCGCGTTCTGCCACCGCTGCCAGCGCCGAGGAACTCGGCCCGAATATACAGCCTTTGCCTGGTATGCCTGGGGAACATCTGCCGCTCGCCGATGGCGGAAACCCTGGTCAGGGACGAGATCGAGGCATCCGGACTGGCCGGCCGGGTCCGCGTGGAGAGCGCGGGTACCGGGGACTGGCACCTGGGCGGCCCGATGGACCGCCGCGCCGCGGCCGAACTGCGCAGCCGCGGGTATGACGGCTCGTCTCACCGGGCCCGGCAGATCCGGCCCGACTGGCTCGACCGGTTCGACCTGCTGATCGCGATGGACGCGAGCAACCTGCGCAACCTCGAACGCATGGCCTCCGGTCACCCGGACACAGTCCGGCGAATCCGGCTATTCCGGTCCTTCGATCCGGACGCTCCGGATGGGGCCGAGGTGCCCGATCCCTATGACGGCGGCCCCGGTGAATTCGCCGCTGTATTCGACCTGACCCTGGCCGCCGCCCGCGGGCTGGTCGGCCAGCTCGCGACCGCGCTGGACGACGGCCCGCCTGACCATGGCCCGCCCGGCTCCGGTTCGGCGGGCCACGGTTCGGCGGGCCCCGGTTCAGCGGGCTCCGGTTCGGCGGGCTCCAGTTCGACGGGCCATGGCTCAGCTGGCCACGGGGCCGGGTGACTGAGCCGCGCGACCGGCTGGCGGCGGCGGCCGGCTCCGTGGTGACGTCCTGGCAGCCGGCCGGGGGTGACCACGGCGCGCGGCACTACCGGGCTGCCCTCGCCGACGGTCGCGAGCTCTTCGTCAAGGCGGCGGCGGGAGGGCCTGGAGTTCCGGCTCTAGAAGCCGAAGCCCGCGGGCTGCGGTGGCTGGCGGAGGCCGGTGACGCGCCCGTGGCGGAGATCGTCTGCGTCGCCGGAGGGCTGCTGGCGCTGGGCTGGCTGCCGCCCGGCCGTTCGGACCGGGCCGCGGCCGAACGGTTCGGCCGGGAGCTGGCCGGGCTGCACGGGGCCGGGCCGCACGGTGCTGGTCCGCGCGGTGCTGGTCCGCACGGGGCCGGGCTGCACGGGGCCGGTCCTGCGCGGTTCGGTGCGCCGTGGCCTGGCTACATCGCCAGCCTGCCGCTGCCCAACGAGGAGGCCGACGCGTGGCCCGGCTGGTACGCGCGGTTCCGGCTGCTGCCGTACGTCAAGATCGCCGCCGACGCCGGCGTGCTCAGCCCGGCCGACGTGCGGCTGATCGAGTCGGTGGCGGACCAGATCGGCGGCCTGGCCGGCCCGGCCGAGCCGCCGGCCAGGATTCACGGCGACTGCTGGACCGGCAACGTGCTGTGGTCGGGCGGCCGCGGCTGGCTGATCGACCCGGCCGCCCACGGCGGGCACCGGGAATCCGACCTGGCGATGCTGGCCCTGTTCGGCGCGCCGCACCTGGACCGGGTCCTGGCCGCCTACGACGAGACGGCCCCGCTGGCCGCCGGCTGGCAGGCCCGGGTCCCGCTGCACCAGCTGCACCCGCTGCTCGTGCACGTCTGCCTGTTCGGCGGCGGCTACCGCGAGGCGGCCCTGTCCGCCGCCCGCGCGGCCCTCTCCGCCTAGCCCCGCGCCCGCGCCGGTCATCGCCTCCCGCACGCGCTGCCCGCACGACAACGTGGTGGAGTTGCTGCTGCTAGAGGAGCAGCAGGGTCGCCACGTTGCTGGGGGCGCGGGTGTTGGGGGGCAGGCGGGGTCGGGCGCGGGTCAGGCGGGGGATGCGGGGGATGCGGGGGCGGGGCGGGCTTCGGGGGCGAGGGGGAGGGCGAAGCCGAAGGTGGCGCCCTGGCCGGGGGCCGAGTCGACCCAGACCTGGCCGTGGTGAGCGCCCACCATCGCGGCGACGATCGCCAGGCCAAGCCCGGTGCCGCCGGCGGCGCGGCTCCTGGCCCGGTCGACCCGGTAGAAGCGCTCGAAGACGTGGTCTTTCTGCTCCCCGCTGAGCCCGCCGCCCTGGTCAGAGACCTCCAGGATGATGGCCGGCTCACCGTCTCCGGCTGGCCGCGGCGCGGCCGGCCCGGGGCCCGGCCCGGCACCCAGCGAGCCCGACCTGATCGTGATGTCGACCGGCGTCGCGGCGGGCGTGTGGGTCAGCGCGTTGCCGATCAGGTTGCCGACCACCTGGCGCAAGCCGGCTTCGTCCCCGGTGACGAGCGGAGCCTCGGGGGTCGCGACGGTCAGGTTGATGGTCCGGTTCGGTGCGATCAGGCGTGCGTCATGCAGCGCGTCGGCCGCGAGGGCGAGCAGGTCAACCGTACGGAAGTCCAGCGGCCGTTGCTGGTCCAGCCGGGCGAGCAGCAGCAGGTCATCGACCAGCACGCCCATCCTGGCGGCCTCACTCTCCACCCGCTCGATGATGCGATCGAGATCGGTGCTGGTGAGCGGGCCGTCGGGCCGACCGCCGACGGCGGCTTCGAGGCCCTTCCCGTCAGCGCGGGCCGAATGCTCGCGGCCGGAGGGCTGTCCGTTGCCGGAACCTGGCCCGTCCGCCACGCCGCCGCGCTGGCGGTAGTACTCGGCGAAGCCACGGATCGCGGTCAGGGGAGTACGCAATTCGTGGCTGGCATCGGCGACGAACCGCCGCATGCGCTCCTCGGAGCTGCTGGCCGCCAGCGCCGACCGGGTGGCCGCCTCCTCGGACATCCTGGCCGCTTCTTCCGACGCCGTCCTCGCCTGGAAAGCCGTCTCGATCTGAGCCAGCATCATGTTCAGGGACCGGCCGAGGCTGCCGACCTCCGTGCGCAGGTCCGTCTCGGGTACCCGGCGGCCGAGATCGCCCGCCGCGATCTGCTGGGCCGTCCGCTCGATGTCGGAGAGCGGGCGCAGGCTGGCCCGGACGACGGCCACGCCGATCACGGCGAGCCCGACAAGCGCCAGGCCGCCGATGATCGCGTCGATGATCGCCAGCCGGCCGACGGACGCAGAGATGTCGCCCAGGTCATAGGCGATGATCAAGGTGCCGACCCGCGGACCGTAGAGGTAGTAATGCACCGGCGCGGTGATGACGCGCCAATTATCGGGGCTGTTCAGCCCGGGTACGGTCACGAGCCGCCCCGCGTGCTCCTTGACCCAGCCCTGGCTGAGCGTCACATCGGGGAGCGCGATCCGGTATCCGGGGCTGTACCGGTTGATCTCGTCCGGGCTGAGCTGGTGGCCTTGCAGGCGCACGGTCTGGATGTAGGGGCCTTGCACGTAGATCTGGCCGAACTGCACGCCAGGCGGACCGCCGAAGGGCGAGCTGTTCTGGTGCATGGCGAGGAGGAACTCGTGGTACTGGTTCGTTAGCTGGCTATCGGCCCGGCCCCTGAGGTAGCCACCGAAGATGAGCATGCCGGCCACGCTGATGACCGCCAGCGCCACGCCGACGAGCACCAGCACCGCGGTGGTGAGCTTGACCCGGAGCGGGGTGCGGTTCAGCCGGTGCCTGACCGCCTGCCGGACACCGCCTCCGCTGCCTGCTACTGAAGCCATCGGCGTAACCGCAGCTACGACGACGGGAGGCGCATGACGTAGCCGACCCCGCGCAGGGTGTGCAGCAGGTGCGGCTCGGTGGCATCGATCTTGCGGCGCAACACCGAGACATACGACTCGACGATGCCGGTGTCGCCGCGGAAGTCGTAGTCCCAGACATGATCGAGGATCTGCATCTTGGACAGGACCCGGCCCGCATTGCGCATGAAATAGCGGAGCAGCTTGAATTCCGTCGGCGACAGCTGCACCTGGGTGCCGCTGCGCCATACTTCGTGGCTGTCCTCATCCAGCTCGAGATCGGCGAATTCCAGCCGGGGCGACGGCTCGGCGGCGCCGCCCCCGGTCCGCCGGAGCACGGCCTGGATCCTGGCGATGACCTCCTCCAGGCTGAACGGCTTGGTGACGTAGTCGTCTCCGCCCAGCGTCAGCCCGCGCACCTTGTCCTCGGTGGAGTCGCGCGCGGTCAGGAACACCACCGGCGTCCTGGTCCCGCCGCCGCGCAGCCGGTGCAGCACGTCGAAGCCGTCCATGTCGGGCAGCATCACGTCGAGCACGATGAGGTCGGGCCGGTGCCGCTGGGCCGCCTGGACGGCCTCGGACCCGGCCGCGGCCGTCACCACCTCGAAACCGGCGTAGCGCAGGCTCGCGGCGAGCAGCTCGAGGATGTTCGGCTCGTCCTCGACGACCAGCAGCTTCGCCGTGGGCCGCTGGCGCTCACCCGCCGCAGTGCTCATCAGGCCATTGTCCGTCATCTGGCTGAACGTTGGCTGAAGGCCTGCTCAGAGGAGCATCGAAGGTTCCCCGCGCTCAGCCCGCCGCGGTGGAGCCTGAGATCAGGGTCTTGGGGATCTTCCGGCCGGTGTTCAGGTCATGGAACAGCGTCACCGCGGACGACCGGTTCCACAGCACCGCGCTCTCGCCGGTCGGCGTCGTGTAGCCCGCGTTGGCGATCGGAACCGTGGTAGTAATCGGGTTCCGCAGCGCGAACGCGACGCTCAGCAGCGACAGCAAGTGCGTGGCCTTGTCCACGGTCAGCGTCCCGGCCAGCCCGGAGGCCGCGGGCAGGGCCCGGAACGGGTTCGCGATGACGCCGGTGCTGGTCAGCTTGCGCAGCAGGGCAGCCAGGAATACCCGCTGGTTCTGGATCCGCTGCAGGTCCTGGGAGGCGTAGGTGTGCCGGGACCGGACGAAGCCGAGTGCCTCGGCGCCGTTGAGAATCTGGCAGCCCTTGTGCAGGTGCAGGCCGGCGGCCGGGTCGTCCAGCGGTGCCTTCAGGCACATCCGCACGCCGCCGACCGCGTTCACCACCCGCACGAAGCCGCCGAAGCCGATCCCCATGTAGTGCTCGATCCGCAGCCCGGTGACGTTCTGCACGGTCTCCGCCAGCAGCTTGGGCCCGCCGAACGAGTAGGCCGCGTTGATCTTGTTGTAGCCGTAGCCGGGGATCGGGACCCACGAGTCGCGCGGCAGGCTGATCAGCACCGGCCGGCCGCCGCCGGGCGGCAGGTGCAGCACCATGATCGTGTCGGATCGCTGGCCGCTGATGTCGTGGCCGGTGGCCAGCTTGCGCTCCTGCTTGCGGCTCAGCCCCTGGCGGCTGTCCGAGCCGGTGATCAGCCAGTTCGTGCCGGAACCCGCGACCGGGCGGCCCTTGTAGTCGAGCAGCACGTTCTTCCTGGTCAGCTTGGCGTCCAGGGCGAAGTAGGTAATCACGCTGCCGACCACGGCGAGCGCGAGCAGGACGGCGATGGCCGCGAGGATGCGTCGTGGC
>JBPCKO010000079.1:0-5084 GCA_051004215.1 Streptosporangiaceae bacterium | reverse complement strand
GCCGGGCGGTCCCGGCCCGGCTCAGCGCTCCGTCGGGCTGCGGCGCGCCGTTACACTGAACCTGCCCGGGGCGGGCCGGACCGGTGTGGAGCTGGCGATGGCTGGAGAGAATGGCGCTGCGCACGCTGACCGCCCGGCGCCGGGAAAGGTAGCGGTCGCGATAGCGGTCACCGTGACGTCGGCGGCCGTCATCGGGGTGCTCGTCCTGCTCACTGGCCAGCACAAGTACCCGACCGCGACCCTGGCCGCGGCCGAGTTCTTCGCGGCCGCCGCGGCGGCGGCCTGGCTGGGCATCTTCGTGGACCATCCCGGGTCAGCGTCACTGGCCGGGGCCATCGCCGCGGGGTGGACCTGTGCCGTGCTGTATGCGGCCACTCGCAGCGTGACGGTGCTGAACGTCGTGGCGCTCGGCATCGAGCTGGGCTGCGTCGCAGCGGCGGCGCGCTGCCTGGCCATCGCGGGCCGCGCCCGGGCGGAAGCGGCCCCTTATGACGTCGGCGTTATCCTGCTCGCCGCCGCGCTGATCCCGTTCTACCTGATCTGGAGCCTGTTCCAGGTCGGGCTGGCGCTGGCTCGGGCTGGGCTGGCCGCCCTCGGTCGTCGGCCTCCGCGGCAGCGCCCGCGCCGGAGCTAGCCCTGGCCTTGGCCCGGGCCCTGGCCTTGGCCCGGGCCGTGGCCGTGGCCGATGTCGTGCGCCCGATAACGTGGAAACGAATCTATTAGGTAACGAGTCAGTCGTATTGACTGAGAAAACTCCTATTAAAATTGGTTTCCGATTTGATCCGCGCGGCGGGGCGGCCCGGTGCGAACGGGGTGCGAACGGGTGCGGACCGGGTGCGAAGGTGGTGCCGACCGGGTGCGGACCAGGCGCGCACCAGGCGCCGACCGGGGTGCCGACCGGGCGCGGGCCTGGCGGGGCGAGTCACTGGCGTGACGGGGGCCTCGTGAGACCCGCGGGTCACAAGCTGCTGCGGGCAAGCGTGGCCGGTCAGGTCAGCGAGCGGCGCCGATGGCCCACTCGGTACCGCCGGGGGCGTCGCGCAGTTCCACCCCGGCGGCGGCGAGGGCGTCCCTGATTACATCGGCGGCCGCGTACGCCTTCTCGGCCCGGAGCTTGTCCCGCAGCCCGACGAGCGGCTCGAGGGCCGGCCTGAGCCGGTCGGCCGGGTCGGCCAGGCCGTCCTGGGCCGCCCGGCCGAGCCGCGCGACCAGGCCGCGCAGCACGGCCCTGGCCCGGTCGGCGTTGTCGTTCTCGTCGGTGTCGGTCGACCAGGCCTCGATCGCGGCCTCCAGGTCCAGGACCGCCTCGGCCATCGCGGCGCCGTCCCGGTCCCCGGCCGCGGCCTCGAACCGGCCGGCCGCGTCGTCGGTGACCTCGTTCAGTGCCCGGCCCGGCTGAGCCGGGCTGCCGGGCTGGCCGGCATCATCACGGGCCGGCCGGCCGGCTGCGGCCGCCCGGCGGTCCTGGCCCGGCTGGCCTGGGTGGCCGGCCTGCTGGCCTGGAGCCGGGCCGCCGGAGCGGAACATCGCGGCGAGATCGGCCAGCTCGATCCGGATCCCGGCGGGCAGTACCGTGCTGACCCCGGCCTTGCGCACGGTCGCGCCACCTCGGCCGCTGACCTCCGCTTGCCTGGTAGCCAGATCGATGATCAGCGCGGTGTGCTCGTCTACGCCGAGCACAGCGGCGTCGTCCGGCAGTTCGCGCTCGAGCACGGCAAGCCGGCGCTCGCCCAGGTAGCAGAACCGGGTGTCGTGGGTGCCGCCCTCGGCGTTGTCGTAGTGCGGGATCAGCGCGATCTTCAGCCCAAGCACGCTGAGCAAGTCGAGCCCCTCCAGCCAGTGCGGGTCCGCGCCGACCTTGTAGATTTCGTAGACCGGCACCGCGGCGAACCCGATCGCGGCGGCGGCGGCCGACGCGATGATCGTGATGCCGGTCCCGGCCGCGATCCGCTCCCTGATCGCGTCGGCCACCTGGTTGCCGCGCCAACGGGTCAGCGCGTAGGACGGGCTGCCCGGCCCGGCAAACACCCAGTCGGACGACCGGATCGCGGCCAGCCCGGCCCGCGCCTGCGGGTTCGCCTGCTCAGTTCGGTCAGCGTCGCTGACCACCGAGACCTCGAGCCCGACGCTGCGGGCGAAGTAGGCCTGGGCCCGGGCCGAGATGTCGGCCGCGTTCTCCTGGAACGCGTACGGCGTGTCCAGCAGGATCGCGCGGTGGCGGCCGGAACCGAGCCGGGCGGCCAGTTCCTTGTGGATCGTCACCATTGTCGGGCTGGTCTCGCCAGAACCCATAACGACCAGCAATCGGGCCTGCGCCGCGTCACTCACCTGCTGCTCCCTCACACTGCCGCCGTACTGGGCGGGCGCGACATGCGACAACCGCCCGCCCGTACCTTACTTACCGCCTCCGACGCTGGGCATTCGCGCCGCGGGCCGCGCCGGTTGCAGCACGGCGATGAGGAACCGGTGTCCGGTCACCGGCGCGGGCCACGCGTCGCGCCGCATCGAGACAGTCCGCAGCCGGGGCAGGAACTCCCGTATCCCGTACTGCGGCACGACCCAGGGAACGATCTTCAGGTAGTAAACCAGCGCACCCACGTCCCGCAGGTAGAGGACGGACTGCCCGGAGCGCTGGACCGTGACGTCCAGGCCGGCCCGGCTGAGCTGGGCCACGGCCTGCAGCAGCCAGCTGACGGGTTGCCCGGGTGGCTCCAGCCCGAGCAGGTCGTACAGTTCCAGATCGCTGTGGTAGTCGACCTGCTGGGTGACGAAGTGCCCGCCGGGCGTGAGCACGCGGGCGACCTCGCGAGCGCTGAACGACTCGTGCCGGTTGATCACGAGGTCCAGGGCACCGTCGCGGAACGGCAGCCGCCCCGCGGGCGGCCTCGTCCCGGCGTGCTCGGCGTCGGCCTCCGCGCTCATGTTCTCGGGGGCGCCCTGGGTGTGCAGGACCGGGATGCCGAGCGGGCGCAGCCGGTCCGCCGCGACCGTGACGTTCGGCGGCCAGGACTCGGTGGCGACCGTGCGGGCCGGCCGGCCGGGGAGGGCGGCGAGGATCTCGCCGCCGCCCGTGCCCATGTCGACCATCGTGCTCGCCGACGCGGCGTGCCTGAGCACCTCGTCCTGATAGCTCCACGGCAGCGCGGTAACGCTGGACCTGGCGTTCAGCCAGCCGAAGTCCCAGCCGGCGAACGGCGCGGCCACGGCCTGCGCGATCAGCTCGTCGGCGTCCTGGCCGGCCTGGCTCACGCGATCGGCCTGCTCGGTCGGGGCCGCGTGATCAGCGCGGCCCGCCGGGTCCGGGCCGGTCACGCGCTCAGGCGCGGTCCCGGGCCGCCGGCCCTGGCCGTTCCGGCGGCCGGGTGCCGTCGTGCCGCCGCCCTGAGCAGGGCGAAGCCGGCCAGTCCGACCGCGATCTCGCCGAGCCAGAGCGCCGGGTACTGCGGCACCGCGTAGGCGGCACCGCCGCCGAGCCGGAGGCTGTACAGCCACCACGCGGCCGGCTCCAGCACGAACATCGTCGCGATCGCGGCCGCGGCGCTCAGCGAGCGGTCCCGGCGCCACCAGCCGCCGAGGGCACCGAAGACGGGCGCGCTGACCAGGGCGCGCTCGAACCAGTACAAGCCGCCGCGCACGGTCAGGCCGAGATCGGTCAGCCAGGGATGCGGCCCGAGTTCGAGCACGACGCTGTTCGTGACGTAGAACCCGGCGAGCGCGGCCAGCGTCGCGGCCAGGCCGGCCGCCGCGCCGGCGGCCAGCCGCCTGGATCCGGTCGCGGTCCCGGCGGCGGCTCCGGCCAGGAACGGCACCAGCAGCCAGGGCGCGCTGGCGTTGCCGATCGCGTCCCGCAGGCCGGGACCATCGCCCTTCAGCCAGGCCATCGCCGCGCCGAACAGCAGCGACAGCCCGAGGATGAGCGCGAACCGGCCGGCCGGGCGCGGACCACGTCCCGACCGGCCTGACCAAGGGACAGCGAACAGGTCAGAAGCGTCGGCGTCCATACCCCGCGAGCCTAACGCAGCCGCCCGGATCCCCCAGAACACCCGCCTGCGCACCAGGTCCGGCCGCAACGTGGTGACGTTGGTGTCGTTCTGGCAGCAGCACCTCCACCACGGTGTCCTCCCGGCCCCTGACTCGAGCAGCATCTTGGTGAAGTTGCTGTCCTTCTAGCAGCAGCAACTCCGCCACGATGTCGGTGAGATCTGCGGGTGTCGGTCGCATGGTGGATCATGTCGGCATGCCTGAGATGGACGTGGCCGAGCGACGCCGGCGGCTGACGGTGCGGCACGGGCTCGGGCCCGGACGGGCCGCGGCCGCGGACGGCCCGGTGGGGGCGGCGAGCCGGGTGGTCGCGCTGCACGCGACCGATCCGGCCACGGTGTACCTCTCGGTGGTGGCCAGGACGGCCGGGCCGGCCAGCCGGGCGGCGGTCGACGAAGCCCTGTACGACCGGGGCGAGCTGATCAGAATGCTGGCGATGCGCCGGACCGTTTTCGTGGTGCCGGCCGGATTCGCGCCCGTGGTCCAGGCCGCGGCGACCGACCAGGTCGCCGCCGACCAGCGGGCCAGGCTGCTGAAGCTGCTGGCCGAGGGGGCCGGGATCGCCCGGCCGCGAGACTGGCTGGCCGAGGTCGAGCAGTCGGTGCGGAGCGCGCTTGCGGACCGGGGCGGAACGGCGACGGCGGCCCAGCTGTCGGCGGCCGAGCCGCGGCTGAAGACGACCGTTACGATGGCGGCCGGCAAGCCGTACGAGGCGAAGCAGGCGATCACCAGCCGGGTGCTGCTGGTGCTGGCCGCTGAGGGCGAGATTATCCGGGGCCGGCCGCTGGGCAGCTGGCTGTCCCAGCAGTACCGGTGGACGCTGGCCGGCGACTGGCTGCGTGCCGCCGCCGACGCGCTCGGGGCGGACGCTGCCCGGGCCGAGCTGGCCAGGCAGTGGCTAGGCGCGTTCGGCCCGGCCCCGCTGGCCGACCGGAAGTGGTGGACCGGGTGGACGGTGGCCAAGGTAAAGAAGGCGGCCGCGGCGGCCGGGGCGGTGGAGGTCGAGCTCGTCTGCCGAGGCCGCTCGGGCGGCCAGGGCGACC
>JBPCKO010000078.1:0-9559 GCA_051004215.1 Streptosporangiaceae bacterium | reverse complement strand
TCAGGCAGCCGACCATGCGCCGCGGATCACCGGAAGCACTTCGCCGGTGCGGTAACACAGTCGTAAGGCCCGAGCCCGGGCTCGGGACCGCACACCGGGACGGCAACCCGGCCGCCCGCGTCCTGGGCGGCCAGGCCGGCCAGCATAGGCCGCAAGGCCGCGGCGAAGCGGCTGCGCGGTACCTGGACGGCGACGGCTCGCGCGGTCGCCACGTCGTCCACATCAGTGCACATCGGGAGGCAGCGCACCCGCAACCCGGCCCCGGTGAGCCTGGCCAGCTGCGCCTCGCCGGTATCAGCCGCCGACATGGGTACTCCCAGCAGCAATTCCGGGTCGGGCCGGCGCAGGCCGAGCAGCCAGAAGCCGCCGTCATCGGCCGGGCCGAATACGGCATCCGCGGTCCCGGCCGCCAGCGGCCGGATCGCGGCCTCCAGCATCCCGGGAGTCACCTGGGGCGTGTCCATGCCGATGAGGACGACCGGGACTGGCAGCTGGGCGAACGCCAGCCCGAAGGCGGCGGCCAGCCGCTCGTCAAGGCCGCGGCCTTGCTGGGCGACGACGTCGAAGACGGGGGGAAGCCAGGTCCCCGGCGTCCCGTCGAGCGCGAGCACATGCCGGACGGCCGGGACCTGGGCGGCCGCGGCCAGGGTGTCGGCCAGCGCCGCCGCGGCCAGCCGGGCCGCCTGGCCCGGGCTGAACGGCGGGGTCAGCCTGGTCTTGACCCGGCCAGGCACCGGTTCCTTGGCGATCACGACCACCTGCGCCCGGGCGGTCGCCGGCCCGCGGGCCGCCTTGGCCGCGGTTATCACGCCACGAACACCCGCCGCATATCGCGCACCGTCCGCAGCGTACCCCGCACCGTGCCGGTGACCTTGGATTTGCCGGTCCGCGGGTAGTAGGGAACTTCCCGCTCCTCGATCCGCCAGCCCGCCTCCGCGGCCCGCAGGATCATCTCCAGCGGATAGCCGAACCTGCGGTCGGCCAGGCCGAGCGCCAGCAGGCCGTCACGGCGGGCGGCTCGCATCGGCCCGAGGTCGCGTACCGGCACGCCGGCGCGGCGGCGGATCGCCGCCGCAAGGGCGTGGTTGCCGAGTCGTGCGTGCAGCGGCCACGCCCCCCGCCCGGCGGGTTTCCTGCGCCCCAGCACCAGGTCGGCCCGCCCGTCCAGGACCGGGGCGGCAATCAGGGGCAGGTCGGCGGGGTCGAGCGAGGCGTCCGCGTCCATGATGCACACGACCTGGCTGGTGGCGGCAACCAGGCCCGCATGGCAGGCAGCCCCGAAACCGCGCTGCGGCACGTCCACGACCAGGGCCCCGAGTCGCCGCGCGACCTGCGCCGAACCGTCGCTCGATCCGTTGTCGGCCACGATCGGCCGGAACCCCGGCGGCATCTGGCCGAGCACCCAGGGCAAGGCCGCGGCCTCATCGAGGCAGGGCAGCACCACGTCGATCGGCATGGGCTCGACGCTATCGGCGGCCGGCCATGATCAACTCTTACAATGCTGTTACGGGCGGCCGCCCGCCCGCCCGGGCATGCTTGGCTGCGGCCATGCGGATCCTGATCACCGGCGCGGCCGGATTCATCGGCTCGCACATCGCCGAGTCGGCGCTGGCGGCCGGGCACGAGGTCCGCGGCCTCGATTCGATGGCCCCGGCGGTGCACGACGGCGTGCCGGGCTACTGGCCCGCTGACGCGGAACTCATCGCGGCCGACATCCGGGATCCGGTCGCGGTCAGCGGCGCCCTGCGGGGCGTGCAGGCGGTCTGCCATCAGGCCGCGCTGGTCGGCCTCGGAACCGATCTCGGCGACCTGCCCGCCTACACCGATGTCAACGTCACCGGTACCGCCGTGCTGCTGGAGCAGATGGGCCGCCAGCAGGTATCCCGCCTGGTTCTGGCCTCCTCGATGGTGGTGTACGGGGAGGGCGGCTACCGGTGCGCGGTGCACGGTCAGGTCAGGCCGCCCGCGCGCGAGCGAGCCGACCTGGAACACGGCCGGTTCGAGGCTCGGTGCCCGGGGTGCGGGGCCGACCTCAGCATCGTGGCCGTGCCGGAAACCGCGCCGCTAGACCCGCGCAACGCCTACGCGGTCAGCAAGGTCGCGCAGGAGCAGCTCGCGGCGGTCTGGGCCGGGCTGACCGGCGGCCGCGCGGTGGCCCTGCGCTATCACAATGTCTACGGCCCGAGGATGCCGCGTGATACGCCCTACGCGGGGGTGGCGGCCATATTCCGCTCGGCGCTCGAAACGGGGCAGGCGCCCCGGGTGTTCGAGGACGGCGCCCAGCGGCGGGACTTCGTGCACGTGACCGACGTCGCCGCGGCGAACCTGGCCGCGCTTCAGGCCGGCCAGCCGGGCCGGCTGAACGCCTACAACGTCGCGAGCGGCGAGCCGCGCACGATCGGGGAAATGGCCAGCGCGCTGGCCGGCGCCTTCGGCGGCCCGCTACCCCAGGTCACGGGCGAACACCGGATTGGCGACGTCCGCCACGTGGTGGCCTCGCCCGAGCTGGCCGCCCGCGAGCTTGGCTTCCTGGCCAAGACCCGGTTCGCGGCCGGGATGGCGCAGTTCGCGCGCGCACCGCTCAGGGAGCCGGCCAGGGCCGCCGCGCCGCCAGGCCGCCTGGCCTAGCCCGGCCCGCGGTGCTTGCCGCCTGGCCCGGTCGCGGATGGCTGGTCCTGCGGCCAGGCCGGGCGCTCCGGCGGACCGCCGGGGTGGCCAGGCTGGCCATCGGCCGCGGACTGGGCGGACGCGAGCGGCAGCCGGATCACGAACTGGCAGCCGGGTCCTGCGTTGCGCACGGCGATCTGCCCGGCGTGGGCTTCGACGATGCCCCGGGCGATGCTCAGGCCGAGGCCAGCCCCCTCGCCGGGCCCGGGCGTGCGGGCGGTTTCACCGCGGAAGGCGACGTCGAAGATCCTCGGCAGCTGGTCAGCGGGAATTCCGCCGCACGAGTCCGACACGCTGACCATGGCCATCCCCGACTCGCAGTCGCCCACCACCTCGACCGAGTGGTCAGACGGCGTGTGCCGGATCGCGTTGATCACCAGATTGCGCAGGGCCCGGCCGACCTCGGCGGTGTCCACCCATACGGGCAGGACGCCGGCCGCCGAGCCACGCAGCAGCACGCCCTTGGCCCGGGCTAGCGGCTCGGCGCTGGCCACGGCCTCCCCGATCAGGTCGTCCAGGCCGACGCGGCAGCGGGACAGCCGGAGCGCGCCCGCGTGGATGCGCGACAGCTCGAACAGGTCATCGATCATGAGCGTGAGCCGGTCAGTCTCGCCGCGGATCTGGCTGTGGTAACGGCGCACGGTCGGCTGGTCGGTCACCACCTGGTCCTCCAGCGCCTCGGCCATCGCCCGCAGGCCCGCCAGCGGCGTGCGCAGATCGTGGCTGACCCAGGCGACGAGCTCGAGGCGGCTGGCCTCCAGCGCCCGCTCGCGGTCACGGGCCTCAGCCAGCCGGTTCTGCGCGCATTCCAGCTCCCGCGACAGTCCCCCCAGCTCAGCCGGGAGCACCTGGCCCGGCGGCCGGTACCGGCCGCCTCCGCCTACCTCCTGGACCGCGGCCAGCAGCAGGCGGCTGGCCCTCGACACGCGCCGGCCGACGACGATCGAAACGCCGAAGCCCGCGATCCCGGCGATCAGGACGACCGCCAGCACCACGTCGAGGTCGCCGCGGGAGATGAGCATCTCCTTGGCGATGACTACCACGCCGGCCAGCGTGGCGACCACCGTGACCGCCGCGATCACCGTCATCAGGGTGGCGACCGAGCGGGCCGCCAGCACCCGCACCGCGACGACTCCGGCGATCATGACGGCCAGCGCGATCAGGGCAACGGTGTAGCTCACCGTCCACCAGTCAGCCGCGGCCATCAGGCTTCCGCCGGCTCATACCGGTAACCAACTCCCCATACAGTGATAATCCGCCGCGGCAGCGTCGGATCCTTCTCGATCTTCTCCCGCAGCCTGCGCACATGCACCGTGACCGTCGAGGTGTCCCCGAACGACCAGTTCCACACTTGCTCGAGCAATTGCTCGCGGCTGAAGGCCTGCCGCGGGTGGCTGAGCAGGAACACCAGCAGATCGTATTCGCGCGAGGTCAACGCGAGCAGCGCGGCGCCGAGCCGGGCCTCGTGCGCGCTGAGGTCGATCCCGAGTTCGCCGTCACCGATGGTGCCGCGGGCCGGCTGGCCGGACAGCCCGCTGCCGCGGGCCCGGCGGAGCACCGACCGGACCCGAAGAGCCAGTTCGCGCGGGCTGAACGGCTTGGTGACGTAGTCGTCGGCCCCGGTCTCGAGGCCGACGACCCGGTCGGTCTCCTCTCCGAGCGCGGTGAGCATCACCACCGGGATCGGCCAGTGCTCCCGCAGCCGCCGGCATACCTCCAGGCCGCTGATTCCCGGCAGCATCAGGTCCAGCACGATGAGATCGGGCGGCTCCTGCTCGACCAGCCGCAGCGCGGCCGTGCCGTCGGGCACGCATTCCACCTCATGACCGTCCCAGATCAGGTAGCGCCGGACGACGTCGACGATCGTCGTGTCGTCATCAACGACCATGATCCGGCCCGGCGGGTCGGGATTCCTCAGCATCCGGCGGCTCCGCTGCGACATCGGCGCCGCGCGCTTTCGCAGCTCACAGCATCTACCGTAACCGCATCACAGCGGCTGTCCTGGGCGGCGCCAATCCGTCACAGCTTCGTAAGAGTCGCGAACCGGGCCCGAGGCTAGGCTGGCGACTCGCCGTCAGCGGGCCGCCCGCGGCATCCGCCGCGAATCCGAAAGGGACAACGATGATCGGCGAGCTCTACGAGCGGGCCCTGGCCGGGCTAGACGAGCCGGTGGTCGAGCATCCGGGCGGCGACACGATTCCGCTGGCCGCGCAGCGCTGGCTGCAGGCGGCTCCCGGCGATGATTCACTGCTCGGCCGGTGCATCGGGCCCACCCTGGATGTGGGCGCCGGTCCTGGGCGGCTGACCATCGCGCTGGCCGAGCGTGGCGTTCCCGCCCTGGCCATCGACGTCACCCCGTACGCGGTCAGCCTGGCCCGTTCCGGCGGCGTGCTCGCGCTGCAGCGCGATGTGTTCGGCTACCTGCCGGGGACCGGGCGCTGGGCGACGGTGCTGCTCGCGGACGGCAACATCGGCATCGGCGGAGATCCGGCCGTGCTGCTGCGGCGCAGCCGTGGCTTGCTGAAGCCCGGCGGCACTATCGTGGCCGAGATCGAGCCGCCAGGGTCCCAGCTCCGCCGTGAGTGTGTCCGGCTGCGGACACCCGACCGCTCCGGTGCCTGGTTCCCGTGGGCCTGGGTCGGGGCCGACCAGATCGGCGCCCTGGCTGATTCGGCCGCCCTCGAGATAGCCCACCTCTGGGCCGACGCCGGCCGCTGGTTTGCCGAGCTGAGCCGCGGCTGCCCTGACCGGCCGTGACGGGCGCGCTCAGCCCGCGGAATGCAGCCGCGAGTCCGCTGACCCTCCATCGGGAGTGCCGTCGAGGGTGCGGATCGTGACGGCGCAGGAACCGCGGCCGACCGGAAGCCAGACGAAGGCCGGCCGGGCCAGGGGGCCGACGACCGACTCGAACACGGCACCCGGCGGGCCTGGCTGCAACCGTTGCGGACAGCGGCGGTAATAGCGAGCCAGATCCGGGGGGAATCCGCGCGGCGCTCCGCCGAAGTCGGTGATGAAGGCGCTGAAACGCTGCTCGGTCACCGCGCGGTCGACACTGCGTTCGTAGCTGGCCAGCCCGGTCCCCGATGCCCGGAGAACGTCGTCGGCCGCGCCCTGGTGGGCCACCGCAGGCAGGCCTGCGGCCAGGTCGAGACCAGGATCGGAGAAGTCGGCGGTGGTGCCGCCGAGCGCCCGCAAGCCCGCCACCAGCTGCTGGCCGGCCGCCCGGTCCGAGCCCGGCGGTACCACCCGGCCGGGATGAAAGCCGCTCAGCAGCAGGACGGTCTGGGCAGCGATCAGCAGGCCCGCCGCGAGCGGCCCCCACCGCAGGATCGGGCGGGCCGGGCCGTCGGGGCCCTCGGCGTGTCTGCGCCACGGGACGTAACCTGCCCGCTCAGCCGCCGCGCGCCCCATGCCGAGGCCCGCCAGCAGCGCGACCGCGAGGTAGGCCGGCATCATGTCATTTCTGTTGGCGCCGCTGTGCAGCAGCGTGGCCGCGCTCTCGGCGAGCAGCGCGATGCAGCCGGCCAGCAGCACCCGGTCGGCCCGCCGGGCTCCGAGCACCGCCGCGCCGCACGCGATCCCGAGTGCGGGCAGCAGCAGCCTGGTCCAGAACCAGCCGAGCTCGATGTAGTTGAGCGTGTGCTCGCTCATCTGGACGAACACGTAGTACAGGTACCAGCCGTGGCTGGCGAACCCCAGCACCGCGGTGCTGACGGCCAGCACCGCACCGTAGGTCAGCCCGGCCTGCAGCGCCAGCATCCGGCGCGGGCCGAGGGCCAGCGCCGCGAGCACGGCAACGCCTTCGGCCAGCCCGGTCTGCTTGGTTCCGAACGCCGCCGCGAGCAGCAGGCCGGTACCGACCGCCCCGCGGGCCCGGCGCATCCGGCGGGCCGCGTACAGGGCGGCGACGCTGAATGCCAGGAACAGCGAGTCGACCCGGCCTATGTCGAACCAGGCACCGGCCACGAAATAGGTCGCGGCCAGCAGTCCCGCCGCCGCGATCCCGGCCCGGGCGCTCGCGGTCTCGCGCCGGATCAGGTCGGCCAGCAGCCCGAAGCAGGCCAGCGACGATGTCAGCGACACCAGCCGCAGCGGCAGGTACGACCCGCCGAGCACCTTGGCCACCGCGGCGCTGACGATGAAGTACAGCGGCGGGTAGCCATCCGGTACGTAGCCGATCGAGGGGGCCGGGTAAAGCTGGCGGCCAGCCAGGATCCGGTGCACCTCGATCAGCGAATTGCTTTCCAGCCATTCGATCGGAAAGGGGTAGGTCAGCCGGCTCAGGGCGATGACCAGATACGCGGCCATCGCCGCCACCCCGGCTAGCGCCGCGACCCACGGCACCGCGTCGGGCCAGAACCGCCTGGCGGCCTTTCGCGCCCGCGCGGGAATCCCGGCCGGCCCGGCCGGGCCGGCCGGCGGCGGCGTGTCCCGGGCCAGGCCGACCGCGCTCGAGGTCCAGGTTGTCCGCACCCAGAGCATTAGACGTGCCGCCGGCGCCGCTGGCAAGAGGAACGCCGCCCGCTGGGCCTTACGGATTTGTGACATCACGCGGGCCCAGCCCCGCGAAGAGCGTGGCGGCCTATTACTTATCAGCTGTTTATTCGTCACCGGCACAGCCTTGTATTGGTCCAGAACGCAGGAAAAAGAACGAACTTACAGCGGTAAGAAAGACTGGCCCGCGCAGCGCTAATAGCAGTGATCCGCAGATGAATGCGGGATTGACTTCCAAGGAGAAGCACATGCGCAAGCGCATCTGGCTGGCAGCGGGCGGGAGCCTGCTGGCGGCAGCGTCGGGCCTGCTCGGCCCGGCCGCCCTGGCTAACGCCAGCACGCAGACCTCACCGTTGGTCGGCTACACCTACGTCAACGACAACACCCCCGGCGTCAACACGATCGCCGGATTCGGTCGGCATGCCGACGGTTCGCTCACGCCGCTGCCCGGGTCGCCATTCGCGGCCGGCGGGGCGGGCCTGGGCGCAGGCCTGGCTTCGCAGGGAGCAATCGAGGCGGCCTGGGATGGCCGGTATCTGCTGGCTGTCGACGCCGGCAGCAATCAGATCTCGGTCTTGCGCGTCGCCCAGGGCGGGGCGCTGCAGCAGGTCGGCGAGCCCGTCTCGTCGGGCGGCGTCAAGCCGGTCAGCGTCGCCGTGTCCCCGTCCGGGCTGGTGTACGTGGCCAACTCGGGCGCTGGCGGCAGCGACTACAGCGGCTTCCGGCTGTCCTTCGGCGGCACGCTGACGCCGATCCCGGGCTCGACGGTCACGGTGCCCGATAGCTCTGGCCTGGGCGACGTGTTCTTCAACGGCTGGGGCAACCATCTCATCGGCACGCGCACGGGTACCTCGGAGATCGACAGCTTCCTGGTGCTGCCCGGTGGGCACCTGCTGACTGCGCCGGGCTCGCCGTACGCCGGGCAGGGCCTCGGGCAGCTCGGCGCCAAGTTCTCGCCGGCCAGGCCCTCGCAGCTGTTTGTCAGCAACGCTCACAACGGGGCCGGCCTCGGCACCGTGTCGGCTTACCGAGACAGCTTCTTCGGCCGGCTCTCCTCGATCGGATCATCGCCGTACGCCGACGGGCAGACCGCGCCGTGCTGGGTGGAGATCAGCCAGGACGGCCGGTACCTGTACACCGTCAATACCGGCTCGGGAACCGTCTCCAGCTACGCCGTCAACCGGGACGGCTCGCTGACCCTGATCGGCAGCACGCCGATTAGCAGCGGCGGAGCCAGCATTGATGCCCGCTTGTCCCCTGACGGCCGGTACCTGCTGGTCGACGGCGCCGGAATGCATGTCGTGTCCGTGTTCGCCGTGCAGGGCGGTGGCGGCCTCACCGAGCTGGCGAGCTCCCCGACACCGCTGCCGGCCGGGTCGTCCTCCGCCGGCATCGTTAACCTCTGATCCGCATAAGCCAGGATTCTGGCTGGCGTGGTCGGCCCGGCCAGTCAGGCGCGCGCCGCGGAACGGCCGGTCACGTGCCGGATCAGGCCGAGGACGTCGTCGGGTACGAGCCGGCCGATGGCTCCGCTGGAATACACGCTGATCAGCACACCGCCGGACGGGCCGAGCACGAATCCGGTGGACTGCAGGTGCAGCGGGTCATCGTTGACGAAAGCGCCGGTCGCGGCGGCAATGGCCCGGGCGTTCGCGCTGTGACCGACCGGGAACTGCAAGCCGTGCTTGGCTACGAGCGCCGCGGTGGCGGCCTCGTCATCAACCGACAGAGCGACCTCAGAGGCGTCCAGGTCGGCCAGGGCGTCCCGCGACGCTGGAAAGCACGCAGCTGGGTCGGCCGCCTGGGTGAGCGCGCTCAGCTCGGCCGGCCCCCGAACGGGACGATCTGGCCCATCAGGCCGCCGCCGACGGGCTCATGGCGATCACCCGCAAGCTGGCGGATTTCCGCGGCGAGAGCCGGTTCACCACCTGGGCCTTCAAGTTCGTCCGACCTGTTCGGGCTGCAGCCCGAGCAGGAGGCCGAATGGCGGGACCTGGCGGCCGCCTTGCGCCGCGCCGTCGAGGCCGAGCTGACCGAACGGCAACGACAGATCTTCGTCGCCGTCGTGCTCAACGGCGTTCCGCTCGACGCGCTCGTCGTCCGGTACGACACCAACCGCAATGCGATCTACAAAGTCATGTTCGAGGCCAGGCGCAAGTTGCGGGCGGCTCTGGCCGCGGACGGCTACCTGGAACCCGGCGAGCCGAGGAACCCATGAACAGCCTGCTCGACCTCGACCGCTTCCTGCAGACGGACCCGCGCGACGTGGGCTGCGAGCAGGCCCTGGAGATCCTGCACGTCTACATGGACCTCGTCGCCGCCAGCGGCGACACCCCGCAACGCTTTCCTCGGGTGGTGGCCCACCCGCGGGACTGCGGAACGTGCAGAACCGAATTCG
>JBPCKO010000077.1:0-18794 GCA_051004215.1 Streptosporangiaceae bacterium | reverse complement strand
GAGCTGGCTGGTCTGGCGGGCGGCCCGGAGCGCCGCGCTCCGCAGCTCAGGGCGCGGCGTGAGGGCCTCGGCGGTGCCCAGCCGGGCGGCGGCTTCGCGCAGCTCGGCCACGTCGGCGCGGCACTGGGCGCAGGCCGCGAGATGCTCGGTGAACTGCTCGCGCTCGCCCGGTGTGACCGCGTCGAGGACGAACGCGCCCGCCAGGGCATGCAGGTCGGAGTCGGCTGACATCATGGCTGCACCCCCATGCAGTCCCTGAGCCTGATCAGCCCGTCTCGCATCCGGGTCTTGACCGTCCCGGCCGGAACCCCGAGCAGCCTGGCGACCTCGGCGTAGGTGTAGCCGCCGTAGTAGGCCAGGCTGACGCACTCGCGCTGCAGCGCGCTGAGCGAGCTCAGGCAGCGGCGCACCCGCTCGCGGTCCAGGCTGGCCTCGACGGCCTCGGTGACCTCGTCGTACTCGATGACCGCCCGGGCCGCACGGATCTCCCGGCTGACGTGACTGCGCTCGGATCGCACCCGGTCAACGGCCCGGCGGTGCGCGAGCGTCATCACCCAACCGGTGCCCGTGCCGAGCGCCGGATCGAAGGCACTGGCCCGGCGCCAGATGTCGAGCATGACCTCCTGAGCCACCTCTTCCGAGTGGGCTGGATCGCGCAGCACCTTCCTGGCGATGCCCAGCACCCAGGCGGACGTGAGGTCGAAGACTGCCTCGTAGGCGCCCTCGTCGCCCCGGGCCACCGCGACCAGCAGGGCGTCAAGGTCGCCCTGGACCGGCCCGCGCCGCGGGCTCGCGGCAGGCTCGGGGCGGTCCGCCCACGGCCAGTCGCTGTCGGTCATGCCCACACTTACCTATTCGTTGCCAGCGGCCCGATGGCTTGGAATGCCACCATGATCCGACCGAACCCTGGCCGGCGCTGCTACGAATATCAAGTGTGACCCTGAACAAGCGCGTGCCCGCGCGGGCCATCCTGGCCGGACTGCTCGCCGGGGCGGCCGGCGTCTGCGTGGGCTTCCTGGTGAGCGGATTCACCGGCCCGGTCGGGAACCCCGTTGTCGCGACCGCCCAGCTCATGATCGACCTGAGCCCGCCGCCGGTGAAGAACTTCGCGATCAAGGAGTTCGGCTCGCACGACAAGCTGGTCCTGCAGATCGGCGTGCTCGTGGTGCTCGCGATCTTCTCGGCCTTCATCGGCGTCATGGCCAGGCGGCACGAGCAGTCCGGCCTGATCGGGGTGGCGATCTTCGGCGCGGTCGGCGTCGTCGCGGCCGGTACCCGCCCGACCGGGTCCGCCGCTGACCTGGTGCCGTCGCTGGCCGGGGCGGCGGCCGCGGCCGTGACCCTGATCGCGCTGACCAGGGCCGGGCCCAGGCCGCCCAGCCCGGCGCCGGAACCGGCCGCTGGCGGGGCTGCCAAGCCGACGGCGAGACTGCAGGTCAGCGAGCCGCCAAGGCGAGAGTTCATCTCCCGCGGGGTCGCGGTGGCCGGGGCGGCCGCCGTTGCTTACGCCGGCGGCCGTTTTCTGAGCGAGAACGCCAGCGTGGCGGCCGATGTCCGTTCCCTGCGGCTGCCCCCCCCGACGAATGCGGCCGCACCGGTGCCGGCCGGCTCGGATCTGCGGATCCCCGGGCTCGCCCCGTTCATCACGCCCAACTCGGCTTTCTACCGGGTCGACACCGCGGTGGTGCTGCCGCAGATACCGCCGTCGAGCTGGCACCTGCGGGTGCACGGGATGGTCAGGCGGCCGATCACGATCAGCTTCCGGGACCTGATCAGGCGGCCGCTCAGCGAGGAATACGTGACCCTGACCTGCGTCTCCAACCCGGTCGGGGGCCCCTATATCAGCAACGCCAAGTGGCTCGGGGCCAGCCTGGGCGACCTGCTGCGGCAGGCCGGCATCATGGCGGGCGCCACCCAGCTCTACTGCACCTCCTTCGACGGGTTCACCTCAGGTACGCCGGTGCAGACCGCCATGGACGGCCGGGGCGCGCTGCTGGCCGTGGGCATGAACGGCAAGCCGCTGCCGACCGCCCACGGCTTCCCGGTCCGGACCGTGGTACCCGGCCTGTACGGATATGTCTCGGCCTGCAAGTGGATCACCGACATCGAGGTGACCACCTACGCGGCGAACGCCGCCTACTGGGCCCAGCGCGGCTGGTCGGCCCAGGCGCCGATCAAGACCGAGTCCCGCATCGACGTGCCCAACGGCCAGGGCCCGGTCAAGGCGGGGCCGGCCACGATCGCCGGCGTGGCCTGGGCCCAGCACAAGGGCATCGACGCCGTCGAGGTCCGGGTCGACCGCGGCCCGTGGCGGCAGGCCACCCTGGCCGCGGTGCCGGGCATCGACACCTGGCGGCAGTGGTCGGCGGACTGGCACGCCACGCCGGGCAATCACCGGATCGAGTCCCGGGCGACCGACGCGACCGGCTACACCCAGACCGCGCTGTACGAGCCGCCCGAGCCGAACGGCGCGACCGGCTACCCGGTGATGACGGTCACGGTGAATCGCTAGCGGCTGCTAGCGTGCGGCCATGACCGTTGCCCGCGTCACGGCCGTGGTCTTCGACATCGGCGGGGTGCTCCTCGACTGGGACCCGCGGCATCTGTACCGCCAGCTCATCGCCGATCCTGGCGAGCGGGCCCGGTTCCTGGGCGAGATCTGCACCCCGCAGTGGCACCTCGCCCACGACCTGGGGGCCGACACGCTGGCGTCATGCCGCGAGCTGGCCGCCGCTCATGCGGATCACGCGGACCTGATCATGGCCTGGGCCCACCGCCGGGAGGAGATGATCGCCGGAGAGCTGGACGGCGTCGGAGTGCTCGCCGACGTCGCTGGCACCGGGCTAACCTGCCTGACCCTGAGCAACATGGAGGCCGACACCTTCCCCGTGCGCCGGGACCGGTACCCGTTCTTCCGGCTGTTCGACGGCTGCGTGATCTCCGGCCTCGAGGGCGTGGCCAAGCCGGACAGGAAGATCTTCGAGATCCTGCTGGCTCGCTACGGCCTGGATCCGGCCGCGACCGTTTTCACCGACGACAATGCCGACAATGTGGCCGCGGCCCGGGAGGCCGGCCTGGACGCGATCCCGTACACCACGGCGGCCGCGCTGCGCCGGGCCCTGCGCGCCCGCGGGGTTCCGATCGCGGCCTGACCAGCCCCAACGCGGTTCAGGTCCGGACTCCCTCGGCATGCCGTGATGCGCGGCTAAGCCCGGCCCGGCCGGGTCAGAGCAGCTGGTCGCGGACCTTGCCGTACATGTAGGCACCGAGCCAGCGGCCCATCTCGTCAAAGAGCCGCCGGCGATCGGGCCCGGCGGCGCCCGGTCCCGACTCGACGTGCAGCCAGGTGACATGCTGGCCGAGCCGGATCCCGTCCGGCCCGCGGCGGCGCCGGCCGGCCGCCCGGAGGCGGGGGCCGGCGGCCGCGATCACCAGGACCGGGCACGCGATATCGAGTGTTCCGCCTGGCCCGCGGCCGAACTCGGGGTTGGCCAGGATCAGCGCGTCCACCGGATTGCTGGCCCGCCTGGCGTGGCACCAGGCGGCCGCGGGCGCGGCGGCGTGCTCCTGGGCCGACAGGATAATCGCGTCAATGCCATCGGCCTCGCGCAAGTGCCCGCAGGCGGCGTCCAGCGCGGCGAAGCAGGCGCTGGCCGTGCGGCCCGGACGGCGCCGGGGCGCGTCGAAAGGATCCCCGGTGTCCAGGTCGGTCACGTAGAAGTGGAAGCCGCGCTCGTTGTACCAGCTCGCCAGGTCGGCCGGGGCGAACGATCCGGCCAGGTCATGCAGGTGCAGGACGGCGCGGCGGCTGGGCCTGGCCGACCGGCGCAAGAAGACGGCGGAACCGAGGGAACCGGCGCCCAGATGCGGCGCGCGGGGCAGGGCGATCGCCTCGTACTCGTCGAAGGCCCCGCCCTGCTCCATCATGAGGCCCATTCACATCCCTGTCCCCGCGTGGCCTAGGCACCCGCATGCCGCGCGATGCCATGCGCGGACCGTCACGGCCAGTGTCGCACCGTGATCGCGGCGGCGCGCGGCAAACGCGCCGGGCCGTGGGCTTTCCGGGGAATTGGGTGCGCATGGTTAGCGAGAAGTAAGGAGCCAGGAAAGGGAGGGGAAAGAGCAGAGGCCCCTCCATGTATGAGATGGAGGGGCCTCGCCCGGCCAGGGCGCGCGAGCGCGCCGATGACTCGGCGGCCTGTGCGCTGCCCGGCAGCCACCGGTATCTGGACACCGCAGGGAAGGAACCGGTTGCCCGGCCCGTCCTCACGTCCCCCGGGTCGCTCCGGGGATCGGCCCGCCTTTCGGTGGTGACAGACTTTCTACTGCCACCACCGTGGCTGGCACAAGGCGTTCAGCGAGTAAAGGCAAGATTCTTTCGCCTGTCCACAGGACGTGTCCCGCTTATCCACCGTGGCCAGCGGTCCCGCCCACATTATCCACAACCTCATGCACAGGCTCGCCGTGCCAGGACCGCCAGAGGGCGGCATAAGCGCCGTCCCCGGCGATCAGCTCGCGGTGCGTGCCCGCCTCGGTGATCCGGCCCGCTTCCATCACGATCACCCGGTCGGCGTCGTGAGCGGTCTGCAGCCGGTGCGCGATCGCCACCACCGTGCGCCCCGCCAGCACGGCCGAGAGGGACTGCTCCAGGCGCCGCGCCGAGCGCGGGTCAAGCAGCGAGGTCGCCTCGTCCAGGACCAGCGTGTGCGGATCGGCCAGGATGAGCCTGGCCAGCGCCACCTGCTGGGCCTGCGGCGCGGAGAGCCCCGCTCCGCCCGAGCCGACCTCCGCGTCCAGGCCGAGCGGTCCGGCCCACCCGAGCGCGTCGACCGCGGCCAGGGCGGCGGTGATCTGGTCCTCGCTCGCCGCGGGACAGCCGAGCGTGAGATTGTCGCGCAGGGTGCCCGCGAAGATGTGATGCTCCTGAGTGACCAGCGCGATCTGGCCGCGGAGTTCGTCCAGCGGCAGCTCGGTCAGCGGAACTCCGCCGACGCAGACCTCGCCTCGCCCGGGGCCGGTGATGCCGGCCAGCAGCCTGCCCAGGGTGGACTTTCCCGCGCCGCTCGGTCCCACGATCGCGATCCGCTCCCCCGGCCGCACGCTCAGGCTGACCTCGGACAGGACGTCATGCCCGGTGACGTAGCAGTGGCTGACGCAGTCGGCTCGCAGCCGGTCACCGCGCGGGCGGGCCTGGCCCGGGATGCGGTCCGGCGGTACCTCGGCCAGGCCGAGCAGCCTGGCCAGCGAGGCGGCCCCGACCTGCAGGTAGTCCAGCCAGCTGATCAGCTCGTCCATCGGCGCGACCAGGGCCCTGGCATACAGCGCGGCCGCAGTGACCTGGCCCAGCGTGGACCAGCCGCGCAGGTAGGCCAGGCCGCCGAAGGCGAGCACGCCCGCCAGCGGCAGGATGTAGGAGGCCTCGGCCGCGGGCAGGAAGAACGTGCGCAGCCGCAGCGTGTAACGCTCGGCCGCCCAGGCCGTGGCGATGTCGGCGTCGGCGCGGGTCCGGCGGGCCGGGCCGAGCCGCAGCGCCTCCACCGTCGTGGCCCCGTCCACGGTTTCGGCCAGGCTGTCCGTCAGCACCCCCCAGGCGGCGTTCTCGCGCAGGTACCCGGCCGGCGCCCGGCGCAGGTACCAGCGGGCGGCTGCCCAGACCGGCGGCACCACGATCAGGCACGGCAGCACGAGCAGCGGGTTGTCGGCCGCGATCGCGGCGATCGTCAGCCCGACTGCCAGCGCCGCGGTCAGCATCGCGGGCACGCCCTTGCGGGCGGTCAGGCTGAGCGCGCTGACGTCACGGGAGGAACGGGCCAGCAGGTCGCCGCTGCCCGCCTGCTCGACCACCGAGAGCGGCAGCGCGAGCACCCCGTCGATGAACTCCTCCCGGAACGTCGCGAGCAGGGCCTCGCCCAGCCGCGCGCTGGCCAGCGCCCCGAACCTGATCAGCACGGCCTGCGCGAGCAACGCGGCCGCGATGCCGCCGGCCAGCAGGTCGATGGTCCCGCCGGTCGTGCCGTGCTGGACGCCGGTCACGATGTCGCCGAGCAGGCTCGGGGGGACCAGGCCGGCCACGGTGGCCGCCGCGTACAAGCCGACCACGACGATCAGCTCGCGCCAGCGCGTCGCCAGTACCTGCCTGACGTGCGCCCGCACTCCGGGTCCGGTCGCGACCGGGAGGATCGTGGTCACGGCTCTCCCCTGGTCACCGCGCTCGCGTACGCGTCGTCGGCGGCGATCAGCTCGGCGTGCGTGCCCTGCGCGGCGACCCGGCCGCTGCG
Source organism: Streptosporangiaceae bacterium (assembly GCA_051004215.1). Classification (GTDB taxonomy): domain Bacteria; phylum Actinomycetota; class Actinomycetes; order Streptosporangiales; family Streptosporangiaceae; genus Chersky-822. Next base: position 12,516 of record JBPCKO010000077.1, on the reverse strand, counting down.
CAGGAACAGCACGCGCTCGGCCCGGTTGAGCAGCAGCGGGCTGTTCGTGATGACCACGGTGGTGCGCCCGGACCGGGCCTCGCGCAGCCCGGCCGCGATCCTGGCCTCGGTGTGCGCGTCGACCGCGCTGGTCGGCTCGACCAGCACCAGTACCTCGGGATCGGCGAGCAGGGCCCTGGCCAGCCTGAGCCGCTGGGCCTGCCCGCCGGACAGGGTCCGGCCCCTGGCCGCGAGCTGGCCGGCCAGGCCGCCGGGAATTTCCTCGACCACGTCCTGGGCCGACGCCGCCGCGACCGCGGCCCGCACCGCGCTCGCGTCGGCCGGCCCGGCCCCGGCGAGCTGCTCGTCCAGCCGGCCGGCGAACAGGTGCGCGTCGTTCGCCGCCACCAGGATCCGCTCGCGCAGGGTGGCGGCATCCAGGTCGGTCAGCGGCACGCCGCCGAGGCTCGGCCCGGTTCCGGTCCTGGTCACGGCGCCGTCGTACCGGCCGATCCGGGCGGCGAGCTGCTGCCCGTCGGCGGGGTCGCCGGCCACGGCGAGAAACTCCCCGGCCGCCGCGGTCAGGCCGGTCACCGGGTCATGCAGCTCACCGCCCGGCTCAGGCCGCGGGCCAGGGCCGTCGCTGGTGACGTTGGGGCGCAGCCGCAGGATCGCGATCACCCGGCCCGCGCCGACGTGCCCGCGGACCATCTTGTCGGCCGCCTCGGTCAGGGTGGCCAGCGGCAGCGCCAGGAACGAGGTGTAGGCGTAGAACGAGACCAGCTGGCCCGGCGTGATCGCCCCGTGCAGGGCGTAGTGCGCCGCGATCCAGGTAGCCGCGGTCACGAACAGCCCGGGAAGCAGGATTTCCGCGCTGACTAGATACGACTCCGTGCGGGCGACGTGCACGCCCGTGCTCCGCAGCTCCTGGGACTGGCCCCGATACCGGGCGCTGAACGCGGCCTCCCCGCCGATGCCGCGCAAGACCCGCAGCCCGGAGACAATGTCGGTCGCCCGGTTCGCGAGCTGGCCTTGCAGCTCGCGGTAGGCCTGCTGACGCCGGTGCAGCGGCCGCAGCAAGCCGCCGGTCAGCGCGGTCAGCACCGGGCCACCGATCAGCACGATCAGCCCGAGCGGCAACGACCTGGTCAGGAGCATCGCCGCGACGACGATCAGGGCGGCAATCGCGCCGCTGCCGCGGCCGGTCATGTCGATGGCGCCGCCGACCGACTCCACGTCGGCGCTGCCGACGCTGATCACCTCGCCGGTGCTCAGCCGCCTGGGCAGCGTGCTGCCGAGCGTCGCCGCGTGCGCGGTAATGAGCTGGATGATGCGAAAGGCCGCGTCCAGGAAGTTGGCGACGACCCGGCGGTGCCGCAGCACGCCGGTGATCGCGGTCGCGGCGCCGAGCCCGAGCATGATCAGGCAGTCGGCGGTGAAGGCCCCGGAATTCCGCCCGGCCAGCGCGTCGACGGCGGCCCCGATGACCGCGGGCACCAGCGCCTGGGCGATCATCCAGCAGCAGCCCCACAGGACGCCGGCCAGCACGCTGCTGCGCTGGCTGGCCATCAGCCACCAGATGAACCGCCAGGCCGAGCGCAGATCAGGGCGGCCGGGATCGGGAACCGGCAGCTGGCGCATGGGTGCCGAGGCTACCCGAAGCGACTCATTCCGGGCATCTCATTTTCCGGCGGCGACGGCCGATCCTGGCCGGTCAGCGGACTCCGGCCCGCGCGATCAGCTCGTCCAGGATGTCTCCGATCCTGGCCTGGACCAGCGTCAGGTGTCCCTCGCCGGGCAGCAGGTGCGGGTAGGCCATCGGGACCGCCTTGGCCAGCCACTCGCCGTGCCCGAACGGCACCATCGCGTCCTGGTCGCCCTGCCAGATCGACAGCGGCACCGCCACGAGGTCCAGGCTGAAGCCCCAGTCGCGGACGAACGCGAGGTCATCGTCGCGCCAGCCGCCGATGCCGGCCGCCAGGGCCGCCCTGGTCGACTCGGCCAGGTATTCCGCGAACGCGCCGGTGATCGCGGCCCGGTCGGCCGCGGTGGCCAGGCCGCCGAGTGACTGCGCCACCTGGCTCGCGGTCACGTCCGCCATCTCCGCGGCCGCAGCGGTCAGGAACGCCGACAGCTGGTCCTGCCCCTGCATTGCGGCGCCGAATTCCTCGACGTTCTCCGGCGCCATCCCGGCCAGCCAGTCCAGTCCGCTCGCCTGACACGGCGCGACCCCCGCGATCGTAACCGCAGCCCGGCATCGCCGGGCGAGCAGCGCCGCCGTGGCCAGCGCGTGCGGTCCGCCACCCGACCAGCCCGCGGTGACGAAGTCGCGCTCGCCGAGATGATCGAGCACGGCGGCCACGTCGGCGGCGGCCGAGGCGACCAGCCGGCCGGGCTGCGGCGTCGAATTGCCGTAGCCGGGACGGGAGTAGAAGACCGGCCGGAGGCCCCGCTCCGCGGCCGCCTCGACCAGCGGCGGGAACGCGACCAGGCCCGACGGGGTGCCGGCGTGGAAGACCAGCGGCAGGCCGCCTGGCGGCCCGGCGGTCAGTACCTCGACCGACCGGCCGTCGGGCACCTCGATCAGGAACCGGTCGGTGTCCGTCGTCATCGCGATCCTTCTCCGTCCTGCTGGCCTGAACGTTCCCTGGCCGGCTGGCCTGAGCACTGACAGCACCGTACTGCCGGCGGCGGCCTGAGCGATATTCTTGCCCGGATCCGGGCAGGAGGTTGGCCGTGGAGCCTTCGAAGCCGCAGGATGGTCCGGTGGACGCGGAGCTTGTCGGCCGGATCGCCGCCTCGACCGGCCTGTCCGCGGGTGAGGCCGCCCGCGTGGTCACTGACGTGCTCGGCTGGTACCGGGAGCCGGTCGAGGCCTATATCCGACGCCGGCATGCCTACCTGCGGATTTACGGGAAAAAGAATGAGGAGATCTTCGCGCTCATCGCCGCGGAGCTCGCGCAGCGGCTGGTCGCCGCGCCCGGCCTGTCGGAGCGTCAGCTGCGCCGGATCGTCTACGGCTGAGCCGGACCGGCCACGCTCGTCCCGCGGACCTAACGAACAGTCAACGCTCAGCGGAGGAGACCAGCTGTATGTGCGGAATCGTCGGGTATATCGGGAGCCAGAACGCCGCGCCGATCCTGATCGAGGGCCTGTCGCGGCTTGAGTACCGCGGTTACGACTCGGCCGGAATCGCGATCGTGTCGCCGCGGGGCACGCAGGTGTTCCGCCGGGTCGGCCGGGTGCGTGAGCTGGAGGCCTCGCTGCCGCGGCGGCTGCCGGGCAAGACGGGAATCGGCCACACCCGATGGGCCACGCACGGGCCAGTCACCCAGGCCAACGCACACCCGCAGCTGAGCGAGGACGGCCGGATCAGCGTCGTGCACAACGGCATCATCGACAACGCGACGGAGCTGCGCGACGAGCTGAGCGCCAAGGGCGAGACGTTCCGGTCGGATACCGACACCGAGGTGGTCGCCCACCTGATCGCCAGGTCGGAAGCGGAAACCCTGGAGGACGCGGTGCTGGACGCGCTCGGCCAGGTCACCGGCACGTACGCGTTCGCGGTGACCGACGACGCCCACCCGGACCGGATCGTGGTCGCGCGGAACGGCTCGCCCCTGATCCTGGGCATCGGCGACCGCGAGATGTTCATCGCGAGCGACCTGTCCGCGCTGGTGCGGCACACCACCTCGGTCGTGCGCCTCGACGACGGCGAGCTGGCCACGGTGACGGCGGCCGGGTTCCGCACGTTCAGCCGCGAGGAGGAGGACACCGCCAAGGAGCCGGTCAGCATCGACGTGGCCGACACCGACGTTGACCTCGGCGCGCACCGGCACTTCATGCGCAAGGAGATCTTCGAGCAGCCCGCCACGGTCGAGCGGATGCTGGGCGGGCGGCTGGACGAGCGGTTCGGCACGGCCCGGCTGGACGGGCTGAACCTGACCCCGCGCGAGCTGCGCGGCTTCCGCCGGGTCAAGATCCTCGGCTGCGGGTCGGCCTATTACGTCGGCCAGATCGGGGCTCAGCTGATCGAGGAGCTGGCCAGGATCCCGGCCGACGCCGAGGCGGCATCGGAGTTCCGGTACCGCGACCCGGTGATCGAGCCGGACACGCTGTACGTCGCGGTCAGCCAGTCGGGCGAGACCGCCGACACCGGCTTCGCCGTCCAGGAGGTCAGGCGCAAGGGCGGCCAGGTGATCGGGCTGGTCAACGTGGTCGGCTCGACGATCGCGCGTGAGTGCGACGGCGGCATCTACCTGCACGCCGGACCGGAGGTCGCGGTCGCGTCGACCAAGGCGCTGACCCACATGGCGGTCGGCTTCGCGCTGCTCGCGCTCGCCCTCGGCCGGGTCAGGGACCTGTCGATCACCGACGGACAGCGCATCGTGGCCGGGCTGAAGGCCCTCCCCGGGCAGATCGCGCAGGTCCTGGCCGAGGATGAGGACATCGCGGAGATCGCGGCCGACCTATCCGCCGCCGAGAGCCTGTTCTTCATCGGCCGGGTGCGCGGGTTCCCGGTTGCCCGCGAGGGCGCGCAGAAGTTCAAGGAGGTCACCTACCGGCACGCCGAGGCCTATCAGGCCAGCGAGCTCAAGCACGGCCCGCTGGCGCTGATCGACAAGGAACTTCCGACCGTCGCGATCGTGCCGGACGACGAGCTCACCGGCCGCAACGTCGGCGCGATCGAGCAGATCGGCGCCCGCGAGGGCCGGGTCGTGGTGATTACCCATCCTGGCGTGGCGGCCTGTGAGGCCGAGAGCCACCGGATCACGGTACCCAAGAGCGAGCGCGAGCTGGACCCCATCTTGCTCGTGATCCCGGTCCAGCTGCTGGCCTACCACGCGGCCAGGACGCTCGGCCTGGACATCGACAAGCCGCGCAACCTGGCCAAGTCCGTGACGGTGGAGTAAGCGCCGGTCCGGCCGGGCCGTGAACCATTTCGCAGGGCGTACCGTGACTGTGAGCACCCAGGAGGAGGCGCCCGTGCCGCTTACCACGTCCGCCGAGCGCAATGAGTTCGCGCAGAGCCTGTTCACCCCGCTGCCGTCCCGGTACGACCGGCTGGCCGAGCTCTTGTCCTTCGGCCAGAACGGCCGCTGGCGACGGGCCATGGTCGACCAGATCGTGGCGGCCGGCCGGCCCGAGCGCGTGCTCGATGTCGCCTCGGGTACCGCGGGCGTGGCGATCCAGCTGGCCACGCGGACCGGCGCCCAGGTGACCGGGGTCGACCTGACCGAGCAGATGCTCAGGCAGGGCACGGCCAATGTGGCCAGGGCCGGCTTGCCGGCCAGGATCGGGCTGGTGGCCGGCCGGGCCGAGCAGCTGCCGTTTCCCGACGCCAGCTTCGACGCGCTGACCTTCACCTACCTGCTGCGGTACGTGGACGACCCCGCCGCCACGCTGGCCGAGCTGGCCCGCGTGGTCACGCCGGGCGCCCGGGTCGCGAGCCTGGAATTCTGCGTGCCGCGGGCCCCGTGGTGGCACGCGGCCTGGTGGCTGTACACCAGGCTGCTGCTGCCGCTCGGCGGCCTGCTGACCGGCGGCCGCGAGTGGTTCGCGGTCGGCCGGTTCCTCGGCCCGAACATCTCCGGCCACTACCGCCGCTACCCGGTGGACTGGACCGCCCGGGCGTGGGAGCAGGCCGGGTTCACCGACGTCGGGGTCAGGCGGATGAGCCTGGGCGGCGGTCTGGTCATGTGGGGAACCAGGTCAGGTGGCTGAACAGCAAGCCAGGCCGGCCTTCTATGCGGCCGGCCCTGGTCCGCTGCGTGACTGGTGGACGCTGCTGCATCCGCCGTTCACCGCCTGGCACCTGTCCTACGTGGTGATCGGCGCGATGCTCGCGCCGCAGGTGCGACTGGTCAGCCTGTTCGCCGCCGTAGCGGCGTTCTTCCTGGCCGTCGGAGTGGCCGCGCACGCCCTCGACGAGCTGCAGGGCCGCCCGCTGCGGACCGCGATCCCGCGCCCGGCCCTGATCGCGGCGACCGTGGTCGGCCTGGCCGGGGCGCTCGGCTTCGGGATCTGGGGCATCGTCCGGGTGGGCTGGATCCTGCTGCCGTTCATGATCGCCGGGCCGCTGCTGGTGATCGGCTACAACGCCGAGCTGTTCGGCGGGCTGATCCACACCGACCTGGGTTTCGCGGCCGCGTGGGGAGCGTTCCCGGCCCTGACCGGGTACGTCGCCCAGGCCGGCCGGCTGGCCGTCGCCCCGGTGCTGGCGGCGGCGGCGGCGATGGCGCTGTCGGCCGGGCAGCGGCACCTGAGCACCCCGGCCAGGATGCTGCGCCGGCGGACGGCCGCGGTGACCGGCCGGGTCACGCTCCTGTCCGGGCAGGAGTGCGAGCTGGGCGCCGCCCAGCTGCTTGAACCGCTGGAGCGCGCGCTGCGTTCCCTGTCATGGGGCGTGGTGCTGCTCGCGGCTGCGCTGGCGGTCGCCCGGCTAGGCTAACGTGAGCGCCGGACAGGAGGATCGGGCATGCGCAGCGGGATACTGACAGCCGCCGGAGTTGTGCTGGTGATCGCCGGGGCGATCTGGGCGCTGCAGGGGTTCGGCGTGATCGGCGGCAGCTTCATGTCGGGAGATTCGGTCTGGGCGATCATCGGCCCGGTTGTCGCGGTGGCCGGCCTCGCCCTGGTCGCGGTCGGGATCCGGCGGGCCAGGTCCGCGTCCTGACCCGGCTGCCCCGCTCTTTCCCTTTATCAGACTGATAATTCGGTACCGGCCGGAATAAAGTTGCCAGGCACGAAACGCTGCAATGTTTGCGGAACTCGCTATCTGATTTCACCGCGAGTAACGTTAGTCGTCAATAATATCGCCCCCGCAGAAATCGCGCACTCCTTACTTAAGGGTGGATGAGGGCTGTGCTAGCAGCAAACATAGGATATTTTCCGCGGCACGCCGGGCCGGGCCCAGGATCGCGGCCACCGCGCCGCCGGCGGCTGCGGGCGATCGTGCTGTTGCTCGGCGCGCTGGCCCTGGTCGGCGCGGGTGCCACCGCGGTCATGCTGCGCGTCGTCGGACCGCCAGGGCCGTGCGGGCGCGGCGCTGGGTGTGCCGCCGCGGGCCAGGCCAGGCCGGGCCTTCGGGTGGCCATCTATTCGGCTCCCGGCCTGGGCCTTAACGGACCGACCGGCGCGGCTTACGCGGCCAGCCGCCTGTGGATCACCAATTACGCCGGCAACTCGGTCACCGAATTCGGCTGGCGTACGGCGGGCCATCCGGCGGTGCACGCCGGCCCTGGCTATATGTTTGCCGAGCCGGCCGCGATTACCTCGGACCGGCGCCATTTGTGGGTCGCGAACGTACTGGCCAACACGGTCACCGAACTGAACGCGGCCGACGGCTCGGTGATCCGCACGATGGCTGATGTCCCGGCGCCGCGGGCACTGGCGCTATTCGGCGGGCGATTGTGGGTGGCCAATTCCGGCACCAGCTCGGTGAGCGCATTCAGCATCCGGACCGGCCGGCTGCTGCAGACTATTCACCGGCCCGGAATTAACGCTCCCGACGCGCTCGCGGTGAGTAACGGAATGCTCTGGGTTTCGAATGGGGAAACCGGCACGGTCGCCGTGCTGGACGCCGCGACGGGCGCCTGGCGGGCCACCCTGAGCGGGCCCCGGTTCGGGTTCGGGGAACCGGTGGCCGAGGTGACCGGCCGGAACAGGCTGTGGGTGGCCAGCCAGGCGACGATGAGCATCACCGAGATCAGCACGACCACCATGCGGGTAATCCGCCGCATCGCCGGGTCCCGGTACCAGCTCAAGAGCCCGACGGCGATGGTGCTGGCCGGCGGTGACCTGTGGGTGGCGAACTTGTACGGCAACTCGGTGACCCAGATCAGCGCCACGACCGGGCGGCTGATCGGGGTGCTGGCCGGGCGCCGGTACGGGTTTGACCACCCGGCCGGCCTCGCCGCCTATCACGGCCGGATCTGGATCACCAACAGCGACAACGCGTCCGTCACCGAACTGCGGCTGCGCGGCCGGCCGGACCAGCCCGCCGCGGCGGCCCCGGCCACGCCGCGGGGCTAGAGCACGTCTCTTCGCTGCAGGTAGTGCAGCGAGGCCCAGCCGGCCAGCACCGGCAGCCAGAAAGTCACGGTGCGGAACAGCAGTACGGCGGTGATCGCCTGGGCGGCCGGCATGCCCGCTCCGGCCAGGGCCAGGGACAGGGCGGTCTCGACGGCGCCGATGCCGCCAGGGGTGGGGATGAACGACCCGGCCGCATTCCCGGCCAGGTAGACGACCGCGATGCCCGCCAGCGGGATGTGGCTGTTCCCGACCGCGCGCACGGAGGCGGCCAGGCACGCGATGTAGGCGAGGCTGACCAGGACGGTCCCGCCGATCCCCTGGGCCAGCTTGACCGGGCGCTGGGCGACATCCAGCAGCCGCGGGATCACCTGGCTGGCCACCGAGCCGACCCGCTGCAGCAGCTGCCTGCGGCCGGCCGGCAGGGCGAGCACGATCAGGGCGAGTCCGGCCAGGATGGCCAGCACGAGATAGGCCCAGTGCGGCGGGGTGAGCGCCTTGGCGGCCTTGGACGATCCGGCGATCGCCGCCGAGATCACGACCAGCACGCCGAATACGGCGAACGACATGATCTGGGTCACGCCGACGCTGGCCGCGGCGTCGGCCGCGCTCAGCCTCGCCTTGCGCAGGTACCGGACGTTCAGGGCCACGCCGCCGACCGCGGCCGGGGTGACCAGGATCACGAACGACCCGGCGATCTGCACCAGCAGGGTCCGCAGCGCGTTCAGCCGTTCCAGCACGAACCCGGAGATGGCCAGGGTGGCGCCGATGTAGGTGCAGGCCGAGAAGGCCAGCGCGACCAGGCTCCAGCCGATGTTGGCCTGGGCGAGCAGCTTGGAGAACGACACGTTGGCGAGCTGGCTGGCCAGCACGTAGGCGGCGAACACGCCAGCCAGCAGCGTGATCAGGGTGCGCGGCCTGACCCGCTCCAGCTGGACCGGCATCACATGGCCGTCGGGGGCGCCGGCCATCAGCCGCTTCCGGAGCTCGGTGATCAGCTTCTTGTTCCGGCGCAGGGCCGATCTGGTCGACCGGAACAGCGCGACCGGCTGGAGCAGCGGCACGAGCGCGAGCAGGCCGCTGGCCGGCACCTTCTCGATCGCGATGTCGGCGGCCCGGTCCGGCCCGACCAGCAGCGCGGTCTGCGCGATGAGCTGGGCCAGGTCCAGTCTGACCTGCAGCTCGGTCGCGGCGACGTCGCCGTTGCCCGGCTCGAGCAGGGCCACCCGATGCAGCCCGGGTTCGGCAAACATGATCCGGTCGTCGGTCAGCGCCCGGTGCGTGACCCGGTGCTTGTGCAGCTGCAGGACGGTGTCCCAGACCTGCCGGAGCTGATGGTCGGTGACGGTCTCGCCGAGGGCGGCGAGCGTGCGCCCGTCCAGGTGGTCGGTCGCGATCACGGCGGCGTCCGGGCCGACTCGCAGCACCGAGCGCAGCCGGGGGGTGAGCACCCCTGAGTCCTCGGTCGCGTAGATCAGCAGGGCTTGCCGCTCGATCGCGCTCTCCAGCGACAGCGGGGCGCTCCTGGACACGTTCGCTCTCAGCCGGACCCGGCGGTACAGCCGGTAGAACGCGTCGGCCGCCTGCTGCTCGCGGTCGAACACGGTGATGTCCAGGCGATCGCCGTCCTGGCGGCTGGCTGAATACCGGCGGACTTCGGGAGCGCCGTCGGCCATCCGGCGGATCGCCACGATCGGGTTCTGGCCGCTGGCCAGAGCGGCCGCGATGGCCGCCGCGGTCGGCCGCCCGGACGTCGTGCCCAGCGCGTAGCGCAGGCCAGAGCCGACCATCGAGCCGATCGCGACCGTGATCAGCAGCGAGACCACGGTGGTATGGGTCTGGGTGTTGGTCAGGCTGGCGAGGGCGTAAAAGCCGATCGCGGTCAGGAACAGTGACCGCCACTGGCCGCGGCCGCGCAGCCCGACCACGGTCACGTAGGCGACCAGCCCGGCGAGGTAGCCGTCCAGGGTCGCCTCGTGCCGGCCGGCCACCCCGATCGCCGTGGTGTGCAGGGCGTTATGCAGCCGGAGCATGAACGGCTGGTTCAGCAGCAGGTTCACCAGTGCGACCACGGCGACCGCGACTCCGCCGGTGATGACCGCCTCGCTGAGCCGGCGGTACTGCCGCACGACGAGGAGCCTGATCGCCAGCGCGATCGGCAAGATCAGCAGCGCGATCCCGCCGGCGAAGCCGATCAGGTGCAGCAGCGCGACCGGCAGCCGCTGGCCCGACCTGACCACGTCGAACTCCACGCCGGAGGCGGTCGCGCTGGCCAGCCAGGCGAGCCCGACCAGAACGGCGATCTCGGTGACCGCGATCACGCAGCGGATGAGATCGGCCGGAAGCCGGACCCGGGACTCGAGATGGTCCTCAACCAGCAGCCGGGGCTCGCTGCCCCCCGCCCCGGCGCCGCTACCGGCGCCCGGCAAGGCCGCCCTGGCCGCTGGGCGTAGCGTATTCAGACGCGACCTCATAGGACGATCGTTTCACCTGCGTCCAAACCGGGGGCACGCCGCTCGTGGGGATGCGCTCGGGCAGCGCCCGGCGGCAGTTCGGGCGCTGGTTGCCGAGCATGTTATCGGAAACCGGCGATCAGCCGGGGAACCGGCCGATGCCGGGGTTAGCGGGCCAGGAGTTCCCCGTACACGGCAAGCGTGGCCGAATCCGGCTGGCCGTCCGCGGCGACCTCGGCCACCACGTTCAGGCAGCGGCCCATGGCCTCACGGACGCCCGCGAGGTTCCCGGCCGCGTGCTCGGCTCGCATCATGAGCCGCCAGAGTTGCTCGGCCGCCGGGTCGGCGGTGAGGCCGATCCTGGCCGCCCGGACAGCGGCGGCGGGGTCACCGGCGGCCAGGTTCAGCCCGGCGAGCCTCTCCGCCGCGATCACGATGCGGGCCGAGACGGACTCGGTCAGCGCGGGCTCCAGCCACCAGTAGTAACACTCCGTGAACGGCTCGCCCCTGACCATCTCCAGCGCCGCCGTGAGCGGGGCGGCCTCGGATCCGGCAATTCCCTGCCCGGTCAGGGTCTCGAACTCCCGCCAGTCCACCTGCGCCCGGGGATGCAGCGCGTACAGGCCGTGACCGAGATGCTCGATCCACTCCCGGCCGTCGGGAGCCCGGCCCAGGGCGCGCCTGGTCCTGGCGATCAGCTGGCGCAGCGAGTCGGGCGGCTTGGGATGGGCGGCATCGGCGCCGAGCAGGACCCGCAGCCGCCGGTTCGGCAGCCCGGCCGGGTGCAGCGCGAGCGCGACGATCAGCTGGCTCTGGGCCGGGACCAGCGCCCCGGCCTGGCCGTTGACGGTGAGCGCGCCGAGCAGGCCGATGCGCAGGCCAGGATCTGACCCGGCGTCTGGCCCGGCGGCCGGAACGTGCCCGGCGGGCTCGGGGACGGGCGCGAGCCGCGGTGCGAGCGCGAGCCGGGGAGTGGGCGCGGGCGCAGGGACACTCCGGCCGGGAAGGGCGGTAACCCTGGGCGCGGGAACCGGGGCGGCGAGCAGGGCTGGCGCTGACCTGACCGGGCCTGCCGGGCCCGCCGGCCGGGAGACCGGGACCGGCCGGGAGCGGCCAGACTGCGGGTGGTCGCGCAGCCAGCCGGAGACCAGGACGGCCAGGGCCCCAGCGAGCATGCCCACGCCGAAAACGGCGAGGCCCGGCAGGTGGCTGAACAATGGCTGCGTCGGGAGGCGGCCTGACCAGGCCGCGAGCTGGACCACAGATAACACCATGAGCTGCTTGATTCCCGCCAGTATGGTTCGGCCAGAGCCCTGATCAGGATCGCCGGCCACATCACCGCGCACAAGCTGTTCCGCCGAAATGCGCTATCAGCGAACCATTTCATGAGCCATTTCCGGCTCAGGTCTCCCGGTGATCAGGTTCTGCCCCGCCGGTGCCGGCCGATGAGGCCGGGCTGCGCGGTCAGGCGGCCAGCCCGCCCTGCCGGAGCACGGTCGCGGCGACCAGGTCGGGCGCCGGCAGCGCGGGCAGGTGGTCCGATCCGGGCAGCCTGATGAGCTCGCAGCCGGGGATCCCGGCCGCGATCGTCTCGTCCAGCTCGATCAGCGCCGGGAAGTCCCGGTCCCCGATCATCAGCACGGACGGCGCGGTGATGCGAGCCAGGCGGCCGACCGCGGAGTCCGCTTGCCGGGCGAACTTCTCCTCGGCGGCCCAGGCCCGCACGGCCGAGCGCATGATCTCGCGGACGAACGCGTCGCTGCCCGGTGCGCGAGGGCCAGGTCGATCGCGTTCGCTCCGCCCGCGCTGCACCCCACCAGGTGCGCGGCGGGGACCTCGAGCTGATCGAGCACGGCGGTCAGGTCGTCCAGCGGCCGGAACGGCCCGGTCGGCTGGGGCGACCGGCCATAACCGCGGGCGTCGTAGCGGATCACCCGCATCGGCCCGGCGAGACGGGCCGGGTCGAGCGGGTTGTTGTCAGCTGTGAGCGCAGTACCCGGATCGCCGGGGCCCCCTTCGCGGCCCGGAGTGTTTGCCGACCTGCAGGCGCTGT
>JBPCKO010000076.1:0-12781 GCA_051004215.1 Streptosporangiaceae bacterium | reverse complement strand
TCCCCCCCCCCCCCCCCCCCCCCCCCCCCCCCCCCCCCCCGGCACCGACCGCGTCGCCGGTATCCATCCGGACCGGGTGGCCGCCGGGGCGGCACCGGAGCTCGGGCTGGTGCTGACCGGCGTCGTGACGGTGTGCCGGCCGTCGGGGGCGTTGTGGGAGGTCACCGTGCGCGCGGGCGGCCACGCCGTGACCGGGCGGCTCGGCGATGCCGCCGCCGTCGGCAGTGAGCTCACGGTGACCGTCCTTGACCCGCCGGTGTTCCTGGCCGGCGACCTGGAGCCCGCCGGACCTGAGCGCGCCGTCCAGGACATGCGGACGGCCGGCCACGGCCCGTGGCCGGCCGGGACCGGCGAACGGGGAGAACGAGGATGACCAGCGGGGCGAGACTGCGGCTGGCCCGTCAGGCCAGGGGCTTCTCCCAGCAGCAGCTGGCCGGAATGGCGGGCGTGTCCCGGCAGGCCGTGTCGGCGGTCGAGAGCGGCCTGTCCGACCCGTCCTTGCGGGTTGCGCTCGCGCTCACGCAGGCGCTCGGGATGACCGTGGAGGAGCTGTTCGGCTCGGCCGAGACGATCCCGCCGGTCCAGGCCAGGCCGGTCGGGCCGATCGGGCCCGCGGGCCGGGTCGAGCTGGCGCCGATGGGCGACACCGTGGTCGCGCTGCCGCTGGCCGGGGCGACCGTGAGCCGGGCCGGGTTCCTGCCCGCCGGGGGACTAGCGGCCGGGGGACTGGCGGCCGGGGGACTGGCGGCCGAGGTCCGGCCGATCGGCCCGCTGCGGCCCACTGTGGTCGTAGCGGGCTGCGACCCGGCGCTGCCGCTGCTCGAGGAACCGCTGAGCCTGCTCGACCCGCCGATCGCGTTCAGCTGGTGGCCGTGCTCCAGCGCCGAGGCGCTCCGGCTGGCCGCCCGGGGGATGGTTCATGCGGCGGGCGCGCACCTGCGCGGGCCGTCCGGGGAGTACAACACCGGCGCGGCGGCCGAGTTGCTGGCCGGCGGCGGCGAGGTGGTCGGGTTCAGCGCCTGGCGGGAGGGCCTGGTGCTCGGCCCGGCCGCGGCCGGCGCGACCGGGGTTGCCGACCTGGCCGGGACCGGGCTGCGGCTGGTCAACCGCGAGTCAGGGGCGGAGGCTCGGCGGGTGCTCGATCGCGAGCTCCACCTGGCCGGCGTCGGGGCCGACCAGGTGGCCGGCTACGGAACCGCCGCGGCCGGGCACCTGCAGGTCGCCGGGGCGATCGCGGCCGGACTGGCCGACGCCGGCGTCGCCAGCGAACCCGCTGCCCTGGCCTACAGCCTGACCTTCCTGCCGCTCGCGGCCGAGCGTTTTGACCTGGTGATCCCGGCCGCCCAGTCCGGATCGCGCGAGGTCCAGGCCCTGCTGCGGGTGCTCGGATCGCGCTGGCTGCTCGACCAGCTGGCCAGCCTGCCGGGTTATGGCCCGGCATCGTGCGGCCAGCACCTCGCGACGCTGCCCTCCTGACCCGGCTCCGGGCCGCCGGCCCGCCGCCGATCACCCCCGGCGGGTGAGGCCCGCGACCGGGCCCGGGCCCGACGATGGCCCGGACGGGCGCGGGCTACCGGGGAGGCGGGCTACGTGAATCGGCTGCTGGAGCGGCTCGGCGGCTTCTCGGTGCGCTGGCGCTGGGCGGTGATCATCGCCTGGCTGATCATCCTGACCGGGCTGTTCATCGCCAAGCAGCAGTTCGGCGGCACCTACGTGAACAACTACTCGGTGTCGGGCACGGACTCGGCGACCGGCCTGAACCGGCTGAACGGCACATTCTCGGCCGAAGGCGGATATCCGGGCCAGCTAGTGTTCCACGCCCGCACCGGCACGGTGACCGCGGACAAGTCGGCGATCAACACCGCGACCGCCAACGTCTCCAAGCTGGCCCACGTCAGCGCCGCGACGAGCCCGTTCGCCTCGTCCACGAGCGGCACGGTGTCCAAGAACGGCACGATCGCCTACTCCAGCGTGACCTGGAAGGTGAACCCAGACTCGCTCGGGACCGACTACCTGAACGAGCTCAACAAGGCGGTCAGTCCGGCCAGGAAGGCGGGCCTGACCGTCGACTACGGCGGCAACGCGGGCAACATCGGCCAGCAGGCCAGCGACCGCACCTCAGAGGCCATCGGCCTGGCCTGCGCGCTGATCCTGCTGCTGTTCATGTTCGGATCGCTGATCGCGGCGGCCATGCCGCTGGTGTCGGCGCTGTGCAGCGTCGGCGCCGGGCTGGCCCTGCTCGGCATCCTCGCATCGTCGATCACCTTCCGACCACCGCGCCGACGATCGCGACCCTGCTCGGCCTCGGCGTCGCGGTCGACTACGGGCTGTTCCTGACCGCCCGGTACCGGGAGCACCTGGACGCGGGCCTGGACAAGACCAGCGCGGCCCGGCACGCCGAGAGCACCTCAGGCGCGTCCATTGTCGTGGCCGGAACCACGGTGGTGATTTCGATCCTCGGCCTGTACATCGCCGGGGTGAGTTTCGTCGGCTCGCTCGGCCTGGCCGCCGCCATCGTCGTCGCGATTGCCATGCTGGTCGCGCTGACCCTGATCCCGGCGTTCATGGGCGTAGTCGGCGAGAACGTCCGGAGCCTGGGCAGCCGGCTCCGCGCCCGCAAGGAGGGCATCACGGCCAAGGAGCAGGCGGCCAGGACGGCCGCGGCCACTCACGAGCAGCACGAGAACAGCGCCTTCGCGCGCTGGGGGCGCAAGATCAGCGCCCGGCCGTGGCCGTGGGCGATCGCCAGCGTGCTGGTCCTGCTGGTGCTGGCGATCCCGCTGTTCTCGATCACCATGGGCCAGCCCGACAATGGCACGAACCCGACCAGCGACAGCAACCGCCGGGCCTACGACCTGATCAAGCAGGGTTTCAGCGTCGGCGTGAACGGGCCGCTCGTGGTCGTGGTCGTGCTGCCGAAGCAGTCGGCCCAGCAGACCCAGTCGCTGTCGGCCGGCCTGCAGTCCGCCCTGGCCAAGACGAAGGGGGTCGCCTCGGTCGGCCCGCCGCAGGTGAACAAGGCGAGGACGACCGCGGTCCTGAGCGTGATCCCGACGACCAGGCCCCAGGCGGTCGCGACGACCGACCTGGTCAAGACGCTGCGCAACGACGTGCTGCCCAAGCAGCACGCCACGACCTACCTCACCGGCACCACGGCCTCCTCGGTCGACTTCACCAGCCGGATCACCAGCCGGCTGCTCTGGCTGATCCTGGCCGTGATCGCGATCTCGTTCTTCCTGCTGACCATGGCGTTCCGGTCGATCGTGATCGCGACCAAGGCCGCGATCTTGAACCTGCTCTCGATCGGGGCCGCGGTCGGCGTCATCGT
Organism: Streptosporangiaceae bacterium; assembly: GCA_051004215.1. Taxonomy (GTDB): domain Bacteria; phylum Actinomycetota; class Actinomycetes; order Streptosporangiales; family Streptosporangiaceae; genus Chersky-822. The sequence continues at coordinate 9,453 of JBPCKO010000076.1, read as the reverse complement.
GGCGATCTTCCAGTGGGGCTGGCTCAAGAGCCTGATCGGGCTGCCGACCACGCTGCCGATCCCGGCCTACGTGCCGATGCTCGTGTTATGCATCGTGTTCGGCCTGTCAATGGACTACGAGGTGTTCCTGATGTCGCGGATCCACGAGGCGTGGATCGTGACCAAGGACGCGCACCGCAGCGTCGCGATCGGCATTGGCGCGACGGCCCGGGTGATCACCACCGCGGCCGGCATCATGGTGCTGGTATTCGGCAGCTTCGTGCTGAACACCCAGCCCACGATCAAGATGCTCTCGATCGGCATGGCGTTCGCCGTGCTCCTCGACGCCTCGCTGGTGCGGATGGTGCTGGTGCCGTCGATCATGACGCTGCTCGGCCAGCACGCCTGGTACCTGCCGCGCTGGATGGAGCCGGTCGTGCCGCGGCTGCACCTGGAGGAAGGCGCCCAGGCGGCCGCGGCCGACGCGGCCGAGGTGGCCGGCCAGCGAGCCGCCTAAGCGGTGCAGTCCGCCCGGCCGCCGGATAGATACGCCGTGAATGAACATGTTCGCGCCGGACCCGGAGTCATGGTCATGATGGCCAGATGAAACTGCTGGTGCTAGGCGGGACTCATCATGCCGGGCGGGCAATCGTCGAGGCCGCGGTCGATCGCGGTGACGACGTCACCACGCTGAACCGAGGTCAGACCGGCGCTGACGTGCCCGGCGCGCAGGTGCGCCAGGCCGACCGTACCGACCAGGCGCAGCTGCGGTCGGCGCTCGGCGACGACTCCTGGGACGCGGTCATCGACACCTGGAGCGCGGCTCCGCGCGTCGTCGCCGAGTCCGCGGCGCTGCTGACCGGCCGGGCCGGGCACTACGGCTACGTGTCCAGCCGGTCGGTGTACGCGTGGCCGATCCCGGTCGGCGCGGACGAGAGCGCCCCGGTCGTCGACGGCGATCCTGACAGCGAGGAGTCGGAGGACTACGCGGCGGCCAAGCGCGGCGGCGAGCTGGCCGTCCGGCAGCGGTTCGAGGGGCCTTCGGTGCTGGCCAGGGCCGGCCTGATCCTCGGCCCGTACGAGATCGTCGGCCGGATGCCGTGGTGGCTGCGCCGGATCGAGCGCGGCGGCGACGTGCTCGCGCCGGGGCCGAAGGACATGCCGTTGCAGTACATCGACGGCCGGGATCTGGCCCAGTGGATGCTGCACGCGGCCGCGTTCGGGATCGCCGGGGCGTTCAACGCGGTCAGCCAGCCCGGGCACGCGACCATGGAGAGCCTGCTCACCGCCGCGGTCGAGGTCACCGGCTCCGGCGCCCGGCTGGTCTGGGCCGACCCCGACGTGATCGAGCAGGCCGGGATCGAGCCGTGGACCGAGCTGCCGGTCTGGATCCCGCCGGTCGGCCAGGGCGCCGGGCTGCACACCGGCGACGTCCGGGCCATCTACGCGGCCGGGATGACCTGCCGGCCGGTGCGGGAGACGGTCGCCGACACCTGGCGCTGGCTCACCGAGGAAGGCGACCCGCCGGTCCGGGCCGACCGGCCGCAGCACGGGCTTGACCCGGATAAGGAACGCGAGGTCCTCGCGAGCCTGGGCTGACGGCCGGCCAGCAACCTCAGCGGCGGCCGAGCGAGCGCGGGGTGTTCACCTTGTCCGGCCTGACCACGTAGATGACCCGGCCGTCCGGGCCGATCGGGTTTCCGTAGTCCCGGCCTACGTACTTGCGGGACAGCTCGTCGATGTGGTCGCGGGCCTTATCCCCGTCGATCGTCTCGACCACGTGACCGCGTATCTCGGACCAGTCCCACGGGTCGTCGCTGGAGTGCAGCAGCACGGTGACCCGGGGGTCGCGGCGGATGTTCTTGCCCCGCTGACGCTGCGGTTCGGTGTTCACCAGGATGTTCTCGCCATCGGTGTCGATCCAGGTCAGCAGCGCCTGCGGCTGGCCACTGGGCATCAGGGTGACCACGGTGGCCAGGGTCTTGGCCTTGGCGAGACGGACGGTGTCGGCATCGAGAGGCATGCGATGCGCTCCTCAGGGGTCGGGTACCGGGCAGGACGTCGGGTAGTGCAGCAACCGCGGCTCAGTGCCCGAAGACGGGAATCAGCAGCCCGCGGCCGATCGTGTGGAAGCGCAGGTTGAAGCCGGCCACCGCGGGTGAGACGTCGGAGTCAATGCCGAGCGATTCGGTGTCTAGCGAGTGCACGGCGAACACGTAGCGGTGCGGCGGGTCACCCTGCGGCGGCGCGGCCCCGCCGAAGTCCTTGGACCCGTAGTCGTTGCGGACCGAGAACGCGCCGACCGGCAGGCCCGCTCCGTCGGAGGCGCCCGCGTTCGAGGCCAGTTCCGCGGCCGAGGCCGGGATGTCGAGCACCAGCCAGTGCCAGAACCCGGATCCGGTCGGGGCGTCCGGGTCGTAGCAGGTCACCGCGAAGCTCTTGGTCTCGGCCGGGAAGCCGCGCCAGCGCAGGTGCGGCGAGACGTTCTGGCCGCTCATGCCGAAGCCGTTGTAGACCTGCTTGTCGTCCATCGGCTGGTCCTGGGCGACGTCGTCGCTCTCGACCGTGAAAGACGGCACCTGCGGCATGAAGTCGTAGGGCAGCGGAGCCCGGTCAGACATAGGTCCTCCTGGAGGTTATTCGCTGGAGTCAGGGTCACGGTGTTGCCAGCATTGTCGTGCCGCGAGCATCCGTGGCTGCCAACGCTAGCGTCCGCCGCGTACCGGGCACGGGCCGGTGCGGCACTGACCCGCCTAGTTCCGGCTACCCGGGATAACGTGGCTTACCCCACCGGACAACCCCGGGCAAGGAGGACAGGTCCGCGTCGTGAAGTTCAGGCGCCTGATGAAGTTGCCGTTCCCGCGCAGAGCGCTGGCCGTGCTGCTGGCCGCCGTCGCGGTGACGGGCGGTATCGCAGCGCATCTGGATTCCGGGTCGTGCCGGGGCAGCGGCTGCCGCGGCGTCCGGGTGACGCGCTGGTCCCGGCCGCTGACCGGGAGCTGGGTGGCGCAGAGTGACTACGGCGGCACGGTGTTCGCCGCGGGCGAGGCGCACGCGGCCGCCGGAGACGGGGTCGCGGTGATCGGGTACGGCCTGACCCTGAACGCGTACGAGCTGACGACCGGGTTCCCGCGCTGGACTCAGGCGCTGACCGGGTTCCCGCCCGGCTCGGCCATCGTCGCCGTCCAGGCCTGGCGCGGGGTGATCACGGTCGGGGTCGGGCTCGGCCCGGCGGGCTCGGCCGCGGCCGCCGGCCGGGCCGAACTCGTGCTCGACGCCGTTACGGGCAAGCAGGTCAGGTCGTATCGCGCCGCGGTCAGCGGCGGGGCCGTGCTGGCGACCAGGCGCCGCACGGTCATCGTCGGACGGACCGCCGTGACCGGATTTTCGAACTCCACCGGGCGGGCGTTGTGGCGGGTCCAGACCGGGGCGCCGGGCCAGTCCTGGCGTGTGTCAGGGGGCCGGCTATACGTCACGATCTCGGCTAGCGGCGCGGCCGGGACCGCCCCGGTGACGGCTGTCCGCCAGATCAGCCTGGCGACGGGGGAGCAGCGGCTGATCACGCCGCCAGGTGGCTCGTTCGACGGCTCGCTCGAAGAGGTCGTCGGGGGGTCGCTGGTGTTCTCCGGCGGGGCCGGGCTGAGCCTGTACAGCACGGCGACCGGCCAGCTCACGGGCATGCGGGCCCACGCCGTAGCCGACGGCGTTGACCCGGTGCAGGGGGTGCTGTACGCCGAGGCCGGCGGATCGCTGACGGCCCTGAACCCGGTCACCGGCCGGAATGAGCCAGGAGCGGCGGCGCTGCCGGCCGGGGCGTACGCGGTGCGGGACGGGCTGGCGATCGGGCTCGGGCAGGGTTCCGGCGCGTCAGTCTGGGTCTACAGCCTGGCTCGCCGGCGCGTTCTGTGGACCGCGAAGACCTTGCCGTGGCCGCATTACTTCGCGGATTCGTCCGGCTTGCCGGGCAGCGGCGACCCGGCGAGCCAGCTGGTCCTGATCACGACGTGCGCGTCGGCGGGCTCGGTCGTGACCGGGACGGTCGTGGCCGGGGGAGGGCGGGCGTGCGTGCGGCCGCGCCTGGTCGCCGTGGGACCGTGGGGTTCGCGCGCGTGATCGGTGGGCGGTTTCTGGGGGGGTTCGGGTGACTTCGCGCCGCGCGAATCAGATGCTGGGCGGGCCGGCGGCGTAGCCTGGATCGGGCACAATATCCAGCAAGTTCGGTCGGCGCCTGTAGCTCAGCGGATAGAGCGGCTGCCTTCTAAGCAGTTGGTCGCAGGTTCGAGTCCTGCCAGGCGCGCAGGTCAAAGAGGTTATGGTCTTGGCGTAGGTGTCGCTGGGAGCCAAACGGGGAGCCAACGGCTACCATGGAGTCATGGCGCAAACCTCCCTCAAGCGCCGCGCGCACGGCGACGATGGCATCTACTTCGCGGCTGACAAGAACCGCTATGTCGGCGCGATCTCGCTCGGGTTCGGCCCTGACGGTCGGCGGTTGCGCAAGAAGGTCACCGGCCGGACCAAGCAGGAGGTGCGGGACAAGCTCAAGGCGCTGCACGCCGAAATGGAAGCCGGGGTGCGCTCATCCGCGCTGTACACCGTCGAGCAGGCGGTCGCCGACTGGCTGGCCGAGGGGTTAGACGGGCGGTCCGAGCGGACGCGGAAGCTGTACGAGGGCTTGCTGCGGTCCCTACTCGGCGAGATCGGGCCCAAGCGGCTGCGGCTGCTGACGACCCGGGACGTGCGGCGCGGCCTGGAGGCGCTGGCACCCCGGTTTTCGACGCGGTCACTGCAGATCACCAGGAACTCGCTGGAGCGGGCGATCGCGCATGCGCAGGCGAATGATCTGGTGGGGCGGAACGTGGCGGCGCTGGCGAAGGTGCCGCGGGGCAGGACGGGGCGGCCGTCGAAGAGCTTCACGCTGGCGGAGGCGAAGGAGCTGCTGGCGGCGGCGGAGGGTACGCGGTGGGAGGCGTACATCACGCTGAGCTTGCTGGCGGGGATCAGGACGGAGGAGGCGCGGGCGCTGCGCTGAGATCACGTCGTCAGGTGGATGGACGACGCGGCGGGGTGGCAGCCGGTGAGCGAGGTCGGGTTCGACGGGGCTCGTGGTGACGCGGAGCGGTTGGCGATCTATGTGTGGCGGTCGCAGCGGTTCGGCGGGGACACGAAGACGGGGAAGTCGCGGCGGACGCTGGCGCTGCCGCAGCTGTGTGTTCGGACGTTGCGGGAGCAGCATCGGCTGCAGGCGCAGGACCGGCTGCGGGCGGGGGAGTTCTGGGACAATCAGGGGCTCGTGTTCGCGTCGCGGACCGGGACGGCGCTGACGGCTGACAACGTGAACCACTCGTTCCGGCGGATCACGGTGAAGGCGGGGCTGGGGGCGGAGTGGGCGCCGCGGGAGATGCGGCACACGTTCGTGTCGGTGCTGTCGGCGAGCGGGGTGGCGGTGGAGAGCATCGCGCTGCTGGCGGGGCATGACCGGACGGCGACGACGGAGCGGGTGTACCGGCACGAGATCAGGCCGGCGCTGACCCAGGGCGCCGAGGTTATGGACAAGATCTTCGGGTAAGTGCGTGCACGGACCGCCCGGGCAAGAGCGGCCGTGGCTAGCGAACCTTGCGTGCCACCGTCAGAGCTCGGCGAGTCTGAGCGGCTGTGGAAGATCGGGCGCCGCGCTGACGTCCTCCATGTCATCGAGGCCTTCCTCATCGGACAGCGCGATGGGTGCCCAACGGAAGCCTGGCGACTGCTCGTCCATCGCGCCGGGATCGCTTGCGGCCGTCGCGAACGGCTGGATCGCGCGAGCGTCCAGGGTCTGCCAGAGGTCGTCCATGGCTTGTTGCGGGTCGAAGTTGTACTCGGATTCGCGTACCCGCCAGAACCGCCATCCTGCCCGTTTGAGCTCGCGTTCGCGGGCGAGGTCGGCTTCCACTTGCTCGGGGGTGGAATGCCAGGCGTCACCGTCGCATTCGACGGCGAGCTTGGCCGATCCGCCGGTGACGACCAGATCGATGCGGCGGCCGTTGACTTCTACCTGCGGGGTTACCTGGTAGCCGCGAGCGCGGATATCAAGGAAGACGCGCTGCTCAAAGAGGCTGTCGAACGGCGGCCGGAGCACGTCGGGCCGGACATCGCCCAGGCCGTCGTCGATGTCCCCGCTGGGGCGGGTGAGCAGATAAGTCAGATACGAATGACGCAGGTCGGCCGGATTCAGCGAGTCGGCGGTGACGGAATGGAAGAGCCATACCTGGTCCTCGGCCCGCGATGCGGCTACGTTGAAACGCCGCTGGTACTCCAGCTTGGTCAGCGACGTAGTTCTGGTTCCGGGGGCGATCACCATGGACAGGAACATGACGCCGCGCTCGTCTCCCTGAAAGTCGGGCGGGGTCCCGACCCGGAGCCGCCGACGTTCCTGTTCCGCGCGCGGCATGCGACGGATGATGGCATTGCGGATAAGGTCGACCTGGCCGGTGCCCTGCAGCACGACTACGCCGAAGCTCTTGCCGTCGTATACAGGATCGGCGGTGCAGGCCAGGACGCGCTCGACAAGTGCCTCGGCTTCGGGCTCGTTGCGCATGGCCGCGTTCCGGCCCTCGTTGTAGGCGCCAGGAACGTATTGCGTCTTTAGCGGTTCGAGCCGGTCCGCGCCGAACTGGCGCAGCGGAACCAGTGGCTGGTCGCGGTAAAACAAGTTACTCGACCACTCGATGATCTCGGGCATGCACCTGAAATGCTCGCGCAGCCGGATGACCTGGCCGAAACGTGCCCGGAGTATGGAGAACAAGCTCGACCTGGGCGTGAAGGCGACACGCAGGTAGCTAGGCAGGTCCGGCAGCAAGTCATTCAGCCTGCGAAAGATCGGCTCAAGGGCGCCCATCGCTATCTCCGGCGGCGTGCACTGCCGGTCGTCGCCCACGACGATGACGCGGGGAGCCAGCCACAGCAGGAAGAGGCTCTCCAGGCTGGCCTGACTGGCCTCGTCCACGATCACCACGTCGAATGCGTCACGGATCGGCGGGATCGTCGACAGCACCTCGGGCAGCGGCATGATCCACGCGGGCACCGCGTCCTGGGCATCCCGCATCGCGTCCCGCGCCGCCCTGCTGTAGTGCTTGGCGAACTTGCCGGTGCCTTTGCCGCGGGCATCGATCGCGGCCCGGTAGCTCTGCAATGCGGCTACCTGGTGAGCGCTCATTCGTTCCAGGGCTTGCTGCCAGGCAAGGTCCGTAGCCAGGCTGGCCGTCGCCTGGGCGACGGATTGCTCCGCCGCTGCGAGTTCTCCCTCCAGCCGCTGCTCGCGCCCAGGCTCGCGCTGCTGGTCGAAGAACGTCTTAGCCTGACCCCACGCCCAAGCCGCGGGCAGTCGCTGCAGGCGCTCATCCCACGCCGGGTCGATACGTGTGGCGCTGAGCAGAGCTGTCAGCGGCGGATGGGTGTCCCCGAGCCGGTTGATGAGTTCGTCGCAGCGGCGCTGGCCGGCCTGTTCGGAGTGCGCGGACGCGAGGGCGCGGAGGCGGTCTGCGTACCAGCCAGGGTTCCTTCCCCGGATCGCGTCGGCGAGTTCGGCCAGTTCCGGCGGCGCGGCGGTGGCCCGGCCCCGCCGGTCCAGCTGATCGGTCAGCCGGTCGAGCGCTGCGCTCGCTGCCTCGGCCTTAAGCCGCAACCCGACGCGTTCCAGCGCATCACCGAGCGCTGCGCATTCAGCCATATTCCGGAGCGGAATATCACGCACAGAGCTGCCGTGCAAAATCGCCGCAAGCTGGTCCTTCGCAGCGAGCATCTGCCCGATGAGTTGGAGCTCGCGGTGCAAGTAGGTCAGGCGTGCCACGCGCACCGGCAGCGGCAATGCAGCGTCGATGGAGACACCGACGTGCAGCCATAGCCGAGCAACCGCCGCAGTTAGCGCTTCCGCTTCGAGCGCGGCGGCGACTATCTCGAGCTGGCTGACTGTCTGAACACGGGCGCCATCGACGAGGGCATGCTCAAGGATCGGTTCGGCAGCGCGCTGCTCGTCGGACCTGAACATCTTCTTAAGCTGGCCGCCTGAGGAGAGGTAGTCGCGCAGGCCGCGAACCGCGGCCAGGAGTCCTTCGTACGGGTGTTCCGCAACGGGTGGGAGCGTTACCTGATGGAGACTCAGGTACTGCAGCGAGTCCCGTGCGCGGGCGGCCTCGTCCGCGGCGCGGTGCAGCATCTCCCAGAGCGATTCGTCGCGATGGGCGAACCCGTCGCCGATCGCTTTGGCGATCCACTCGGAGCTCTCGCTGCTGGCTGCCGCCTGCAGCAGTTCGCGCGCGGTCGCGTCGAATGTCCGGAAGGCTGCCTCAAGTGCTGCGACTTGCTCGGTCGCGAGCAGCGAAAGCGCCGCGGACAACGGCGAGGCGCCAGCCGCCGCGGCGCGGCTGGCCTGGGCCTCCGCGTCCATCTGAGCAGCCATATCGGGAGCGGTCGGGAAGTCGTCAAGCGCAGGAAGTTCCTGCTGGGGCCGGGCCGCTCTCGTCGGCGTCTCGGCACGCAGGAGAGCCAGCAGTTCGTACGCTTCGGCGGATGTGAGCGGCAGCGGCTCCGCGACGGGTACGGGCATCCAGCCGAACGCAGGCTGATTCACTTTGAGCGCGGCAGCGATGGACGCCAGCGTGCCCGAGTAGCCGGGTGCCACCTGCGGATGCTGATAAGTCTCCGACTCGCGGAGCGCCCGGACCTGTTCGGTGAGCTTCGACCGTTGAGCGAGCGCCTGCGAACGCATATCCCGCGACCGGGCGATCTTCTCGCGGCGGAGCGCCGGATTGTGCGATGCCTTCTCCGCAGCCAGGGCGGCGATGCTGCCGGCCAGCTCAGGCGATCCTCCCCGCGCGACGTCGGTCAGGCTGACACAGAGCCGCTGCATGTCGGGCGGGAGCTTGTCGCGGAGAACACGCAGGGCCTGCGCTTTCTGGCTGGTGATCAGGACCCGCTGCCCTTCGGCGAGCAGAGCCGAGATCAGGTTGGCAATGGTGTGGGTCTTGCCAGTACCCGGCGGCCCTTCCACAACCACGCCGTTGTCACCGCTCAGGCGGTCCATGATCTGTGCCTGCTCCGGGTTGGCGGGCAGCGGGAAGAGCGGATCGGCGCCTAGCGCGCGGCCGCTGGTGGCGCCCTCCTGCTCAAGCCAGGCCATGCGGTCGGCGGGCTCAAGTGTCTCTACGAGCTGAGCCAGCCCGAGCGGCGGCCGCTGATCTCGGGCAAGGGCGGCCAGCATTGCGTCGTAATAATTCAGCAATGCGCTGCGGCCACGGGGCCGGAGAATGAGTACCGGAGCGAAGCGAATCTGGGGTCGGTCGGTCGCTCCTGTCTGCGGCCGCCAGTCGCTGTGGGGCTGACCCCGAATCCCGGACAGCTGGTTGTTTGGTCAGGTGGCCTGGGCGGCCAGCCGTCGTTCGTACTGTAGCGGGCTGATATAGCCGATTTTGGAGTGCCTGCGGCGGGCGTTGTACCAGG
>JBPCKO010000075.1:0-13344 GCA_051004215.1 Streptosporangiaceae bacterium | reverse complement strand
GGCCAGGCCGAGGGCGGCCCGCTGCCTGGCGTCCAGCCCGGGCACGGCGAGCGCGCCAGCCACCGCGCCCGCGGTGACCGCCGGGCCCTCCAGCAAGGTGACCGGCTCGCCCCGGTGATTGGTCCGGCCCCACCGAGCCGCACCGCCCGGCCGGGCCCGGGTCAGGCCGGCGTAGCAGAACCGGGCCGCGGCTCCGGCTCCCAGCAGCCGCGCCATGGTCAGGCCGCCGCTCATTTCCCGGGCTGCTTCCTGCTCGTGGACGGGGTGACGGACGGCGAGACCGACGGCCTGGGCGCCGGGCTCGGCACCGTGCCAGGCCGTACCCCGTACGCGGTGGGCTGCGCGCCCGGCCCGAGCAGCTTGCGCAGGGCCTGGGCGACGATGATCTGGCCCACGATCGTCTCGGCGTTGTCGACCGTGGTCAGCGCCACGCCCGCGCTGCCGCTGGTGACCGCCTGGATTGCGCTGCGCGGGCCGGAGCCGAGCAGCGGCCCGGCCATCAGCGTCACCCGCGTCGTCTCGGCCAGGTCCTCGGTGAGCGAGACCAGGGCCAGGTTGAACGGCCCGCTGGTCTTGGCCGGGGGCACGGCGCCCGGGACCATCACGACCGCCGTGGTCGCCTGCCCGGCCAGCGACGTGCTGCCGCCGGTGCCGCTGACCTGAACGAACCCGGCGCTGGCCAGGCCCGCCAGAACTACGTTGGCTTCGGTCTGGGCCAGGGTAGCCAGCCCGTCCTTCTGGGCGATCGTCTCCGCGAGCACCTGGGCCACAGCCTGCTGACCGGAAATCTGCGGGTCGGCGGCCGACTTCGGCGGCACCAGCCCGGCCGGGGCGAGACGCCTGGCCGCCGCGGTCATCGCCTGCTCGTTCACCGGGCTGGTGTCGAAGAACTGGGACGTGAGCACGACCTGGCCGGTCACCGTCGCCCCGGCCTCCAGCAGCGCCTTGGTCACGCCGCTCACGGTCGCGCTGTCGGTGTTCGGCGCGAGCACGAGCACCACGCTCTGACCGGTCAGCAGGTCGCGCAGCAACGTGTCCTGCGCCGCGGCCGCGAAGGACTCGTCGGCTTTGATCTCGTTCTTCAGCTGCTGATTGTGCGCATAGAGCGACCGGTTCCGCTTGGCCTCGGCCGCGGCCTCTCTGGCCAGCTGGGAAGTGACGGCCGGCTTGAGCGCGGTCGCCCCGACGACGATGCCGATGGCCAGGGCCAGGAACACCGCGACGATCGAGACGAGGTGGTACCGGAAGTCGATCAAAGCCTCAGCCCCGTGATCCAGTGCCAGAACGGGCTCAGCTTGAGCCCGATGAACGTCAGGATGATCTGGCCGACCGGCAGGACCTTCACCGCGACGGCCAGAGCCACCACGGCCGCGATCACCAGCAGCAGCAGCCAGGAGCCGGAGATCCGGCTCTGGTAAAGCCGGCTCACGCCTTTCGGCTCGACGATCTTGTCGCCGACCCGCATCCTGGTCAGCACCGCGCTGGCCATGCCAGGCCGACCTTTGTCGAGGAACTCTACCAGCGTGAACCGCATCCCCACGGCTACGATGAGCCGCGCGCCCATCTCGTCGGCGAGCAGCAGCGCGACGTCCTCGCTGGTGCCGGTGGCCGGGCAGGGCACCGACTTCAGGTCGAGCGCGTCGACCCGCTCCTGCCCGGGGGCGGCGCCGTCCGGATAGGCGTGCACGACCAGTTCGGCCCCGCACTTCAGCGCCCGGTCCGAGACCGAGTCCATGTCACCGACGATCATGTGCGGCTTGTAGCCGGCGTCCAGCAGCGCGTCGGCGCCCCCGTCCACCGCCACCAGGACCGGCTTGAACTCCCTGATGTAGGCGCGCAGCGCCACCAGGTCCTCGCGGTGCCGGTAGCCGCGGGCGATCACCAGGGCATGCCGGTCTTCGAGCTTGGTGCGCAGCTCAGGGACCCGGATGCCGTCGATCAGCTCCTCGAAATCCCGGTTGATGTACTCGACGGTGTTGGACATGAACGCCCGGATCTGGGCGGCCATGCCGGCCTTAGCCTTGATCATTGCCGTGGCGACCGAATCAGGGGTCTGCACGATGCCCTTGGCCACTATGGCGTCGCCGAGGTAAAGCGTGTCGCCCTCCAGCCTGACCAGCCGGCCCTCCCCGACCTTGTCGAACACCTCGGGCCCGACATCGTCGATCAGCGGGACACCGGCCTCGACGAGGAATTGAGGCCCGAGATTGGGGTACCGGCCGGTCATGCTCGGGGCCACGTTAATCACCGCCGCTACCTGGCAGTTGACCAGGGACTCGGCGCTGACCCGGTCCAGGTCGGCGTGGTCGATGATCGCGATCTCGCCAGGGCGCAGCCGCCTGGTCAGGGTTTTGGTGCGGCGGTCCAGCCTGGCGGGCGCGGTGAGCCCGGGCAGATCCGGCGCCGCGGCCGGGTTCCGGCTGGTCAGCCGCCGCGAGTAAGCCCTCAATGCGTTACTAAGTGTGCCAGAGCGGCTACGTGTCGACGCCATAGCTGTCCACCTCAGCCGCCGCTCGACGCGTCCTGGTCATGACCGCCGTCCCGGATCGGCCCGCTCGGCGGCGGCCGCCGCGAGCAGTTCCCCGGCGTGCGCCCGGCCGTACTCGGAGTCTTCCAGCCCGGCCAGCATCCGGGATAGCTCCCGCACCCGCCCGGCGTCATCCAGCCGGGCGACGCCGCTGGAGATCACCAGGCCGTCCTGCGCCTTTTCCACGACCAGGTGGGTGTCGGCGAACGCGGCCACCTGCGGCAGGTGCGTGACTACGATGACCTGGGCGTTTCTGGCCAGCCTGGCCAGCCGCCGCCCGATTTCGACCGCGGCCTTGCCGCCGAACCCGGCATCGACCTCGTCGAAGACGAACGTCGGCACCGGGTCGGCGCCCGCGAATACCACCTCGATCGCGAGCATCACGCGCGACAGCTCACCCCCTGAAGCGCCTTTATGCAGCGGCAGCGGAGGCGCGCCGGGATGAGCGGCCAGCCGGATCTCCACCTCGTCGCCTCCGTGCGGGCCGTACTCGGCCAGCGCGGTCACCAGGGCCGACAGGCCCGCATGGGGCATCGCCAGCGCGGCTAGCTCGGCCGTGACCGCCTCGTCGAATCGCGTGGCCGCCTCCCGCCGGATCGCGGTCAGCCGGCCGCCGAGGTCACGGACAGAAGCGGCCAGCTCGGTCTCGGCGTCCCGCAGGGCGGTTATCCGGTCGTCGTCGCCCTCCAGCTCGGTCAGCCGGGCCGCCGCTCCCTTGGCCCAGGCCAGGACGCCGGCCAGGTCGGGCAGGCCAGGGCCGCCGGCCGGCCCGTCCGCGGCCGGCGAGGCCGCGGCGACCGCCCGGACCTCGGGCCGCGGCACCGGGGCCGATCCGTAGGCTCTGATCAGGCGGGTCAGCTCGGCCCTGCGGTCCTGGACCACGGCCAGCCTGGCCGGGTCGGCTTCGACCGAATCGGCGTAGGAGGCCAGCTCGGCGGCGAGGTCGTTGAGCAGGTAGGCGGCTTCAGACAGCCGGCCAGCCAGCTCACCCAGGGCCGGGTCGTGCTCGGCCGCCGCTTCGAGCGCGTGCCGGGCCGAGCCGAGCAGCGACAGCACGTCGGCCGACTCGTACGACGCGCTGGACGGGTCGGCGACCAGGGCTTCGTGCGCGGTCGTCGCGGCCGAGTGCAGCGAGTCGGCATTGGACAGCCGTTCCGCCTCGGCGGCCAGCTCGATGTCCTCGCCGTCGGCCGGCTCCAGCCGCTCGACCTCGGCCAGCCCGTGCCGCAAGTCCTCCGCCTCGGCTGCCCGCTCGCGGGCCCGCTCGGTTAGCTCGGCCAGTTCCTGCGCGACCTTCTGGTGCCCGCCATGGGCCCGCTGGTAGTCGCCGAGCACGCCGCTGAGCCCGGCGCCGGCGAACCGGTCCAGCGCCTGGCGCTGCCGCCCTGGCTTGAGCAGCTGCTGCTGGTCGGCCTGGCCGTGCACCGCGACCAGGTCCTCGGACAGGTAGGTGAGCAGCGATACCGGCACCGACCGGCCGCCCGCGAACGCTCGCGACCGGCCCTGGTCGGACACCGAGCGGACCAGGACCAGGGTTGCGCCATCGTCGTCCAGGTCGCCCCCGGCCTCGCTGACCTGCCGGGCGACCGGTCCGCCGGGATCGGTGCGCAGCCGGCCCTCGACGGTCGCCCGGTCCGCGCCAGGACGGATCCGGCTCGGATCGGCGCGGCCGCCGAAGAGCAGCCCGAGTCCGGACACGACCATCGTCTTGCCGGCCCCGGTTTCTCCCGTGACCACGTTGAACCCCGGCGAGAACTCGAGCACGGCCTCATCGATGACGCCGAGGCCGCTGATCCTGACTTCCTCAAGCATCGTCCGCCGGCTCCTCGTCTCGGCCCGGCCCATCTTCTCGGCCAGGCACCGGGTCGGGCCGCGCCGTGCCCCGGCCGCGCCAGCCCGCCACCGGCAGGCCAAACTTCGCCACCAGCCGGTCGGTGAAGGTCGCCCCGACGTTGGCGCCGAGCCCGTCCTCGCGGGCCTGCCCGTCCAGGCGGGCGAGCAGCACCGGCTGGACACCCCGGCGTACCTCGACGCGGGCGTTCGGCGGCAGCTCAACCTTCCGGCGACCGTCGCACCACAGCACCGCCCCCGAGACGCCGCCGTCATGACCAGAGGCGCCGATCACCTCGGCGGCCAGCACCGAGTCCGGTGATACCACCATAGGCCCTGCGAAAAGGGCGTGAGCGCTGATCGGCACCAGCAGCAGCGCCTCCACGTCGGGCCAGACGACCGGGCCTCCGGCCGAGAAGGCGTAGGCGGTCGACCCGGTCGGCGTCGCGAACACCATCCCGTCGCAGCCCCACCTGGACAGCGGCCGCCCGTCGACCTCGGTGACCAGGTCCAGCATCCGCTCCCTGGCCGCTTTCTCCACCGTGGCCTCGTTCAGCGCCCAGGTCGTGGCGGTGAGCGAGCCGTCCTGCCGGACCGCCACGTCGATCGTCATCCTGGGCTCCACGCAGTACCGGCCGGCCAGCACCCGGTCGACCGCGTCCTCCAGCACCTCGGGCTCGGCCTCGGCGAGGAACCCGACGTGGCCGAGGTTGACACCGAGCAGCGGCGCCCCGGCCGGCCTGGCCAGTTCGGCCGCGCGCAGCAGCGTGCCGTCGCCGCCGATGACCAGGACCATCTCCGCGCCGTCGGCGGCCCGCGGCGAGGCCGGGACGACGGACGTGCCCGGGCACCGCAGGTCGGCCGCCTCGGCGGCCAGCACCCGGACCGCGACCCCCGCGGCGCACAGCCGGTCGGAGACGATCCGGGCCGCGCGTACCGCCTCCGGCCGCCCGGTGTGCACGACCAGCAGCATCGCCCGGCCCGGCGGCGCCGTCATTGCGGGCCCTCCGTGATCGCCCGGTCCAGCGCCGCCGCATCCAGCGGCGGCGAGCCGCGCCGCAACCACAGGAAGTACTCCACGTTGCCCGACGGCCCGGGCAGCGGGCTCGCGGTCACCCCCCGCACGCCCAGGCCCAGCCCGGCCGCGGACCCGGCCACGGTCGCCACCGCGCCCGCCCGCAACTGCGGATCCCGCACCACGCCGCCGGTCCCCACGTTGCCCTTGCCTACCTCGAACTGGGGCTTGACCAGCAGGACGAAGTCGGCGTCCGGCTCCGCGCAGGCAGTCAGCGCGGGCAGCACCTGGGTCAGCGAGATGAACGACAGGTCCGCCGTGACCACGCCGGGGGCCGGCCCGACCTGGCCCGGCTCGAGGGCGCGGACGTTCACCCGGTCCAGGACGGTCACCCGCGGGTCGGCCCGCAGCGACCAGGCCAGCTGGCCGTAGCCGACATCGGCCGCGACCACGTGGGCGGCTCCCGCGCGGAGCAGCACGTCGGTGAATCCGCCGGTCGAGGCGCCCGCGTCCAGGCAGCGGCGGCCCGCGACGGGCAGGTCGCCGAATGCGGCCAGGGCGCCGGCCAGCTTGTGGCCGCCCCTGGATACATAGGCAGGGTCCTGGGCCCCCGACCGGACGAGGATCGCCGACTCCGTGCCCACCTGGGTCGCGGCCTTGGCCGCGGCCATCCCGTCCACCTGGACCTGCCCCGCTGCGATGAGGTCGGCGGCCTGCACGCGCGAGCGAGCCAGGCCGCGGCGCACCAGCTCCGCGTCCAGCCGCGCTCTTCTCGCCATCTGCGGCGCCTCGCGTCCTCGTTCGCTCAGATCCTGGGTCTTCATCACGATTGTCCGGCTGCTCGGCCCCGTGCCAGCCGGCGGCCTACCCGGGCGGGCCGGCCTGGCCGGCCGCAGGCCCGAGTTCGCCGAGCACCTCGACCAACTGGCCGTGCAGGCGCTCGAACACCGGCGGATGCTCGGCCACCGGCCGCCCGGCCAGCCAGGCCAGCGGCGCCAGCGCCTCGTCGACCCGCCGGTCGCCGGTCGGCGGCGCGGCGGGCTGCGCGGAGGCCTCATCGTCGGGCATGCTCGACCCGTCCGTCTGGCCTGCGCCGGACCCGGTCTGGTGGTCCATGCTGCTTCTTGCTCCTCCTGGGCGATTGCCTCGCCTGGCCGGGAAACGCTGCCTGTCAGGAACGCTACCGTCCGGCAGGCCAAGCTGACGCCATTGGCGGGGCGAGCGCGGCCCCGAGTTAGGGCGACCGCCCCCCGCGTTCAAGCGCCGGGCCGGCGGGCAGACAATGACCGTGAAAGCGGGGTGAGGATGGCGACTGCGGAGGAGTGCCGCACGGCCCTGGAGAGCCTGACCGGGCGAGTATCTGCCATGGACCCGAAGCTGCGCGAGGCCAAGCTGATCGACCGTACGCTCAGCTGCCATGTCCGCGACCTCGGCGTGACCTACCTGACCAGGCTCGGCCCGCGGGGCGCCGACCCGGTCAAGGAGATCCCGGACGGTCAGGGGCAGGCCCAGATCCGGTTCACCGCCAGCAGCGACGACGTGCTCGCGATCGCGGCCGACCCCGGCAGCTTCGCCAAGGCCTGGCTGACCGGGCGGCTGAAGGTCGAGGGCAATTTCTTCGACCTGCTGCACCTGCGCCGCCTGCTGTAGCGGGCCTTTCTTCCGCCCGGCCTCGCTTCCCGTTGCCGGTACCGTGAGGCCATGACCGGGTTGTTCGGCCTGCCGCGGACCGAGATCGCACCCGGCGCGGTGCACGTGCCCGGCTGGCTGACCGAGGCCGGGCAGCGCGACCTGGTCGCGGCCTGCCGGGAGTGGGCCAGGCCGCCGGCCGGGCTGCGGCATACCACACTGCCGTCCGGCGGCATGATGTCGGTCCAGACCGTCTGCCTGGGCTGGCACTGGCTGCCTTACCGGTACTCGCGGACCGCCGACGACGTGGACGGAGCGCCGGTCAAGCCGTTCCCTGGCTGGCTGGCCGAGCTCGGCCGCCGTGCGCTGGACGCGGCCTGCGGCAGCGAGCGTGACCCGGCCGGCTACCGGCCGGACGTGGCCATGATCAACTTCTACGACGAGCAGGCGAAGATGGGCCTCCATGCCGATAAGGAGGAGCGCTCGCCCGCCCCGGTGGTCTCGCTCAGCCTCGGCGCCTCGTGCGTGTTCCGGTTCGGCAACGTCCGGGGCCGGGGCCGTCCCTGGACCGACGTCACGCTCGAGTCCGGCGACCTGTTCGTGTTCGGCGGCCCGGCCCGGCTCGCCTACCACGGCGTCACCAAGACCCTGCCCGGCACCGGCCGCCCGGACATCGGCCTGCCGGCCGGCCGGCTGGACATCACGCTGCGCGAGTCCGGGCTGCCGGGGCCGGCCACCGCGGCCGGGCCGGACTGAGAGCGGCCTGCCGTGCCGGAAGGAGACACCGTCTGGCGGGCGGCCCGCCAGCTGCACGAGGCGCTGGCCGGGCGGCGGCTGACCCGCAGCTACTTCCGGGTCCCCCGGTACGCCACCACCGACCTGACCGGCGCGCTGGTGCCCGAGGTCGTGTCCCGCGGCAAGCACCTGCTGATCAGGGTGCAGGCCGGCCCTGGGCGGCCTGGCGTGACCGTGCACACGCACCTGCGCATGGACGGGTCGTGGCGGATCAGGCGGGCGGGCGGCCCGCCGCCTCGCGACCACCGGGTCCGGCTGGTGCTGGCCAACCAGGACTGGCAGGCCGTCGGATCCCTGCTCGGCGTGGTCGAGGTGCTGCCAACCGCTCGCGAAGATCAGGTCGTCGGGCACCTGGGACCTGACCTGCTCGGCCCGGACTGGGACCAGGCCGAGGCCGTGCGCATGCTCGCCGCGGCGCCGGACCGGCCGATCGGGGCGGCCCTGCTTGATCAGCGGAACCTGGCCGGCATCGGCAATGTCTATAAGGCCGAGGTGCTGTTCCTGCGCGGCGTCAGCCCGTGGCAGCCGGCCGGCTCGGTCAGCGACCTGGCCGCCATGACCGATCTGGCCAGGCACCTGCTCGAGACGAACAAGGAACAGGCCGGCCACGTCACCACCGGCAACCTGAACCGCGGCGAGCAGAACTGGGTATACGGCCGGGCCGGGCTGCCGTGCCGCCGGTGCGGCACACCGGTCGCCGTCGACGGCTACGCCGGGCGGGGCACCGGCACCGGGGAGCGGATCACCTACTGGTGCCCGGCCTGCCAGCCCTGGCCGGCCCAGCCCGGGCCGGTACCGTGACCGCCGGCCGCGCCCGGCCGGATCCGGCGGCCGGCGAGGAGGAGTGCGCGCGGGCCAGGTTCGTCCGCGCTCACTGCGCGCTGCGGCCGGTCCCTACGGTCCCTGAGATCCGGCTGCACCTGGCCCAGGACGCGTTCGCGCTCTGGGAGCGGACCGAAGACGCGGCCGGCCAGCGGGAGCAGCCGCCGCCCTTCTGGGCCTTCGCCTGGCCAGGCGGCCTGGCCCTGGCCAGGTACCTGCTCGACCACCGGGTCCTGGTCGCCGGGTGCTCCGTCCTCGACCTGGGCGCCGGGTCAGGCCTGGTCGCGATCGCGGCCGCGCTCGCGGGGGCCGGGCCGGTACTGGCCAGCGAGGTCGACGCGCTGGCCCGCACGGCGATCCGGCTGAACGCGGCGGCCAATGACGCAGCCATCGCGAACCGCGGGGATATGCTCGGCGGTGACTGCGAGGATGCCGGCGTCGTGCTCGCCGCCGATGTCTGGTACGAGCGCGACCTGGCCAGCCGGACCGCGGGGCTGCTGGCCAGGGCCGGCCATCGCGGTGCGCGGGTGCTGGCCGCCGACGTCGGCCGGGCGTTCCTGCCCAGGGACCTGTTCCGCGAGGTGGCCAGCTACGAGGTTCCCGTCCTCGCCGACCTCGAGGACGCCGAGGTCAAGCGCGTGCAGATCCTGACCCTGCGGTGAGCGCGGGCCGGGTTCCGCCCACGTCGTCGGCCGCTGGCCAGGCAGAAAGTTCGCCGGCCGGCTCAGCAGCGGCGGCCCGACGGCGTCTGAGAGGCATGACAATCAGCAACGCGACCAGCTCGCCAGGTTCCTCGCTGGCCGGGGACTCCCCCGGCGAGCTGGTCGCGAGCCTGTACCGCGCGCATGCGCTCGGCCTGGTCAGGATCGCGGTGATGCTGGTCGGCGATCAGCCGAGCGCCGAGGACGTGGTTCAGGACGCGTTCATGCACCTGCAGCGCGGCCTGCCCAGGCTGCGCGACCAGGACAAGGCGCTGGCGTACCTGCGGGCCAGTCAGTGTCGTGAACGGCTGCCGGTCGGTGCACAGGTCCCGGTCCAGGGCCCGGCAGCGGGCGATCCCGCACGAGCCGCCGGTCTGGTCGGCCGAGTCGGCCGCGCTGGCGGGCGAGGACCGCAAGACGGTCCTGGCCGCCGTCGCCGCCCTGCCCAGGCGGGCCCGCGAGGTGCTCGCGCTCCGCTACTACCTCGACCTGCCGGACACCGAGATCGCCGAGATCTTGCGGATCAGCCGGTCGACCGTGTCGTCGACCGCGTCCCGCGCCCTGGCCACCCTGGCCCGCAAGCTTGAGGAGTCCTCGTGAACAGCATCGAACGCCAGCTGCGGGACGCCTACCGCGGCGCGGCCGGAACAGTCAGGCCAGACTCCATCCGCCCGTTCGGCGGGGCGATGCGCCCCCACCCTGGGCGTCCCGAAGCCCCGTATCGCCCGGGCGTGCGCCACCTGCTGATGCCCTTGTCGGCCGCGGTCGCGGTCGCGCTCGTCGTTGTCCTCGTCGCCGTGGTGGTACCCCGAGTCCTGTCCGGAGACCGGCTGGCCGGGAAGCCAGGGCCGGCCTCCGGAGCCGGTCCCGCCGGGCGTTACCTGGTGGCCGGTGTCGGCCCGCATGGCGGTCGGCAGCACGGCCGGGAGCTGTCCGTACGCAGCGTCACCACCGGTGCCAGCAGCGGCACCGTCCGGGCGCCGGCCGGGCTGACGATAGATAACGTCGCGACCGGCGACGGCCGGACCTACGTGGTCGCGATGATCCGGCCGCACCACTGCCGAACGTGGCTCTACCAGTTCCGGCTGAACGCGGCCGGCCGACCCGGCCCGCTGGTCAGGTACGCATTGCCGTCCGTCGACGAGGAACTCGGGGCAATCGCGCTCAGCCGTAGTGACTCGACCTTCGCGTTCTGGGGGTATCGCTGCAACGACACGGAAGGCCGGCTGGTCACGGCCAGGGTCTCGGGCGGCCAGCGTGGCTCAGCCCAATGGACGCTGCCCGGCCGGACCCCGATCGCAGCACTATCGCTGACCGCTGACGGCCGTACTCTCGGCTTCAGCACCAACCGGGTCAGGAATGAGACATCGGCCGCCTACGTGCTGCGGTCCTCGGCCCCGGCCGGGCCAGCCCTGCAGCGCGCCCAGCGAGTCGCAACGGCAAAGCAGTTCGGGCGCGACCTGATTACCGCCTCGGTAATCGCGGCCGACGGGCGCACGATGTACTTCACGACCATGCCCGCCGGGCGCGCGGCCGGCCGGAGCTGGCAGCTGCGGGCCGCAGATGTCGGCAGCGGCCGGATCGCGCTGATCGGCACCTACCGCGGCGCGCCCTGGTTCCTCTCGGCGAGCCCGAGGGTCAGCCGACTCCTCGTGACGGTCGCGCTCAGAACGGGACCAGCGCCGTCACCGACGCCGTCTCCGTCGTCGCCGCGGCCTGCGCCGTCGGCATATGCGTCACCGTCACGGCCCTACCCGTCGGCGGCGCCGTCACCTTCACCGGGTACGGCAACCGCTCACCCGTCCGGCAGCCCGGTTCCCTCCCCCGGCCCAGGCGGAGGCGGTCGGCTGCAGTACCGGGTAGAGGAGTTCCGGCTGAACTCCGGTGCGGTCAGCGTCCGGCACTGGCAGGACTGGCCGCGCCTGGAACTCATCCGCTATGCCTGGTGAGCCGCCCGGCTAGGCGTCCCGGCGCAGGAACACGACCAGGCCGCCGATGATCGCCGCCGCGGCATAGCAGCAGAACACCGCGAACCCGATCCACGGCGAGAACGGATTCAGCCCGTTGGCCTGGTGCTCCCAGATCGCCGAGCCCGCGTTGAACGGGATCCACTTGTCGATGTCGGCCTGGCCGAACCAGCCGCTTGGCGGGCCGGGCAGGAACTGGCTGAGGATCCAGAGCACGAACATCACGCCGATGCCCGCGGCGATCGCGCCCGCCGAGTGGCGCAGCATCGCGCCGATGCCGAACGACATCAGCCCGCAGACGGCCAGGAACAGGCCGCCGCCGAGCACGGTGCGCAGCACGTCGGGGGTGCCGAGCGTGGTGCTGACGTGCTGGGTCGACAGGATCGCCTGGCCGGTAAAGAAGGCCAGGAAGCTGATGACCTCACCGGTCACCAGGGCGACCAGCCCGAACACCACGCCCTTGGCACTGAACACGGTCAGCCGGCGTGGCATGGCGGTGAGCGAGGTCCTGATCATCCCGGTCGAGTACTCGGAGGTGATCGCGATCGCGCCGAGCACGATGATCACGAGCTGCCCGAACAGCAAGCCGAATAGGCTGATGCTGGCAGCCGAGTTGTGGATCTGAGTGGCGATCTGAGCGTAGATACCCGACGGGACCTTCCCGCCACGCAGCGTGTGCCCGCTCTGCAGGCTGGTCAGCCGCTGGGTCTGGCCCCAGCTGAACAGGGCGCCGATGCCGACGCAGGCCAGCACCAGGGCCAGCAGCGTCCAGTAGGTGGACCGGACCGAGCGGATCTTGGTGAACTCCGAGCGCACCGTGCCGGCAAACCCGGCCCGGCCGGCCGGCTGCCGCCCGACCGCGCCGCCGACCAGCGTGCCGTGAGCTGCTGTCGCTGCCATCTCAGGCCACCTCTCCGGCCTTGGCTCCGGCCGGGGCCGACTCCCGGCCGTCACCGGCCGCCGGCACGCCGGCGCGGAACTCCACGCTCGAGGCGGTGAGCTCCATGAACGCCTGTTCCAGCGAGGCATGGGCCGGCGCCAGCTCGTGGATCCGGATGCCGTGCTCGAACGCCAGGTCGCCGACCTGCGCCGCGGTCATCCCGAGCAGCACGAGCGCTCCGCTGTCATCGTCCCTGATCGTCGCGCCGGCCGCCGACGCCACCGCGGCCAGCTCGCTGGCCTGCGGGCTCCGCACCCGCACCGACTGCTGCGAGTTGGCCGCGATGAACTCGGCCGTGGTGCAGTCCGAGATCAGGCGGCCCCTGCCGATGACGATCAGGTGGTCGGCCGTGTTCTCCATCTCCGACATCAGGTGACTGGAGACGAAGACCGTACGGCCTTCTGCCGCGAGCGCCTTCATCAGGTTGCGGATCCACAAGATGCCCTCGGGATCGAGGCCGTTGACCGGCTCGGCGAACATCAGGATCTTCGGGTCGCCGAGCAGCGCGGCGGCGATGCCGAGCCGCTGGCCCATGCCGAGCGAGAAGCCCTTGGACCGCTTGCTGGCCACCTCGGCCAGCCCGACCAGCTCCAGCACCTCGCCGATCCGGCGCCTGGGCAGGTTGTTGGTCTGGGCCACGCAGAGCAGGTGGTTGTAGGCCGACCGGCCGCCGTGCACGGCCTTGGCGTCCAGCAGGGCCCCGACCTCGCGCATCGGCCAGGCCAGGTCGCTGAACGCGCGGCCGTCGACGGTCACCGTTCCGCTGGTCGGCCGGTCCAGTCCGAGAATCAGCCGCATCGTGGTGGTCTTGCCAGCGCCGTTCGGGCCGAGGAAGCCGGTGATTTTCCCAGGCTCGACGCTGAACGACAAATGGTCGACGGCCAGCGTGCCGCCGTATCTCTTGGTGAGGCCGTGTGCCTCGATCATGGTGGGTTCCTTTCCAGCCGGCCGGATGAGCCGCCTGGCCAGTGTCCCGCATCGCGGGCGGCGAGCGCGTCAGCCCGCGGTCGGATTCATTCGTCCGACCAGAGGGCGACCCCGGCCGGCTGCCGGCCCGGGTCGCCCTCGGCTGCGCGGGCCGAAGGTTAGGCGTCCCAGCGCACGAACAGCACCAGGCC
>JBPCKO010000074.1:0-9684 GCA_051004215.1 Streptosporangiaceae bacterium | reverse complement strand
GCCCTGGCCAGCGGGGAACCATGCCTGATCCTGCTCGGCGGCGCGGGCCTGCACCGCGATGGCCTGGAAGCAGCGAGCCGGCTGGCCGCGGCCACCACGGCCCGGCTGCTTGGCGAGACCTTCCCGGCCCGGCATGAGCGCGGTGCCGGGCGGCCGGCCGTGCCGCGGCTGGCCTACCTGGCCGAGTTCGCCACCGCCCAGCTGGCCGGGGTGCGGCACCTGATCCTGGCCGGCGCCCGCTCCCCGGTCTCGTTCTTCGCCTACCCGGGCCTGGCCGGCTCGCTGGTTCCGGCCGGCTGCCAGGTGCACGTGCTCGCCGAGCCGGGCGAGGACGTGGCCGCCTCACTCGGCGCGCTGGCCGGCCTGGCTGCGCCAGGCGCGCGGGCGGTGCCGCAGCCCGCCAGCCGCCCGCCCGTTCCCGATGGCGAACTCACCGCCGAGACCGCCGCCGCGGTGATCGGTGCCCTGCTGCCGGAAGCCGCGATCGTCTGCGACGAGGCGAATACCTCGGGGCTCTGGCTGCCTGGCGCGACGCAGGGAGCGCCGCCGCACGACTGGCTGACCCTGACCGGCGGCGCCATCGGGCAGGGGCTGCCGCTGGCCACCGGCGCGGCGGTCGCGTGCCCGGACCGGCCGGTGCTGGCCCTGGAGGCGGACGGCAGCGCGCTGTACACCGTGACCGCGTTGTGGACGCAGGCCAGGGAGCAGCTAGACGTCACCACGATCATCTTCGGCAACGGCCGGTACGCGATCCTCGGCCTGGAACTGGACCGGGTCGGCGCCTCGGGCACCGGCCAGGCCGCGCGGGACCTGCTCGACCTGACCAGGCCGGCCATCGGCTTCACCGGGCTGGCCACCGGGCTGGGCGTCCCGGCGAGCCGGGCCACCACCGCCGGGGAGCTGGCCGCCCAGCTCAGCCGGGCCCTGGCCGAACCTGGCCCGCACCTGATCGAGACCGTGCTCCCCGCTCCGTTCTAGCTCCGTTCGCGCCCGGCCTGGCCGGCGTGGTCATGGGGTGATCCGCAGCCGCATCCGCACGGTCGTGCCGGCCGGGCCTGGCGTTACCGTGACCTCGCTCATCAGGGCGCGCATCAGCGGCAGGCCGTGACCGCGGTAGGCGCCAGGGACCGGCGCGGACTCCTTCCAGCGTCCGGCGTCGGTGACCGTCAGGTGCAGGTCGCTGCCGGTCGCCGTCGCGGTGACGCTGATCGGCCGGCCCGAGGCACCGCCGCTGCCATGCTCATACGCGTTGGCCACCGCCTCGCCGGCCGCGATCAGCACGTCCTGCGCGGTCCGCTCGGTCAGGTCGCAGCGGGCCAGCCACGCGCGCAATGCCGACCTGACCGGGGCGAGCCCCTCGGGTCCGGCCGGGAAGGTGAGCTCCAGCGGGCCAGGCGACCGGTACAGCAGCAGCGCGACATCGTCCTCGTAGCCGCCGGCCGGGGCCAGCTCAGCCATGAGCCGGCCGGCCAGGTCCCGCACCGGCTCAGGCCGGCCGGCCCCGAGCACCGCAGCGGCCCTGGCGATTCCCGCCTCCAGCCTGGCCCGGCTCCGCTCGACCAGGCCGTTGGTGTACAGCAGCAAGGTCGCGCGGGATCGCAGCCACCAGCGCGCGTCGCGCCGCCCGGTGACCGGCTGGACGGCCAGGGCCGGCGACCGGCCCTCGTCCAGCAGCCTGATCTCGCCGTCCGGCTGGGCCACGATCGGCGGCGGGTGGCCGGCGCTGCTGTAGACCAGCTCGCCGGTCCGCGGATCCAGCACGCCGCAGAACAAGGTGCTGGAGATCCCGCCGGGAACCACCGCCGCGTAGCTGTCCATGGCGCTCAGCGTCTCCGCCGGGCTGATGTCCTGCAGCAGCAGCGCCCGGCAGGCGCTGCCCAGCTGCCCCATCGTGATGGCGGAGTCCAGCCTGGGCCCGACGCAGTCGCCGACCACGATGCCGATCCGGCCGTCCGGCAATTCCACCACGTCGTACCAGTCCCCGCCGGTGTCCAGCGGCGGCGCGGCCGACTCGTACCTGGCCGCGAAGCCCGGCGGCAGCCGGGCCGGGCTGAGGAATGCGCGCTGCACCGCGATCACCGCGGCGCGCTGCTTATCGGCCGCGCCGGCAATCGCCCCGACCACGCCGTCCGCCCTGGCCAGCGGGGAAGGGCCAGTGCCTGCGCCGCGCGGTCCGCGCTGGTCACTGCCTCAACCCCCTACCCCGGCACCGTTGCTTGCGTGGCCTCACCCGCAGATGCCGCATGCTCGCCACTGCCCCCGTCAGGCCCGATCATGCCTGCTGGACAGGACAGAACGTAAATCACGCGGCTGAGCTTGCCGATCATGGAA
This sequence comes from Streptosporangiaceae bacterium, assembly GCA_051004215.1. Taxonomy (GTDB): domain Bacteria; phylum Actinomycetota; class Actinomycetes; order Streptosporangiales; family Streptosporangiaceae; genus Chersky-822. The sequence goes on along the minus strand of JBPCKO010000074.1, from coordinate 7,353 downwards.
TAGACCTGCCACAGGTCGCCGCCTCGGCGCTAGCCCGGTCGGCGCTGGCGGGCACGATCCCCAGCTTGTCGCAGAGCCAGCGGCCCTCGCGCGGTTCCAGCCGGTCCGTGCCGAACATCTGATACGCCAGCACCAGCCCGCCCGGCCGCAGCACCCGGCGGAACTCGGCGAAGGCGGCAGTCAGGTCGACGTGAACGAGCACGTCCCGGCACCAGATCAGGTCCGCGGCGCCGCTCGGTACCGGGATCTGCTCGGCCCGGCCCAGCTCAAAGACCGGCGCGACGCCGCGTGGCCAGGCGCGCCCCGCGACCGCCGCCGTGGCCGCCTCGATGTGCCTGGGTACCGGGTCGATGCCGCGGACCGCGAAACCGAAGCGATCAGCCAGCGCCATCGCGTGCCTGCCCTCGCCGCACCCCACGTCGACCGCGACCGCCCCGTCCGGCAACCCGAGGCTTCCGGCCAGGTCGAGCAGCAGGCCGGGCCCTCGCGGCTGCAGGCTCGGCCCGAGCGCGGCCAGGAGTTCTGGCTCAATCCGGGGAAATGCGTCAGTAGGCGAGGTCTAGCGACCACCGGTCCATGGACCCCCCTGGTTCGTGCTAAGGCCGCCGCAGCGCCCGGCCGATAGCGCTGAACTGCCAGGGCGCGACCTTGCGCCAGTATGCGGGATCATGTCCGCCGGGCCAGAACCGTGCCTGGTGGCCGAACCGCAGCACGGCCGCCAGGTGCCGGGTCGCGGGGCAGAACGGATCCGCCGTGCCGCACGTGACCGCGATGCTGTCGAACGCCGTCCGGTGGTCGGCGCCCTTGGTCTGTATGCCGTCCTGGTCAGCGCAGGCGGTACGTGATCACCGGGCCCTGGCCGCCCTGGCGCACCGCCCTGACCGGCAGCGCCAGCCGGGCGAAGTCCGGGTGGGCGAAGTCGAACAGCGTCATCAGGTTGCCGATCGCCGGCCGGTCGGCCGGCACGTAGCGGCCTGGCGTGGCGTCGGGCAGGTTGTCTTCGCTGTAGGAGGTCAGCGGGGGCAGCTTCCAGTTCGCCTCGATGAACTTCAGCAGCGACGCGTGGTCGGTGTAGGTGTGATCGACGAAGCCGGACCTGGCGTAGGGCGAGACCACCATCATCGGCACCCGCGGCCCGTCGCCGAAGAAGCTGACCGGCTGGATGTACCCGGAGTCGTAATAGCCGCCACCCTCGTCGAAGGTGACGAAGATCGCGGTGCTGCGCCACAGCTTCTGGTTGGCCTGCACCGCCGTGATGGCCCGGGCGGCGAAGTTCTCGAACGCCGCGAGGGTCGAGTACCCGGGATGGCCGTCGTCGTCGCCCGGCTTGAGGAATGAGACGGCCGGCAAGGTGCCCTTGGCCGCGTCCGCGATGAACGCGTCCGAGCCGTGCTCGACGTTGGCCCGCAGCGCCGGGTTGGTCATGATCGAGGCCGAGTACTGCATGGGGTCGCAGATCGGGCAGTAATCCGGCGTCGGGTGACCGTTGTTGTAGCCCTCCCCGAAATAGCCCCAGCTGATCTGGTGCGCGGACAGCTCATTGCCGATCGTGACGTAGTCGCTCTTCTGCGGCGGCACCGTGAACGGCGCCTTATTCACCGAGCCGTCCAGGTTGTAGCCGGCGTTGTAGTTGTTCAGCAGGTAGTACCGGCCTGGCTGGCAGTTCCGCAGCGCCCGGTACGGCAGCGAGGCCAGGAACTTGTCGATCACGCCGACGCCCGGCTGGTGCGCGTCGGCGCACTCGGAGTACGAACCGCCGGCGTACCCGTCCTGCCGGTAGTTGTTGTTCGTGCCCGGCTTGGCGTTGGGGTTCTCGATCTGGGTGGCCGGCGGTGCGGCCGCCGTGCCCGAGGAGGTCTGGTACGAGGCTGCGAACCCGGTCCCGAGCGCGATGTGGTTGGCGCCGGTGCCACCCTGCACCGCCTGGTGGTAGTTGTCGCTGATCGCGTAGTGCTCGGCGATGTCACGGAAGACCGGCGCGTCGCCCTGGGCCATGTTGTAGTAACCCATCGACACGGCGCCCTGATCGATCGGCGCGGGCGGCGTGGCCCCGTTGTCGTCACCGGCAGTATTGGCCACCCAGGTGGCGAGGCGATCATGGTAGCCCGCGGTTTGCTGCCACATCTGGTAGAAGCGGTGCAGCGGGTCACCCATGTACGCGCCGTAGAACTCGCACTGGCCGAACTGGGAATACTCCACGTGGCTGTCGAAGTAGGGCACGTACCTGGTGATCTGGAACGGCCCGTCCGGCAGGGCCGGGAACCTCGTGTCCGGCTGGTCGCCGGCCAGGCCGTCGCAGGCCTGCGACACGTAGGTCGTGTTGGGCCTGGGCAGTGTCTTGTACCGGCCGGTGACCGGCGGTTTCAGGCTGAACCGGCCGGTGTCCCGGGCGGTGAGCTGCGCGGCCGCGCCGAAGTTCGGACCTGGCCGGCCGCTGGCGGTGACGATGCGCTCGGACCGCGAGTTCCAGATGTGCTGGTGCCGGGGCGGCCGGTAGGTCGCGAAGACGTTGTCGAAGGAGTGGTTCTCGCCGATGATCACCACGACGTGCTTGATCGGCGTCGCCGTCGCCGTACCGCCCGCCGTCGTGCCGCCTGCCGTCGTGCCGCCCGCCGTCGCCATGGCCGCCGGGGTCACGGCGGCCGTGGCCAGCCCGGCGGCCGCGACCGCACAGCATCGCCTGGTCCACCGTGCCCGCCTGCTCGCGCTTCCGTCCATCGGTCGCTCCTATCCGTCCGGATCTGGTCGCTGACTAGCCTTTCGCTCTCCCCTTACCGGCAAAGGCCCACCAGATGAACACATCCCAACAGATTGCACCATAACCGCACCGCGATCGCCAGGCCAGCCTCGGTCCGGCAGCGAGGACAGCGCGATAGGCACAGCATTTCCCGGACCGTATTGATGTCGTGATCCCCGCAGAATAAGACCAATCAAAGTTGACTCGGCAAGTCTTGCATGTGACAATAGCCTCGCTTTCACGTCCGGAGTTCCTGCGAATACCCTCCGGGCCTGGGCGGGGAACTGGGGCGGGACATGCGACGGTCGGTGCGGAGACTCTTGGCTGGGACGGCCAGCGTGGCCTGCGCCGCTGCGACCGTCCTGCTCACTAGCGGCGTTGCCGCGGCCGATACCCCGCTTTCGTTCGGATTGTTCGAAAGCTCGAATAACCTGAACTATTCCTTCCCGGTAACGCCCGGTTACGCGATTCAGTATTACGGCTGGCACGAGCCATTCCAGACGGCCGCCGCCAATGGCGCGTGGGATAACGGCACCGAGACCTTCGCGGAACTCCAGACCTGCGGCAACCCGTGCGGGTCGACGGGAATCTCGCTCACCGACGTGATCGCCGGCCGCTACGACACCTACCTGACCAACTTCGCCGGCCAGGTCCGTGACTTCGGTCATCCGGTGCTGCTGACCTTCGATCACGAGATGAACGGCTCGTGGTACCCGTGGGGGAACACGCAGGTCACCCCGGCCCAGTGGATCGCCGCCTGGCAGCACGTCACGACCCTCATCAGCGCCATCGCGCCGAACGTGAGCTGGGTGTGGGCGCCCAACATCGAGCAGGGCGCGGCCCCGGTAGCCAGCTACTGGCCGGGCACCGGCTACCCGTCGGCCAACGTGAGCATCGTCGGCCTCGACGGCTACCTGCAGAACTCCCGCGCGACGTGGAAGAACACGTTCAGCCAGAGCTTCGCCGACGTCGAGGCGGTCAGCGGCGGCCAGCTCCCCTTCATGCTCGCCGAGACCGGCGTCCCGGCGGCCGATAGCAACGCTCAGGCCCAGATCGACGGGCTGGTCGCGGGAGCCAGGGCGGCCGGTGCCCAGGCGGTCTTCTACTTCGACTGCGGCAGCAGATGGTCGTTGACCGACGCGGGCCAGGCCGAGTTCATCAACGACGTCAGCTAACCCGGCCGCCGGAGCGACCATGACGCACGCCCCTTTCGAGCGGCAGGTTCCGGTGCGCTGGCGCGACACCGACGCGCTCGGCCACGTCAACCACGCGGTCTTCCTGACCTACCTCGAGGAGGGCAGGGACGCATTCTACGGCCGCGTGATCGGCGCCGAGCTGTCCTACGTGGTCGTCCGGCTCGAGGTGGACCTGCGGGCCGAGGTGCGCCATCCCGACGGTCACGTGACGGTCAGGATCGCGGTCGAGCGGCTAGGCACCGCCAGCCTGACTACAACGGAAACGGTCCTCAGCGCGGCGGGCGAGATCGCGGCCCAGGCGAGGGTGGTCACGGTCCGGTGGGACGCGGACGGGCGGCGGCCGATCCCGTTCAGCCCGACCGAGCGCGGGCGGCTGCACGCTCTGATGACGACCTAGCCGTCCGCGGCGGCAGCCGGGTATTCGCCCTGACGGCCCGCTGAGCGATCCCGGCGGGCCGCCGCGATGGCGGCGACCCCGAGCGCGCCGGCCGGAACCAGCGTGACCAGGGCCGGCAGCTGGTAGCGCCAGGAGAACTCGAACAGGTCGGACACGGCCAGCAGGAAGACGGCCGAGCCGCAGAACAGCAGGCAGGCCAGGGCCGGCCGCCGGGCCTGCTGGCCTGACCGGCGGCGCAGCACCAGCGCCGACCCGCCCAGGCCGGCTAGCACGCAGCCGGCCAGCAGCGGGCCAGGGGTGTAGCCGCCGTGCAGCTGATAGGCGCGCAGGAACACCGCGAGCGGACGGATGACCGCCGGCGTACCGCCGCCGAACTTCGCGATCGCGCCAACCACGACCGGCCGCGAGGTCCACGGCGGGAAGAACGGGTACCGGAGCTGGAACTGCCAGCGCGACAGCGGGGTGACGTTCCCGCTCTGACCCCTGACCGGCGCGAACACCTTGACGACGTCGCTGAGGTAGGCGCTGAGCAGCCGGGCCGGCTGCTGGGTCAGCACCCGGTGATTGAAGTCGGTGATCTCGGGGTCGGTCCGCGGCGTGGGCCGGCCGCCCGGGTAGTACGCGCGCAGCGGCGACTGGCTGTTGTACTCCAGCCAGTCGGGGCCGTGCGCCTGCTGGGCCGGGTCCGGGCACATCGGCCGCTCGGCGGCCGGCAGCTGCAGCGTCGCGCAGTCCGCGGCGGCCGCGGCCCGGCCGTACAGCGAGGTCGCTCCCGCGTGGGAGAGGAAGAAGCCGCCGCCGGTCAGGGCCGAGCCCGCGCTGTAAGCCAGGATCGGGACCGCGAAGGCCGCGCACAGCGCGGCCACCTGGCCGGCCGCCCGCCGCCAGGGCCTGGCTGCCGCGAGCACGAAGATCACCGCGGGCAGCAGCAGCGCCTCGCCGACCTGGGCGACTGTGGCCGAGGTGCCGAGCACCAGCCCGGCCGCGAGCACCCGGCGCCAGCCCGTTCCCGGCCGCCAGGCCAGGATCGCCAGCCCGGCCACGATCATCGCCTCGAACCACACATCCGGCATCAGGGCCTGTTCGATCTGGACCTGGTAGGCGTCCAGCAGAACCGGTGCGATCGCGACCGCGGCCAGCCAGGGCCAGACGCCGCGGCGCTGCAACACGACGTAGAGCACGACCGCCATGGCCAGGCCGGCCAGGTGCTGGAGCAGGACGACCAGGTCCAGGTGGCCGGCGGCCAGGATCGCCTTCAGCACCGCGCCGTATCCGTCCGGGTCCATCCCCGGCACCGAGTTCAGCAGGTATCGAGGCGTGTCGATGTAGAAGATGGCGGGCCGGTAGGCCACCAGCGCCGCGACCCGCAGCCCTAGCCCGGCGGCCAGCAGCACCGCAGCCAGCCAGTGCCGGCCCGGCGTCAGCCGGACCCGCCGGGAGCGCGGCCCGGTCCCCGGCGCCCCGGCCTCGCCGGCCGGGGCGAGCTCATCGTGGTGGAAGAGCAGGATGCCCTCCGCTGGAATGCCACAGGGCCAGCAGCACGGTCGCCAGCGCCAGCCAGCGCGTCATCCGGTTCCGCGGCACCTGGGTCAGCGTGACCCAGGCGATCGCCGTGTACCAGGCGAACACCCAGGGCGCGACCACGATCCAGGCGAACGTCACCGCGAACGGCGCGACGACCTCACGCGGCTCGTCCGAGGAGATCCGCCGGTAGATCACCCAGGCCACCGCGATCATCGCGACCGGCCACAGGAATCCGATGAGCGTGGTCATCGCGTTGTTGCTGAACCCGATCGCATGGCCGGCTTCGAGGACGAACCACCACGGGGACGGCAGCGTGATCCACTGCCCGGCCCCGAACAGCGGTTTCAGCGCACTCACGCCGTAGTAGGTGTACTGCAGGGCCACCACGGCGATCGCCACCGCCGCGATCCTGGCCGTGCGCTGCCACTCGTGCCGGCGCAGCAGCGGCCAGGCCAGCCCGAGCCCGATTAGCACCGCGTTGATCTTGATCCCGCAGGCCAGGCCGATCAGCACGCCGATCAGCACGTCGCCCCACAGGCCGGAGACCCGGCGGGCGACCTGGATCGCACAGATCGCCGCCCCGGCGACCAGCGTGTCCAGGTGGCCGCCGCTGACCAGCTGCATCAGCAGCACCGGGTTCGCGGTCCAGAACAGGGTGGCCCTGACCGGGTCGCCGGAGGTCTTCAGCAGCAGGAAGCCGACCCCGACGAAGACCAGCCCGTTCAGGATCATCAGGACCCAGACGGTGGTGGCGACGTTCGGGCCGCCGATGTGGGCAGCGAACCACTGCAGCACGGTCGCGAACGGCCCGTAGACCGAGGGCTGCTTGGTCCAGATCACGCCGACCTTTTGCGTGTACGGAGAATTCGCGCCCAGCCAGTACAGCGGCCCGTGAATGTACGGATTGCCGCCCAGCCCGACGATCCGGCCGTAGGCCGCATAGCTCGCCGTGTCCGATGAGCCGACCGGGGTCAGGCTGACCATGACGCCGACGATCGCGGTGCTGACCCAGAACAGCCGGCGCGGGTCGGGGTGCCAGCCCTGGCTGTGCGCCCACAGCATGCCGGCCAGGCCCAGGCAGGCCAGCACGTCCCCGGTGTAGAGCATGACCGAGGCCAGTACCGGCTCGTTGATCAGCGACGGGAGCAGGTGTGACAGCGGCAGCCGCAGTGGCAGCGTCTCGATGTTCGGCGCGGTCGCCCCGACCAGCATGGCCAGCAGCAGGCCGACGCCGGAGACGGTGATCGCGACCCTGGGCTCCGACAGCCGGCTCCAGGCCAGCTTGCGGATGACCCGGCTCATCACCCATTCGATCGGCCCGTTCGGGGCCAGCCGGCCAGGGCGGCCCTGACCGGGGCGGCCCTGCGGCGGTGCCTGGACGCCGGGGCCAGCCGGCCCCGGTGGTGCAGGGTCAGCGGCGGACCCAAGGGGGTCCGTCGAGTTGACCAACACCTGCCCCATCGCGCCTATGCCTCCGGCGGGCGAGCCTGGCGAGCCGC
>JBPCKO010000073.1:0-5220 GCA_051004215.1 Streptosporangiaceae bacterium | reverse complement strand
CCACCGTCACGCTCCGGTCGCGGCGGGCCGCCACGCTCGCTGCCGCGCCGCTGCCGCACGGCACCTACGTCGCCTTCGCGAACGGCGCGCTGGCGGCGGCCGCCTTCGGCCTGGTCGTGCTGCTGATCATGCTGTCGCTCGGCGCCCGGTCGCGTGAACTGACCCTGGCCAGGCTGTTCACCATGGGCCTGTCGCCGCGGCAGGCCGGGCGGCTCGTGATCACCGAGGCGCTGCCGCTGCTGGTGGCGGCCGCGGCCGGCGGGGCCGCCTGCGCCTGGCTGCTGGTGCCGCTGCTCGGGCCGGTGATCGACCTGTCACCGCTGACTGGCAGCACGGTGCCGGTCCCGGTGCGGGCGGACTACGCGGTGCTCGGTGTCGCCGCGGCCGGGCTGCTCGTGCTGGCCGTCGCGACCCTGTTCGCGCAGTCCGCGGTGACCAGGATCAGGGGCGTGGCCCGGGCGCTGCGGGTGGGCGAATGACGGGGCCGCAGAGACCGGCCGGCCGAGGGCGGGACATCGCAGGAGGAAGGTCAGGATGAGCGCATCGGCTGAGCGCGTCGCGGCGGCCGCCGGCATCGGCGAGCTGGCCGCTGAGGCGGAACGGGCCAGGACGTCCTATGGCGAGGGCGCGCTGGTGGTCTGCGACCGGCTGGTGCGGATCTACGCAGTCGAGGGCATCGAGGTGCAGGCGCTCCAGGGCCTGGACCTGCTGATCGGGCCGCGGGAGCTGACCGCGGTCGTCGGCGCGTCCGGCAGCGGGAAATCGACGCTGATGAACATCCTGGCCGGGCTGGACGCGCCGACGGCCGGCGCGGTGCGGGTGGCCGGGCACGACCTGTCGGCCATGTCGCCGCGGGAGCGGCTGGGCTACCGGCGCCGGGTCGTCGGTTTCGTCTGGCAGCAGACCGCGCGCAACCTGCTGCCGTACCTGACCGGGGCCCAGAACGTGATGCTGCCGCTGCGGCTGAACGGGACTGGCCGGCGGGCTCGCAGGGCCAGGGCCGGCGAGTTGCTCGGCGTGCTGGGCCTGGCCCACTGCGCGGACCGCAGGCCGGACGAGATGTCCGGCGGGGAGCAGCAGCGGGCCGCGATCGCGACCGCGCTGGCCAACGGGCCAGCACTGCTGCTCGCGGACGAGCCGACCGGCGAGCTGGACAGCAGCACCGCGGTCGAGGTGTTCGGCGCCCTGCAACGGGCCAATACCGAACTCGGCGTCACCGTGCTGGTGGTGACCCACGATCCGGCCGTGTCCACGCAGGTAGGCCGCACGATCGCGATCGCCGACGGCCGGACCAGCACCGAGACGCTGCGGCGAGCCGCGGACGGCGGCGACGGTCCGCTCAGCCAGCACGCGGTGGAGTACGCGGTGCTGGACCGGGCCGGCCGGCTGCAGCTTCCGCACGACATGATCGAGCCGCTCGGCATGGCGGACCGGGTGCGCCTGGAGGCCGAGCCCGACCACATCGGGGTCTGGCCGGACACGCCGGGCGCCCGGGAGCCAGCCCGGGATCCTGGCCGCGCCGCGGGCCGCGATCTCGGCGGCCCGCGATGAGCGCGAGCGGGGCCGCACTGGTCGAGGTGACGGGCGTGAGCCGGACGTTCGGGGGCGGCCGCACCGCCGTTCGTGCGTTGCGGGACGTGTCCTGCACGGTCCGCGCGGGCGACCTGACCGCGCTGGTCGGCCGGTCGGGCTCGGGCAAGACCACGCTGCTGAACATCATCGGCGGGCTGGATGGGCCCACCGCCGGGTCAGTCCGGGTGGCCGGGCTCGATGTGTCAGGGATGAACGAGCGGGAGCGGATCGCGTTCCGGCGCCAGACCGTCGCCTTCATCTTCCAGGCGTTCGGCCTGATCCCGATCCTGTCCGCGGCCGAGAACGCGGGCGTGCCGCTGCGCATCGCCGGCGTCCCGGCCAGGGAGAGGGAGGAGCGGGTCGGGCTGATGCTGGCCCTGGTCGGCTTGTCCGGGCACGCCGGGCAGCGGCCCAACGAGCTGTCCGGCGGCCAGCAGCAGCGGGTCGCGATCGCCAGGGCCCTGGCCGGGCGGCCGAAGCTGCTGATCGCCGACGAGCCGACCGGCCAGCTCGACTCGGCCACCGGGCGGCAGATCCTGCGGCTCATCCGCACGGTCGTGCGATCCGAGGGGATCACCGCGCTCATCGCGACCCATGACCCCGTCCTGATCGACCTGGCCGACTCGGCGTTGCGGCTGGACGACGGCGTGCTGACCCCGGCCTGACCAGCCTGCGTACAGTTCGGGATCGACCGCCCATTCCCGATCGAAGTCAATCAAAGGTCCGCAGGTTCCCGAAACCGGTCATCGAGCATCGGCGCGCCCGATCTTGTCGGCCCATGCGACCCATGCCACACTCTCAAGTGTTCGGCCAAACACGCGCCGCAACCACCGGGGTGCGTCCGCAGTCGTATCTGTCGACGTATCCGGAATCCAGTCCTGCTGGCTGCACGAATCGGAGCAGGAAGTGAGCGAAAAGCCGACCGAGGTCACCCCCGCGCCCGGAATCCGGGCCGAGCCGGGTTCCGGGCGGGCGGAGCCGGAGACTGTGCAGCGCCGCCGGCCGGCGGCGCCTTCCGCTCCGGCCGCGGACGGCGCGCCGCCTGGCTCCGGCGACCTCACCGCCGAGCTGATCGCGTCCGACCAGTGGACCGACCAGATGCTCCAGGCGGCCGGCATCCCGGTGACCGACGTGCCGTTCGTCAGCGTCGGCGGCGGAATCGGGTCGTTCGTCACCGTGGATTACCTGCGCATCGCCGGGGTGAGCACGGACCGCATCGCGGTCCTGTCCAACCTGGACTATCCCTGGCAGACGTACGAGTACCTGACCAGGGTGTCGCAGATCCCGCGACCGGCACGGATCAGGTCAGACTCGGCATCGCGGCCCGACAACATCTGGGGTTTCCCGTCCTACGCCCTGGCCGAGATGATCGGCGACCGCACGCTCGCGCCGTTGTGGCAGGTGCTGATCGAGCCGATCTTCGCCGACTACTACACGCCCAAGGCCGGCCGGGTATTCGCCGGGCTGGAGCGCGAGACCAGCCGGATCAGCTGGCCGAAGATGCTGGTCAAGGGCCAGGTCCGGATGGTACGCAAGCGCCAGGGCGGCGGCTACTTCGTGGTGCTGACGCCGATGACCGGCTCGGCGCCGACCAAGCGGCTCGCCTACCGGGCCGAGTTCGTGCACCTGGCGGTCGGCTACCCGGGCCTGCGGTACCTGCCCGAGTTGCAGGACTTCAGGACCGACCACCAGGATTTCCACCACGTGGTCAGCGCGTACGAAGAGCACGAGCACATCTACGAGTCGGCCAGGACCAAGCACCTGGTCGTGATGCTGCGCGGCGGCGGCATCGTCGCGTCCCGGGTGCTGCAGCGGCTGATGGACGACCGGGCCAGATACGGCCTCAGCACCGACATCGTGCACCCGTTCCGCACCTACATCGACCGCTCGCACGGCCCGAACGCCTGGAACCGGCGTAAAGGCGCCGACGGCTTCGCTTACCAGGGGTTCAACTATCCCAAATCGGTTTGGGGCGGGCAGCTCAAGGCGAAGATGCGCAGGCTCGAGGGGGAGGACAGGGCCAAGGCCTACAAGCTGATGGGCGGCACCAACACCCCGTACCGGCGCCGCTGGCAGGAGCAGATGAAGGAGGGCAGGGAAGCTGGCTGGTACCGCACCATGGCGGGCACGGTCGATCAGATGAAACTCGAGCACGGCAAGATCGTCAGCATGGTCACGACCAGGGATGGCCGGTCCGAGATCGCGGCCGACTTCGTGATTGACTGCACGGGCCTGGAAGCGGACATCGCCGAGCACCGCGTGCTGGCTGACTTGCTCGCGCACTCGGGCACCGGTCGCAATCCGGTCGGCCGGCTCGACGTCGAGCGGACCTTCGAGCTGCGCGGGTCGGCCAGCGGGCCAGGGGTGATGTACGCCTCGGGCGCGACCACCCTCGGCGGGTACTTCCCCGGGGTCGACACGTTCCTCGGGTTGCAGGTCGCCGCCCAGGAAATCGCTGACGATCTGGCGCGTCGCGGATTTTGCGCCAGAATCGGTACCTACCGCTCGATACAGCAGTGGCTCAGATGGGCAAGGAACAAGCAGCCCTGACGAAAGACAGGAGGCACCCGTGCTACCCACCCTGGGTGGTCGCATCGAAACCAGGATCATCCTGCTGGCCGTCGTCGGCGGCATCGTGACGCTCATCATCGCGCCCTTGCTGCCGATCTCCGCGCCGCTGTCGGCTGCCTACCGGGACACGTTCGTGATCCTCGCCGCCGTGGCCGTGATCGGCATCGGCTGGGAGTGCCTGTATCACTTCGTCATGCAGTGGCGCTGGGAGAAGGACTGGCCGACCATGTTCGGGTTGCTGACGGCCATTCCCGAGGGCGTCCTGATCTGGCTGCTGCTGAGCGCCGGGCTCATCCCCGGGATCTCGGGGACGGTGCCGGGGGCCGCCTTCGTGATTGACTTCGCTGTGGTCTGGCTCGCCGTATGGCTGGTGGCGAACGGCCCGATGCGAGTTCCGTTCATCCGGTGGCGCTTTCATGGCGGGAGGCTCGTGTGAGCATGCGCGGTTCCGGTGATCCTGGTCATCCCGCCGGGCTGTTCCCGGTTCCCGGTGACGGGGTCCTGGCCAGGCGCGGCCGCCTGATCCTGCTGTGCAGCCTGGACGCCAGCCAGCTCGCCGACCGGTTGCTCGACCTGCTGGAGCAGACCGCCGAGAGGGGCGGCGATGGCCGCCGGTTCACCGATGCGGTCGCCGACGCGGTCGAGTCGGCCGATGCCGCGGAGGGGCAGTCGGTGCTGGCGTTCGGGCCGGCCGCGGCGGGCCTGGCCGTCACGGTCAGCGGCGGCGCCTGGGCCGAGGTGACGACCGCGGACGGTACCGCGCGGGTGGAGGCCGGGCACCCCAGCATGCTGCTGCGCTGCGTGCTGCGCTCCCCGGTCAGCGGCGTGCGCGGGGGTCTGAGCCCCAGCGACAACGGGGCCGCGAGCACCGACCGGTTCTCCCGGCTGGAGGCCGGCACGATGCGGGCCGGCGGCCTCAGCTTCTACCAGGCTGGCGCCGGGCCGGCTCCGGTCCTGGGCACACGTGCGCCGCCTGCCACGGTCGCTGAGCCCTGGCCGGCCGAGCAGGCGGCCGCCGGGATGCCACCCGCGGAAGCCGCCGGGCCCGCTACGCCGGCCGGGCAGGCGCCCGCGGAC
>JBPCKO010000072.1:0-19906 GCA_051004215.1 Streptosporangiaceae bacterium | reverse complement strand
CGACCGCCGCGCGCCGGGCGGCCCGGCCCAGCCGGCGCCGCGCGGCCGGCGCCGGTTCCGGTTCCGGTTCCGGTCCCGGCGGCTCGTCCGGCGATGTCATGCGCAGATCAGCCCGCGCCGCGAGCGGACATGGTGAGAAAGTCGCGGGCCCAGGAACGCTGGAAGAACGTCCCCGGCCCCTGGATGGTCCCGGCCAGCAGGTTGCGGCCGTTGGACGGCGCGGCCAGGCCGCGGGCCGCCCCCGGGTGGTAGGTGACGAAGACCGGCCAGCTCGGGTTGATGTCCAGTTGCATCGCCCGGACCGCGCCGGCCCGCACGAGCAGCCTGGCCAGCTGCAGCGGATCCAGGCCCGGGCCGTTCGCGTACACCAGGGCGCCGTCGGCCGTGATGCCCAGGCCCGACCGCCACTGGTGCTCGAGGCCCGGAACCGACTTCGCACAGGACTTCGCTCCGCACGTCGATCCCCAGGTGCGCCAGCTCCCGCTCGCCGCGGCGGTCGGCTGCCCGGCCGCGACCATCGGAACCAGGTTCTGGCGGACGCTCACGACCCGCGGCGTCATCGTGACGTCGGTGCCCCAGGCGCCGATGCCGACGCTGCCGTCGGCGTAGATGACCAGTGAGGCCGCACCGGGCCTGAGCGGGTCGATCATCCGGTGCTCGGTGAAGTAGCCGCCGTGGGCGTCTTTCATCTTGAACCCGCCGTTGAACGCCGCGACCACCGACCTGGCCTGGGCCGGCCTGATCGGCGCGGTGAACCGGAAGGGCCCGCCGCCCGGGCTGATCGAGCCCGAGTACAGCCGGGCGGACAGCAGCCGCGAGTCCAGCCAGGCGATCCCGGCCGGCTTGCGGCCGCCGGGCGGCACCAGTTTCGTCTCGTACACCGCGGTCAGGCCGTGCACGCTCCGTCCGGCCGGGCGCCACCGGCCCTGCCCGGCCGGTCCTTGGCCAGAGAAGGGCGTGAGCGGCGCTGGCCTGGGCAGCCCTGGCCGGGCCGGACCGGTCCGCCTGGCCTGCGGGTGGCCGGTCCGGCGGCCGGCCGAGGTGGCCGTGGGGGACCTGGCGGTCCTGGAGCCGGCCGGGTGCGCCGGCGGCGTCGCGCACGCGGTCACGACGGCGCTCGCGGCGAGAGCGCCGGCCGCCCCGGCGAGCGCTCGCGACCACGAGTACCCGGGCGGTGCCAGCATTCTCATCTCATCACTGTAGGTACGGCCGGCCCCTGGATCGGCGATCCGCGCACGCGACGGGGCCGAGGCTGCCGAGCCGGAAGGGCCGGCCGAGGTGTCCGCTCCGGTCGCCGGACGCGCCGCGGCCTGAGATCCTGAGACCAGTCCGCATTCCGATTCGAAGGGATTAACCGTGGCGCTGGTCAGCGTGACCCGGCTCAGGCTCCGGGCGCCCGAGTTCGCCGACGCCTTCTTCGGCGCCGCGATCGCCGCGTTCGAGCAAGCCCAGGGCTCGGCCGGTCATCTCGGCGGCGACGTGCTGGCCGACGCCGAGAACGTGTACTGGACGAAGACAGCCTGGCAGGGACGTGAGCAGATGCGCGCCTTCGTCCGGGCCCAGCCGCATTTGGAGACCATGGGCCGGCTCGGCGAGTGGTGCGACGAGGCGACCTTCGTGGACTGGGAGCAGAACAGCGGCGGGCTCCCCGACTGGCGGCTCAGTTACGACCGGCTCGTAGCCGGCGGACAGGTCGCCAAGCTGCCGCACCCGTCCGCGGCGCACGAGGCCCGCGACTTCCCGCCGCCGCAGCCCGCTCCGTAGGCTGGCGACGCGCCGAAACTGGTGGGGAAAGCATGCCGATCGCCGCGCGGGCCTACGCCAATACCGCCGACGTCATCGTGGTCTGGGAATCGGACCGGATCGCCGGCTGCCTGGGATTCGCGATCCAGCGCCAGGACCAGTCCGGCGGTGACCCGGTCTACCTGCCGACCTACATGCCGTTCGCTCCCGATCCGGCCGCGAGCCCGACGCACCTGCGGCGCCGGGCCCGCGCAGCGAGCCGTCGGACGTGTGGCCGGTCCAGCGCTACATCTGGGCCGACCGCGATGCGAGCGGGCTGGCCGGCGCGCAATACCGCGTGCTTCCCGTGACCGGGACACCAGGCTACGCGACGGCCGTCCTGGCCGACTCCAGCCCGTGGACGGACCCGGTGACCGGTCAGACCGGGACCACGGCCGGGTTCGATATGTGGTTCACCAGGGGCGTGGTCGCCACCCCGGCCGTCTCGCGGGCGATCCAGGCCATCATGGCCCAGGACGGCGCGGCCGGGCAGCCCGCCCGGACGCCGCACGCGGTGCTCCAGGCCGAGATCGCCACCCCCGGCGGCCAGCTTCGCCAAGACCTGGCCGGCCCGGTGCTGCCCGCCCTGCTGTCCTTGCTCGCCATGGTCAAGAACGAGGGCCTGAGCATCTACGCGGCCCTGTACGAACTCAACGACCCCGAACTCATCGGCCTGCTCGCCGGGCTGGGCCAGTCCTGTCACCTGCTGCTGGGAAATGGCTCCTACTCGGCCGGAGTTCCCGACGTGAACGCGGCGGCCGCGGCCACCCTCGCGCCCTCCGTTGACCTGTCGCGCCGGATCCTGACTGGCGGGCCGTTCGCGCACAACAAGTTCGTCGTCGTCTGCCGCGACAGCCAGCCGGAGTCGGTGCTGACCGGCTCGACGAACTGGACCGTCACCGGCCTGTGCACCCAGAGCAATAACGCGCTGCTCCTTCACGACCAGGCGGTCGCCCAGTCGTTCCTTGGCTACTGGCAGCGGCTGCGGAACGCGGGGAACCAGCCGGGCCGCACGATCGCTCCGGCCAACCAGGCTGGTGCGTTCGACGGCCAGGATCCCGGATCGGTCGCCGTGCCTGGCCAGGCGGCCGTCGGCGTACGGGCCTGGTGCACGGCCCTGCCGACAGGGGCCGCGGCGGGCGGCTCGCTGACCGTGGACGACCTGGTGGACCTGGGCGAGGCGGCGAAGCTGATCAGGTCGGCCGAGCACGGGGTGCTGTTCCTGATGTTCCAGCCCGGCCCGGTGGTGACGAGCCTGCTCAAGCCGATCGAGGACCTCGCGAGCGCAGGCAAGTTCGTGCACGGCGTGATCAACCAGCCGCCGACCGGCGATGCGGGCGGTGCCACCCTGACGTTCTTCAACCGCGGCGCCAGGACCGACGACGAGTTGTCGGTGATCATGCCAAGCGTGCTGCAGGAACCCGTCGCGGGACAGAGCCCTGAGCAGCGCTTCGACAACGTCATGATCCATTCGAAGCTCATCGTCGTGGACCCGTTCGGGCCGTCGCCGGCCGTCATGACCGGCTCGCACAACCTCGGCCGGAAGGCTAGCGCCGACAACGACGACAACCTGGTGATCGTCACCGGCGCGACCGGGCTGGCGCGCGAGTACGCGGTCTACATCCAGGAGGTGTTCGACGCGTACAAGTGGCGGTACGAGCGCGGCCTGCGCGCCACGGCGAACGCGGCGGACACGTGGCAGGGCCTGGCTCGCGACGACACCTGGCAGGACGGCCAGGCCGGCGGTCCTGCCTACTTTCAGGTGGCCGCGCCGCAGGTGCAGTTCTGGCTCGGGACGGTCGCTGACCTGGCCGTCGCCCACTTCGATGATGCGCCAGGCGCCGTCGTGGCGCCGGACGAGGTGAAGTGAACTGCTCGAATCGCCGCACCACGAAGCCGCCGGTGAACTCGTCTTCCCGCAGTTCGCGGAAGCGGGTTGCAATCTGCCAGGCCGGGCCGGGGTCCGCGACGTCGGGAATGTAGACCGCCTCGGTCCAGTAATGCTTCATGGACTTGACGTAGTCGCGCAGCACGGCCGGGCCAGGTCCGAGCTCAGCGCAGGCGCGGCTGAAGTCATCCCGGCTGTCGCTGGTCGTCCAGGCCGACGCCGGAGTTACCCCGGCCACAGCGGCGTACCATCCGGGCAGTTCGTGGCCCTGGCGGTACTGCCTGGCACTGGTACGCAAGGTCACCCCCCGGCCGGCCAGCGCTGCGGCGAAGGCGGCCTACTGGCCGCTGCGCAGCATCCAAGCCACGGTAGACCGCCTGGCCGCTGTCCGGCGGCACCCTGGCTACCCCGCGGTGCGCGCCGTCGGGTCCGGTGAGGGCGTCGTGGTCGACGACCGCCACGGCGATTCCCCGGTCGGCGGCCGCAGCAGCTTCGGCGGCGAAGTGCTCGTCGGGTCGTCGTAGCCGGAGCGGGTCAGCCGGAACGAGGAAAACCATCCGGACAGTGTGCCTGAGCCTGGAACGCGGCGTCCGGCGCCTACTCGTTGGGCCCCTCGAGGGCTAGCCGGTAGCCGCTGGGGGTGCGGATAAGCAGGCGCCGGTAGGTCCAGCCGGGCCCAGGATCATTGCGCTCGAGCTCGAAGCTGATCCCGGCCGCGCGGCACCGCGCGATCGCCGCGTCGATATCGGTGACGCGAATCTGCCAGGTCAGGACGCTCGGCGGGTCATTGTCGGCCGGGGCCTTCTGAATGCCGAAGTGCACGGTCTCGGTACCGAACGCGATGAAGTCCGGGTACTCAGGGCCCTCGTAAATGACGGGCAGGCCCATCTGCTCATAGAAGGCGCGCTCGGCGGCCAGGTCACTGACGTTGAGCACCGGTGCCAGCCGGACGAACAAGTCCGCGTTCTCCTGGGTCATGAGCGCGATGCTAACCCGGCCCGGAGCCGAGCCGGCCACCGGGATCCAGCGGGCCGTCCCGGCGCCCCGGCCGGCGCGGGGCGAACCCGGAATTTTCCGCGGGCGGCCCGGCCTTGTACCGAGGGCCCGAGACAGATTGGCCGAAAGGACGCCGTGCAGGACCGGATCAGCCAGAAGGTAGCGGTCGGCGTCGTCTTCGTTGCGGCCATGTTCATGTCGATCATGGATGCCACGATCGTCAACGTGGCCCTGCCGACGATCGGCCGCGACTTCCACGTCAGCCCGACCGCGGTCGACAGCATCGCCATCTCGTTCCTGGTCAGCCTGGCCGTGTTCATTCCCGCCTCGGGCTGGCTGGGAGACCGGTTCGGCGGCAAGCGGGTGCTGCTGATCGCGATCGTCGTGTTCACCGGGGCCTCCGCGCTCTGCGGCCTCGCCACCAGCCCGGGCGAGCTCGTGATATTCCGGGTCCTGCAGGGCGCCGGCGGCGGCATGCTCGCGCCGGTCGGCATGGCCATGCTGTTCCGCGTGTTCCCGCCAGAAGAGCGGATCAGGGCGGCGGCGATCCTTACCGTGCCGACCACCCTGGCCCCCGCGCTCGGCCCGGTCGTCGGCGGCCTGCTGACGACCGACCTGTCCTGGCGCTGGGCCTTCTACGTGAACCTGCCCATCGGCGCCGCGGCCCTGCTGTTCGGCGCGCTGTTCGTCCGGGAGAGCCGGGAGGCTCATCCCGGCCGGTTCGACCGGCCTGGTTTCCTGCTCTCCGGATTCGGCCTCGGGCTGCTGATGTACGGGGTATCGGAGGGACCGGTCAAGGGCTGGCACTCGGCCGACGTGCTGGCCACGATCGCGGCCGGGACCGTGCTGCTGGCGGCGATGGTGGTCGTCGAGCTGCGCACGGCCGAGCCGATGGTGAACCTGCGGCTGCTGGGCAACCGGCTGTTCGGCGCCAGCAACGGGGTCATGGTGCTCGCCTCGATCGCCTTCCTGGGCACCCTGTACGCGATCTCGCTGTACTACCAGGACGGCCGCGGGCTGAGCGCGCTGGGCTCGGGCCTGAGCACGTTCCCCGAGGCGCTCGGGGTCATGGGCGGGGCTCAGCTGGCCACGCGCTGGCTGTATCCCATCTTCGGGCCGCGCCGGCACATCACCGGCGGCCTGGCCGGAGTCGCGGTCTCGATCGGATTGCTCGCACTGCTCGGGCCCGGGACGAGCCTGTGGTGGGCGCGGCTGCTGATGCTGACCCTGGGCCTGGCCATGGCCCAGGTGTTCGTGCCGGTGCAGGCGGCGGCGTTCGCCACGATCACGCCGGGGGAGACCGGCCGGGCGTCGACGATGTTCAACACGGTCCGGCAGCTCGGCGGCGCGGTCGGGGTCGCGTTGCTGACCACGGCGATCGTCGCGGTCGGGCCAGTACGCGTCGTCGGCGGTCATCAGGTTGCCAACCTGACCGCTTACCGGGTGGCGTTCGGAGTGGCGGCGGCCATCGCGCTGGCCGGGATGGCGTTCTCGCTGAGGATCCGGGACGCCGACGCGGCCCGGACCATCCCGGTTCGCACGAGCCGGCGGGCTACTGCGGACCGGCTGGAAGCGGCCCCCAGCCTGGCCGACTGAGAGCACCGTACGGACGTGGCGACCTGCCCGGCGGGAGAGGTCAGGCTAGGTCTGACTCGCCGGGCGTGACGAGCCCGGTCTCGTAGCCGAGCACGACGGCCTGGGCGCGGTCGCGCAGGTCGAGCTTGGCCAGGATGCGGCCGATGTGGGTCTTGGTGGTCTGCTCGGCGATCACCAGCGTGCTGCTGATCTCGGAATTGGACAGCCCCCTGGCGATCAGCTGCAGCACCTCGGCCTCGCGCGGGGTGAGCACGGTCAGAGCGGCCGGGAAGGGAGCATCGACGCGCGGCCGGCGGGCGAAGTCGGCGATCAGCCGCCGGGTGACCGACGGAGCGAGCAGCGCATCGCCGGCCGCGATCACCCGGACGGCATGCACCAGCTCGGCGGCCGTGGCGTCCTTCAGCAGGAAGCCGCTGGCCCCGGCCCGCAACGCGGCATAGACGTAGTCGTCGAGGTCGAAGGTGGTGAGCATGAGGACGTGCGCCCGGCTGGCGCCGGGCGGGCCGAGGATCTGGCGGGTTGCTTCCAGCCCGTCCATCACCGGCATCCGGACGTCCATCAAGACGAGGTCGGGTTGCAGCCTCCGGGCCAGGCGGACCGCGTCGGAGCCGTCGGCGGCGAGGCCGACCACGGTCAGGCCGGGCTGCGCGTTGAGGACCGCGGCGAAGCCCTCCCTGACCATCGCCTGGTCGTCGGCGATCAGGCACCGCGTGCGGGGGGTGCTGGCGGCCGCGGTCCTGGCGGTCATGCGATCTCGGTGAGCGGAAGCACCGCCGACACGAGGAAGCCCCCGTCGGACGCCGGGCCAGCCGACAGCGTGCCGCCGAGCAGGTTCACCCGCTCGCGCATTCCGGTCAGGCCGTGACCTGGCCCGTCGCCGTTTCCGGGGCCGGCGGCGGTCGCGGCCGGTCCGTTGACCACTCGCAGCACGACCGCGCCGGCATCGTGGCTGACCGAGACGGTGACGGCGGCTCCTGGCGCGTGCTGGCCGGCGTTGGACAGCGACTCCTGCACGATCCGGTACGCGCACAGGCCGACTCCCGGCGGTATCTCGCCCGGCCCACTGGGCAGCGACAGCTCGACCGGTACCCCGGCCTCGCGGGCCGCGCCCACGAGCACCTCCAGGTCAGCGAGCTGTGGCTGGGGAGCGAGGGCGGCGTCCTGATCGTGGCGCAGCACGCCGAGCAGCCGCCGCATGTCGGCCAGTCCCTGGCGAGCGACCTCGCTCAGCGACCCGAACTCGGCCATAGCCGAGTCGGGCAGACCGGGGAGCCGGTAGGGCGCGGTCTCGGCCCGGACGGCGATCAGGGACATGTGATGGGCCACCACGTCGTGGAGTTCCCGCGCAATGCGGGTGCGCTCCTCCAGCACGGCGCGGCGCGCCCGCTCGACCTCAGCCCGCTCGGTCTGCGCGGCTAGCGCGCGCTGAGCGCGCAGCCGGGACCTGACGCTGTCTGTCGCGACGGCCACGGCCGCGAACACGATCGTGGCGCCGATCGGGCCGTTGAGGTCGGGCACCCTGGCGGGGATCCACAGCCACCACGGGACGATGCTCAGCGCCCACATCCACCACAGCTCGGAACGGTCCCGGCGGATCCCGGCCAGGCAGAACGCGGCCAGCAGGGCGAACAGCTGGGGCGGGCCCCACGGCCAGCCTCCCCACCAGGCGGCGGGCACGAGCGGCGTCAGCAGCAACGCGAGCCAGCCGCTCCGCCACGCGAGCATCGGATACCTGGCCGCCAGCGGCAGCGGAGCCACCAGCGCCACGGCCAGCACGCGCAGCCCTGGGCTGGCGTCCGGCGGGGGCGGCAGCGACCCGTGGGCGCCGGCCAGCCCGGGCAGCCCGTGCACGGAGGTCGCGTTGATCAGGCACAGGGCCAGGGTGGTCAGCGTGAGCGCGGCCACGGCAGCCTGGCGCTCGCGCGGCGAACGCCAGGTCCAGGCGGCAGCCGGCGCCGGGCGGGTCAGCACCCGGGCCAGGGAGTCCCGCGCCCGCCTGGCCACGGCGCGCGGGGTCGCTGCAGCATGCGCTGGAGGAGCGCTGCCGGGTGCCGGTTTCACCATCTCAGAGTAGGTGCGCCGGCCGCCGGATTCATCAGACCACGGTGGTCATACCCAGGTATCAGGGCCGCCCTGAGCGGGCCGGCGCTACGTGACTGGTATGACCGCGAATCCGGCTCCGTGGCCTGACGACAGGCAGCGGCCCGACCGGCAGCCTCGAACCAGGCTCTTCCTCCAGCGGCCGGCTTGCCGGGCCAGGTTCACGAAAGGCACCTGATGAACATCGAGATCTCCGCCCTGACCAGGCGGTTCGGGCCGGCCGAGGCCGTGGCCGGAGTTGACCTGCGCGCAGGCCCCGGCGTACTGGGCCTGCTCGGGCCCAACGGCGCCGGCAAGACGTCCCTGCTGCGGGTGATGGCCACGGCCGTCCCGCCGACCTCGGGTCAGCTGCGGCTGCTCGGCCGCGACCCCAGCTCACGACGACCGCGGCGGGAGATCCGCCGCCGGCTCGGCTACCTGCCGCAGAACCTGGGCTATTACCCGGGATTCACGGTGGCCGAGTTCGTCGAGTACGTCGCGCTGCTGAAGGAGGTCCCGGCGGCCAGGATGACGGCTGCCGTGGCCACCGCCCTCGAGCGAGCCCAGCTTGGCGGCCAGGCGCAGGCCAAGCTGCGCAGCCTGTCCGGCGGGATGCTGCGCCGCGCGGGTATCGCGCAGGCCATCGTCAACGAGCCCGAGTTGCTCTTGCTGGACGAGCCCACCGCCGGGCTGGACCCCGAGCAGCGGGTGGCGTTCCGCGCCCTGCTCCGCGAACTGGGACAGCGCGCCACCGTGGTGGTCAGCACCCACCTGGTCGAAGACGTCGGCGCCGCCTGCTCGCAGGTGGCGCTGATGGACAGTGGAAAGATTGTCTTCCGCGGCAAGCCGGGAGACCTGGCCGCCCAGGGGCGGGACCGCGGAACCGGCGATGGGCCGCTGGAGCGCGGCTACAGCGCGGTCCTCGCGGCGGCCCGGTCATGACCGCCGTGACCGCGCCGGCCGCGCCCCGGCAGTCCGCCGCCCGCAGGCCGGGCCGGGCTGCGGCCCGGCTGCTGCGCCTGGAACTGCGCCGCAACGCGATGCTGCTGGCGCTGCCCGTCGTCATCGCGCTGTTCTGGTTCGCCGTCTACCGCAAGGCGATGGCCATGCCTCCGGCCTGGAACTTGCGCGCAGCGGCCCTGCAAAGCGGCGCGGTCGTGACGTTCGTCTGCCCGGTCGCCGGCGCGGCCGCGTGGATGGGCTCGCGGGAGGCCCGCTGCCGTACCACCGACCTGGTCGGCATCGCCGCCCGGCCGCGCTGGGCCCGCTCGCTCACCACCTGGGCCGCCACCACGGCCTGGGCCCTGGCGGCCTATCTGGCCTGCGTGGCCGTCCTGTACGCGGAGACCGCCCGGCAGACCGCCGGGGGCGGGCCCCTGTGGTGGCCGGCCCTGGTCGGCGCCGCGAGCCTGCCCGCCATGTCCGCGCTCGGATTCGCGGCCGGAACGCTCGTCCCCAGCCGGTTTACCGCCCCGCTGACCGCGGTGGCGTTGTTCTTCGCGATCGCCCTGAGCACGCAGCCGATCCACGGAAGCCAATCGAACTGGCAGGTCTCCCCGACTGTCACCGGCCCCTGGGACATCGGGCCTGATCCAGGCATCGGAACGTTCTATCCCTACCTGCCCGACCTGCCCATCGCCCAGGTGATATTCCTCGCCGGCCTCACCATCGCAGTGCTTGCCGGGATGATCCTGACCGCGGGCCGGGGCTGGCGATCTCTGCGCTGGCCCGCCGCCGCCCTCACCGCGGCCGGCCTGGTGACGGCCGCGACCGCCGTCGCGCTGGCCGGAACCGGCCACCTGGACTCCCACGGCATGATCGCCATCCCGGTCCTGCATGATGCCGCGAGCTACCGGCCGCTGCGCTATGCCCCCGTCTGCAGCCGCACCGCGATTCCCGTATGCCTGAATCCGGCCTACGCGGTCTACCTGCCCGCCACTGCCGCCGCCCTCGCCCCCATGCTCGCCCAGATCGCCGGGCTGCCCGGCGCCCCCGGCCGCGTCAGCCAGGCCGCCGTGACCTACCGGCAGGCGCGAGCGCAGACCGTCCTCATCGGCCTGACCTGCCCGCGCGCGGCCGGCCGCCCGCTCGCCTTCCGCCTGGTGCTGCCGGATCAGCTCCCCGGTCCCCAGCTGACGGCCGGCCAGCAGGCGAGCGTGGTGCGTTCCGTCGACGGCCAGGACATCGTCGCCAGCGTCACCGGCGACGGCCCCCTGGCATCCCCGGCGCAGCGGGCGGTGACGACCGCGCTGCTGGTAGCCGCAGGCGTCTCGCCCCGGCACCTCGCCCGGCCGCCCGCCGGAGCGCGCTCGCCGGACGGCAACCCGGCACCGCTGCCGCCGCTCTGCCCGCTCGGCGCCGGACCAGCACAGTTCACCAGGCTCGCGGCTGGCTCTTCCGCCTTCCACGCCGCCCTGCAGTTCGCCGCGCTTCCGGCGACGGCCCGGCACGCCTGGCTGACCCGGCACCTGGCCGCTCTGCGGGCCGGGCGCATCAGCCTCCGGCAACTGCCATGACGGCCGGCGACAGGCCGGCGGCGACGGGGGTGCTGGCCGGCCCGGGCGGCAGGGCGCCAGCCCGGCCGCGATCACCCGGAATCCGCCTAGCGGCGCTCTACGCGCGCAGCCGCCGGTTTCCGGCCGCCGTGGCGGCGATCGCCGCCTGCGGCCTGGGCCTCCGAATCGCGCTGACCGGGCACTGGGATACCTATGGCGCGTTGCAACTGCCGCTGGTCTTCGAGACCGCCGCCGCCATGGTCGTCACCGTCACCACCGCGAGCCCGCTGGGCGAGCCAGAACGCGTCACCGGCCGGCGGCTCCCGTATCTGCGGCTGACCTTCACGCTCGGGCTGACCGCCCTGGCGATGGGCGCCCTCGCTGCCGCCAGCATCGGCGGTCACCTCGATGGCCGCGTCCTGGACGTCCTGCGCAACCTGGCCGGGGTGACCGGCATCGGCCTGCTGTGCGCCGCTGCGCTCGGCAGCGGGCTGGCCTGGGCCGGCCCGGCCGGCTACCTGCTGGCCGGCACCTACGCCCTGTACACGCAGTGGCACCACCCGGCGCTGACCACGCCATGGCTCTGGCCCGCCCGGCCGCCGCACGACCTCGGCGCGGCAGCGTGCGCCGGCCTGGTCTTCGCCGCCGCCATCACGATCATCACCGCACGCGGATGCCGCGACCGGGTCCTCGAGTGAGCCCCGGTATCGTGACGGCATGGTGCGGGGCGGCGCGGCGGCGGTGACGGCGGCGGGTGGCCTGGCGGGCCTTGGCTATTACCTGGTGGTCACCGGCAAGCTGACGCTGGACACGGGCTGGGGCCGCCGGGTCCGCCCGCTCGGCCCGTTCGCCGTGGAGGTGGCCGCGCCGGCTGGCACCGTTTTCGACGTGATCGCCGGGCCCTACCTGGGCCGCACGCCGCGGGCCATGGCGTCCAAGCTCCAGGTCCTGGACCGTGGCGCTGACATGGTGCTGGCCGAGCACTACACCCCCGTGCACCATGGCAGGCTCACCGCCGCGACGCTGGAGACGGTCACGTTTGACCGGCCGCGCCGGGTCGCGTTCCGCCTCGTGCGCGGGCCCGTTCCGTACATCACCGAGGAATTCACGCTGACCGAGCAGGACGGCACCACCAGGCTGGCGTACTCCGGCGAGCTCGGCATGGACTTTGCCGCCGCCGGGCAGTGGTGGGCCGACCGGGTCGCGGCCGCCTGGGAGGGGGCCGTCCACTCGTCCTTCTCCGCTATCCGGGCCGAAGCGCAACGGCGCGCCGGCGCCGGCCCCGGCTGAGCGCCGGTCAGCGGCAGGAGGTGCGGGCGCGCGCCCGGATTGGACGCCGGCCGAAGTACGGGAATGGGGCTGCCTGCCCGGGACGCCTAGTGCCGGCCGGACTCGCCCGTCCCAAGCGCCTGCCGCGCCTGCGCCAGGAAACTTGCCTGCTCGCCGGGGGTAGTGACCTTGAGGCGCCGGAACGCGCCATCGAGCCTGACGTCGGCGTACAGGTCACCCGCGTCCTCGTGGAAATGCACGAATGCCCGCGATCCCCGGCCGAAATTGCCAGGCTTGCGCTCCCGCAGCTCGGGCAGGCCGCGCAGTTCCGCCAGCAGCGCCTCGATCCGGTCAAGGTCGTCCTGTGTCGCGTGCCGCACGGATCGAGCATGGGCTCGACGGCCATCGGGACGCCAGTCCAGTCTTGCCCTGGCAATTGCGTGACAAGCGCCATCGCCGCCCGTGGTCAGCAGCCGTCGTAGGCCGTCCAGTTCGACGCGCCTCCAGCGGCGATGGCGTTGTCGAAGATCCGGTCCTGGTACGAGGGCCCGGCCGTGCCGTATGCGCTGGCCGCGCCGCCGTACCCCTCCCAGGTGCTGAGCAGGAACTGGTAGGCGCCGCCGCCGTTGCCGGGTCCCCAGGCGTAACTACCGCCCTCTTCGGCGTTGCGGATGCAGATTCCGAGCGCCGAATGCGCCGCGTCGCCCGTGGGCGGGGGTGCTGGGCTCTGCGTCGGAGCGGGCGATTGCTGTGCCCGCTGCTGCGCTTGCTGCTGTGCCCGCTGCTGCGCTTGCTGCTGTGCCCGCTGCTGCGCTTGCTGCTGTGCCCGCTGCCGCGCTCGCTGGCGGGCTTGCTGCCGCGCGAGCCGCGCCGCGGCCTGCCGGCGCCGGGCAGCGGCCCTCGCGCGGTCGGCCGCTGCCTGGGCCTGCAAAGTGGCGGACGCACGGTGAATGGCGGTGGCCATCAGATTGTCGGCCAGTGCCTGACGGCTCGCTGAGCTCGGCGCTGAGGCCGGACGCGACGAGCCGGCGTCAGCTGGCCCGCTCTGCAGAAATACGAAAGCCGCAGCTATGCCGGCAAGCGTCACGGCGGCTGCGGCCAGCGGCCCGACCTTGCTGGCGCGGGACTTGGGCTTGGCATGGCGGGACCGCGCAGTCATCGCCCTCGAGTCGCCGTATCGTCGCGTCCGCCGCGGGCGGGCCGCCGACATGCGGCCGGCGCGGTGGAACGCCTGTCCTGGAGAACCTATTGAAAGAGCGGCCCGGCCGGGGGTAAACCGAGAAAAAGGGGCACTACCTGCGCGGCGGCTAGCGAGGAACTGGACGTTCCCGCCGCATCCCTGCGGACGTCAGCGCAGAGCCTTGGCCCAGTCGATCTGGTAGCGCGACGGGACGAGCCCGGACGGTGGATCGCCAGCATTGTTCGCGGCCGGCACGCCCAGGGCCTGGAGCAGGTTGTCGAAGTTCATCCCGACGCCGGTCGGGAACGGGCCGGCACCGCCGATGCCACCAGCCTCCGGCAGCTCCGATTCCGACGACGCGCTGTCGAGCATGGCCCACCCGGTCTCAATGCCGTCGCCTCCGTTGAACATGTGCCCGATCACGGTGTCGGGCGTCACTTTCTGGCCGACCTGCACGGCCGGGGTAACGTCCTCGGCAAGGTAGACGACTTCGCCTACCGCGGGGCCGTCGGTGAGCTCGTAGGTGATCCAGCCGCCGCCTGGCCAGCCGCCGTTATTGCCCATCGCCTGAGTGACCACACCAGCCCCGATCGCGTAGACGGGCCCTGTTCCGGCGAAGTCGACGCCCTCGTCAGCACGCTCAGGAGACAGGCCGATGATGTAGCGCAGCGGGTTCAGGTAGGGATGGCCGCTGGTCGCCAGCTGCTCGAGGGTCAGCACCGGCAGCAGGTTCCCTTCCCTTCGATTCAGCGCTTTCAGCACCGCGAGCCGCTTGCCGAGCCCGTGCTTCAGCCGGAGGATTCCGGCTCGGGCCCGGGTTGTCGTCCGCTCAGCGCTCACCAGCTCCCGGGTCGCGCTCAGGTACTGGCCGATCTGGGCGGTGTCGCCGAAGGACAGCTCGCTCAGGATCGACGCTTCGTTGAGTATGTGCTGCGGTGAGGCCGAGGTGAGCAGCACGAACGGCAAGTCGACGCCGCCCTGTTCGTAGGCGACGGCGGCAAGTCTGGCGACCTTGCTGCGCATCGCGTCGAAGATGGTGCGGTAGGCCCCGGTCTCCCTCTTGAGGAGCTTCAGCCGCTGGTCGGCCAGCACGAGCTGCTGAACTACCTTCGCGTACTGGTGGCCCAGCTTGGTCGCCTGGCGATTGAGCTGGGCGAGCCTCTTCTGAGCCTGCGCGGGTGTGGGCGCCGGGGCGGCGCCAGCCGACCCGCTGAGGCCGACCGTGGTGACCAGCGTCGCAAGGATGACCGTGGCCGCAAGGCCGACCGTGCTGAACCAGCCGCCCTTGAGCTTGCGGCTAGTCGTGACCATACGAACCGCGGGCGGCGTATGCACGCGCAGTAACGCTCCTTCAGGAGCTCCCGGTTCACCAGATGGCCTCGGGGCCAGATCGAGAACGGGTAGCTGCCGATCGCCGCCGCCATCCGGGCGGCTGCCAAGCGATGAGCTTGATCAGTCAGGGTAGCTAAGCCCAATCGGAGCCTTCAACCGCTTCGCACACTCTCGTCATTAGCTGTCGTATCTGAAGGATGGCCAGAGCTGGCCCCAGGGCCGGACCGGGCCGGTGCACAGGTAGACGTGCGCTCCCTGTTCCTGGTTGGCAATGTGCTCGGGGTTGCTGATGGTGGCGATGGTCTGGACGCGGGCGTAGTCGCGGCGCAGGCGGGTGATCAGTTGCGGGAAGCCGGGCTGGACAATCGCGACGATGGTGGTGGCGCGCGGGTTGCCGGGTCCCCAGTACCACTCGTTGTTCTGCCCGCTGACCGCGACGGGGAGGCGGGCAGCGCGGCCGAGCTCGGTGATGGCGCCGGCTTCCCCGTAGTTGCCGGTGAAGATGACGGCCCGGGAGCGCTCCGCGGCCGGCAGCTGATTCCAGGCCCGGGCCACGGTGGCGACGAAGCCGGGCCAGCCGATCGTCTCGACCTGGACCGGGTCGACTGCCGAGGTGCCACCGGCCCGGCTAGCGGGCAGGACGGGCAGGACCAAGGGCAGCGCGACGAGCAGGCTGAGCGGCAACGCCACGGCGAGCGCGATGCGGCCCCGGCCGCGCTTAGTTGCCCAGCGTCGTTCGAGGGCGACGGCGCCCGCGGCGAGCAGGAAGAAGTAGGTGGCGGCGATGTAGTACGGCTTGGCGCCGGCGGTGGCCGCGAAGAAGACGAACAGCAGGCCCCAGGCCCAGGCCAGGGCGCGCCACAGCGGCCGGCCCGACCGCCACAAGAACCGCAGCCCGAGGATCCAGACTCCGATCAGGACCGGAGCGGCCATGACAACCTGCAAGGCGACGAAGCCGATCGCGTTGCCGGCCCCGCCGTTCTCCTGGGCCAGGACGCGGGTCATGGCGATGGTCGCCCAGCCGTGGTGCGCCTGCCACCACAGATCGGGAATGGTGAACGGGACGGCGCTCAGCGCGCCGAGGCCGAAGAAGCGATTGGCCAGCAGTGGCCGGCCGCCGCTGAGCAAGGTGCCGACGACGATGGCCAGCGCGAAGAACCCGATCGAGTGCTTGTTCGTCAGCCCGATCCCCAGGACCACGCCGGCCGGCACCCACAGCCGGGTGTCCCCGGTCCGGCCGATCCGGGCCACGATCAGGGCCAGCACCGACCACGCCAGCAGATCGAAGCCCGTCGTGTCCAGGATGTGGTCGGCGCCGAGCAGGGCCGGCGCCGTCGCCACTCCCAGCGCGCCCAGCAACTGCGCCGTTCGTTCCCCGCCGAACTCCCGGGCCAGCAGCCCGCCGGTGACTACCGTGCCGAACGCGGCCAGCGCCGGCCACAGCCGCAGACCGACCACCGATACGCCGAACAGGTCCAGCGACAGCCGGGCCACCAGCGGGGTAAAGACCGGCTGGTCGACGTAGCTCAGCGACAGATGGCGCGCGCAGTCCAGGAAATATAGCTCGTCGCGGTGGATGCCGTACCGTGCGGAGAAGGCCATCAACAGCGCGAAAACGGCGGTCGCCACGGCGAAGATCCGGCGATCAACCGGGGCCAGACCCGACCCCGGCGATCCGCGCGCCCCGCCGGGCTCCGGGACGGCACCCTTGCCGGTCGCCGTGTTATCGGTCATTTCGGGCCTCCTGGCCGCTCGCGACTGCCATGAGATAAGGGTCGGCCATAGCTGGCGGGCTGTCATCGGCTCGCTGGTTGGAACGTTGCGCTCACCGGTATGACCCGGGCCGGGGGGCCGGCATGAGACAGGAGCAAATCTCATACCGCGGGCTGGCCCGCCGGGTTGATGCGCCGTCGGTTCCTGAGTTCCTACGGTTGATCCGACTGGCCGTGGCGGCTGCTGTTGCCAGCGTCCGAGCACGTGAGGGGGCGAATGCCGGTGAGGGATACTGGGCTGGTGCTGCAGAAGCTGAACTGGGCAGCCGTAGCCGTAGCCCTCGCGGTTGTCGGCGTCTCGACCTTCACCCAGCCTTTCGGCCGGACTCGCAACATGGTCTCCGAGATCACCGCCTTCGCCATCGCGGTGCTGACCCTGGCGCTGTGGGCGGCCGCTGGCCGCTCTCCCGCCGTGCGGGCCAGGCTCGCCCGGCTGCTGCCGTTCGCCTGGGGGGCGATGGCGGTCACGTCCGGGTGGCGGCGCTTACCAGCAGCGGGGGACCCTTCAGCTTGCTGAGCGCCATGGCCACGGTCGGCGCGGGCGACGCCTTCAGCCTGGCCGTGGCCGGAACCATCACCGGGATCGGTGCGGTGGCCGTCGCTTCGGTCGCGCTGGCGTTCAACCTTCCCACGTGGGAAGTGTTCTTCTACCCGCTCATCCTGGTGCTTGGCCTGCTCTTCGGCCGGCTCGAACGCGGGTACCGCCTTAAAGCCGAGCAGTCTGCCGCGCTGCTGGCCAAGGCCGAGCAACTCCGCACGGAGCAGAGGCGGTCCGCCACCTTGGACGAGCGCAACCGCATCGCCCGGGAGATCCACGACCTGCTGGCTCACTCCCTCGGCGCGCTCGGCGTCCAGATCCAGGCCGCCCAGGCTGTGCTCACCGACCAGGGCGACATCGACCGGGCCGTCGAGCTGCTTGGCTCCGCCCGGCGGATGGCGGCCGAGGGCCTGCACGAGACCCGCCAGGCCCTGCACGCTCTGCGCGCGGCGACCCCGCCGTTGCCGGAATCTCTCACCGGGCTGAGCTCCGACCACCAGCGCCGCTATGGCGCCCGGGTGAGTTTCAAGGTGACCGGCGCGCCGCGGTCACTGTCGGCCGACGCCGGCTTGGCGCTCACCCGCACGGCGCAAGAGTCCCTGGTCAACACGGCTAAGTACGCCCCGGAGGAGCCTGTCGAGGTCCGGCTCGACTACCAGGAAGGCCGCACTGCGCTCACCATCATCAGCCGGATGGCGGCTCATGCTGACGTCCGTCCGGCGCTGGAGACGGTCAACGGCGGTCACGGGCTCGCCGGAATGCGGGAGCGGTTGCTGCTGATCGACGGCTCGCTCCACGCCGGCCCGCACGATGGCAACTGGATCGTTACCGCCCAGGTCCCGCAGTGACCACTCCTCCGGTGCCCTTGCGGATCGTCGTCGCCGACGACCAGGCGTGTCCGCGAGGGGTTCGCGCTGATGCTCGGGCTCCTTCCCGACATCGAGGTGGTCGCCTGCGCCGCCGATGGTCGGCAAGCCATTGACCTCGTTGCCCAGCACCAGCCCGACGCCATCCTCCTCGATCTGCACATGCCCGTCATCGACGTCATCGAGGCCACCCGGCAGCTCACCGATCTGCACCCGGCCGTCGCGATCGTCGTGCTCACCACCTACGCCGACGACGGCTCCATTCTGGCCGCTCTCAGGGCCGGAGCCCGTAGCTACCTCACCAAGGCCGCCGACCGGGCCGAGATTGCCAGCGCGCTTCGCAGCGCCGTCACCGGCCTTTCCGTTCTCGATCCGGCCGTCCGGGCCGCTCTCCTGGCCGCCACGCAGAAGGCCCCGGTTGGTGAAACACCTCGGCCCACCCCGAGGTTCTGCCCGACGGGCTCACCAGAAGGGAGGCAGAAATACTGGCGATGATGGCGCGCGGCATGACCAATCCCGACATCGCCGCCGAGCTCTATCTCAGCGCCCATACGGTCAAGAGCCACATCAACCGGATCTTCGCCAAGACCGGTTCCGCGGACCGGGCGGCCGCGACGCGCTACGCCTGGGACCAGCACCTCGCCTAATCCGGCCTTCGCTTGTCTAGGCTCGCGCTTCGATGCGCTCGTCAGATGCGGCGCATGATGATGTCAAGCAGCCGTTCGACCTCTCCGGTCATGCCATCGACATCGACCGGAGCGCGTCCCGCCACCTGCACGGGGATGAAGCTGCGCCATTTATCGCTGTAGGCGGTAGCCGCGTACAGGTCCCACCAGGGATCGGTGACACGACCAGCCTCGGCTTCATAAGCCAGGCGGAGCCGCTCAGCCCAGTCCGCCCCGAACATGACGGCCAGGTTGAGTCAGCAGTGCCCGGTATCGAAGTCGGCCGGACCGGTGCAGGACCTGGTCCAGTCCAGGACGCCGGTCAGCCGGCCGCGTCGCCAGAGCAGATTGAAGGGCTGGAAGTCGCGGTGAATGAAGCTGGTAGCGGGCTCCGGTGCCTGCTGCCGCAGGATGCCGAAGGCCGCCTCCCAGATCGCCGGGCGTGTCGCCGAGGCGGGAATTACCGGGGTGCCCGCGCTGGTCGGGATCAGGCCCCGGGTCCTCTGCCGCCAGCCATGCGTGGTATAGGCGGCTGCATCGATCCGGGCTTCGAAAGGTCCGGCTGCCACCGGCACATCATGGATCCGCACGGCCATGACGGCGATCTGGCGCAGCCAGCCCTCCGGGTCGGCTGGCGCGAGATCCAGCCGGCCTGGCACGCGCGTCATGAGCATGGCCGGGTGCCCGTCAGCTTCGCGGCCCTCCGCGTCAGCGGCTATCTGCTCCGGTACCGGAAGCCCGGCATCATGAACGGCACGAAGTGTCGTGGCCTCGTTCCTGACCAGCGCCGCCATGCCGCTGTCTGCGTGCTCGTACTGGCGCAGGACCAGCACGTCCCGGTAGCTGCCGTGGTCGATCGTCAGCCGGTGAACAACAGAACCGACGCCGCCTGTCATCCTGCGCCAGGCAACCACTCGTGCTGTGCCGTCGAGTGACCTCTCTACCCAGCGCAATGTTTGCGCTGAGGGACGCCGTCGGCCGAACCACACCTAACCTCCTCCCCGGGGTCAATGATCTCAAGGTGTATCGAGAGATGCAGCAGCAGGCTTCTGCCTCTGCGCCTTCTCCTGCCTTAGCTTGGCAGACCGCTCACGTCGTGTTTGGAGCTTGGGCGTCCTGGATGATCCGCCGCACGGAACTCGGCTTGCTCTTGTCCGGTCTGGCCGGCGGGCGGTAGAACCTGGTTATGCGCAAGGTGGAAGCTGCGGCCGAGCAGACGGCCCGGGTGCCGCCCGAGGTTGTCTGGTCCCTGCTCAGCGACGTCACGGCGTACCCGCAGTGGGGGCCATGGCGCACGGCCGGCTACCGGAGCAAGGGCGACCCGGCCGCGGACGGCAAGGGCGCCGTGTACTGGCTGCAGGGGTCCAGGCGGTACGGGTTCCGGTACCCCGTCTCGGTGGAGGAAATCCTCGACGTCGAGCCGGGCAAGCGGCTGGCCTACACCGTCC